>NZ_JBDPNU010000025.1:0-372388 GCF_050468105.1 Fictibacillus sp. NRS-1165
AGTTATAACCGGCCTTGACAAAATCAAAGTTGTATGGAAAGTTGGCGAAAATCTTTACATTCCTATATATTGTTTTTCTATTAATTCTGATTTATTTACTCCGAATCCGCCATACAAAACTCCACAACAGGAATCGATCTTCTGTGTATAGAAGAGTGGTGTAATTTATGCTTTAAAGGAATAGGGTAGGGCACGAAACATGGGGCAAAATCGTACTCTCTTATTTTTCTTCTCATTAATTCTTATTAAATTTTTTAGTACTAGATCTGTGTATTTCAGAACGTTAAACTTTAAAAAATACTATTTATTAATTCTACTTTCTCGTCGCTTTAGGAAAATTTGATGCAGGTTTACTTTCATTTTGGATCGTTTCCATCGGTATAAATCATCTTTTGAGGGAAAATAATTAAAATTTTTTCGACTTGCATTGGGATAATTATAGTCATTTTGATTGTGTTTTTTTCTATTAGCCTACTCATTTATGCACTGCTTTCTTAAAAGATAAAAAAATACATTGCACTACTATTTCAAACCTCTTATATGGCAATATTTATTTAGGGAAAATATCCATACAAGTTATGTTTTAGCTCGGTATTGAAAAATTTATATATTACAAGAAATGAGGATTAAAAATGATGAATCAAATGCATATGAATGGAATATCAATGATGACAATTTGCATAGTGGGCCTTTTACTATTTTTGCTTGTTCTTGTCGCGATTGTCTATACTGTAATACGAGCAATTGTGAAAAAAGAGAGTAAAGAAAATACTGCCATAGATATCCTTAAAACCAGTTATGCTAAAGGGGAAATTAATGAAGATGAATACAGAAATAGGCTGAATATATTAAAGGAAACGAATTAGAAAACTAACTCCTGCTTTTTAACTGTGAATTGGCTTTAGGAATAGCCATGTTTGTTATTTGCCTGTTAGACGTAGAACTTAAATGTTTATTAAAGGTAATTCATTTTAAAATGAATCTAAGAAATGTGCCTTTTAATTTGAAATGAACTAAGTCTGTACATGCTGTAAGACGTTCTAAATCTGGGTTAAACTATTTCTAGATCAATAGACAAAAGAGGGCAAAGTCAAGTGCTCTTTCACCAAAAAAATGAAGAAAGATATTCGTGGATTGGTGGAGCTTTCATGCGAAACAAGGTGAAAAGTTTCCCGAGGTTATAAAAGGATCCTCTACCAAAAACGAATCGTAGTTTACAGGAAAGTACTACTATTCTTCCGTCCTTTGTACGTCGAGCTCACCCGCGCTTGTGAAAAAGTTATATATTACATTTTTTGAATGATATAAATATAGAGAAAATCCGTAGGGAATACTTTTTTAATTATTTTAAAGCTTTTTTCTAAAAATAAAGCTTCCATTTCCTCAGAAGGGATTCGAATGTGAATCGGAGGACCCATTGGTGACTCTTTTTTTTCCCATTCAAAACAAAGTAGGTAGGCTCCCTGTTTCATCACCCGATAAATTTCGCATATTCCTTTGGAAAGCGGTTCAACGGCATGCAAAATTAGGGAAGCGATTACGATATCGATGGAGGAGCTGGCTAATGGAATAGCTTGTGCCTTTCCTTGGATCAGATGAATATTAGATATATTTTGTTCTTCTATCTGTGATTGAATGACATCTAATAATTCCTTTTCTAAATCTAAGGCATACACGTCTCCTTGTGTCATTATGGAAGCAGGGATTGTAAAATACCCCGTACCAGCACCTAAGTCGAGTATTGAATCATTACTCTTGATAGACAGCAAGCTCAGCAGTTTCTCTGGAGGTAACAATTTTCTTCGTTCAGGAGAATCCAATAAAGCTTTTTTCTTAATATTAAACCTTCTCTCATCCATTTTACGAATCTCCTCCATTTCATTAAGGGAAGTGCAAAGTGCTAGGTTTCCTTTTCTATAAATTCTATTTAAGGATATACCGTTAATTAGAATTATACTAATGGAGGGTAACCAATTGAAATATCCGATTAATAAAAGCATCGAAGTGAGTAAGAAAATAAATCGGACCAATCAGGTGCGATACGAATGGGAATTGAGAATGGATTACATTGTGTAGGATGTTGTTGAAGATTAATGGTGATCTTGTTCGCAATTGGTATCATGAATCTGTTCTGAATGGGCTTTATAACATTGCTTAGCTTATTAGAAAAAACTCTTCCTAAAGGAGAACGTTTTACTAAAGTCATTGGAATAGGTTTAATTTTGTTAGGTATATGGATAGCGATTGACGCTAGTAGCGTCCCTTATTTCAAAGATCGCTAATCATTATTTTAAAAGCACTAAATTAATAAACTGTTAAAAGGTCGTTTATTATGAAGGAACAACTACCAATTAAGTAACTGAATCTTTAAGTACCTTTGTTCTTTAACCAAATATTTTTTTGAGTTAGCAAAAATCAAGCTGAATAACAATCCTTTCTTCACAACTTCTTCACAACTTTTTTTTATAATTGGTGGCAATGAAAGTGAAAAATAAATTTTATTAGTAAGATAAAGTCTAGGAGGGTGCACAACATGAGAATGAAAAACAACATCTTTGCAACTTCATTACTGGCGTTATCGCTAACTTTGGCAGCTTGTTCAAATGACAGTGGCGATAAAAACATGGGCAAACACGAAATGAAAGATGGAAGCATGAATCATGATGGCATGAAGCATACAGGTTCAGGCGAGGTACCAAAAGACCTTAAGAAAGCAGAAAACCCTAAATATGAAGTGGGAAGCAAGGCAATTATTAAAGCGGATCACATGGAAGGTATGGACGGAGCAAAAGCAAAAATTGTTGGTGCTTTTGATACCACCGCTTATGTGGTTACTTATACACCAACAACAGGTGGAAAGCCCGTGAAAAATCATAAGTGGGTCATTCAAGAGGAAATTCAGAATGCAGGAAACAAAGAACTTAAACAAGGCGATAAAGTCAAATTGAATGCGGATCATATGAAAGGAATGAAAGGTGCTTCGGCCGTTATCGAATCGTCTGAAAAGACAACGGTCTATATGGTTGACTACACACCTACAACAGGTGGCGAAAAAGTCAAAAATCATAAATGGGTAACCGAAAGCGAACTTCAACCTGAATAAGTCTTAATCATCTTGGAGAGAATTCCATCTGACTTACGATGGTATTCTCTCTTTTTTTAACTGTGTACATGAACGCCTATTCTAGCGTTTATATAATTTCAAAAAATCTGCATCTAATCCATTTTGAAAATTGTAGAAAGAAGTTATGTAGTTGTTAAATCTTCATGAGCTATTCCTTTATAATAGGAGTTATAAGACGGTAATGGGAGAGAGTTCAAATAATGAAAACCATTTTAATCGTGGATGACGAAGTTAAAATACTTGAGGTTGTCTCGTCTTATTTGAGAGACGAGGGATATCAAACTATTGAGGCCTCAACTGGACAAGAAGCCCTCAACCAAATAAGAAGATGTCACATTGATTTTGTGATTTTAGACCTTATGTTGCCCGATATTAGCGGCGAAGAAGTGTGTCACACAATCAGGCAAGAAGTTTCGGTGCCGATTTTGATGTTAACCGCCAAAGTAAAAGAAGAGGAGCGGATCAACGGTTTATCCTTGGGAGCGGATGACTATATGATCAAACCTTTTAGTCCCAGAGAACTCGTGATGAGAGTAAAAACCATACTGAGAAGATCGAATGAAATTGATTTGCTTGCTGACCGAATATCGTATAACGATGGAGAGCTAACCATTGATGCAATTTCACAAGAAGTTTTTTTGAAGGGAAATGAAGTAAATTTGACTCCCAACGAATATAAAGCTCTTTTGGTATTGGCAAGGCATCCGAAAAGGACGTTTTCAAGAAACGAGCTCGTGGAAAAAGTATTAGGTTTTGATTATGAAGGAGAAACTAGGGCGATTGATCAGCATATTAAAAATCTTCGCCATAAAATTGAGAACAACCCTAAGAAACCCCAGTACATACAAACGGTTTTTGGTATAGGCTACAAGTTTAAAGGAAGTTCTTATGAGGATTAGAGGATTGCATGCTCGTTTATCAATCATTTTTATATTGGCGGCCACCGTTCTCCTTGTTATTGCCAGTCTGATCATCATGCTGGAAGTCCATCAACACTTTTTAATGTTTCAAAAGGATGCACCTGAATTTCGTGCCATAAAACCTTTAACTCAACATTTTGAAAGGGCCGTTATTGGTTCCATTTTATGGACATCCCTTGGCGCCTTTATAATGGTCTGCATCCTGAGTTATTTCGTGGCAAAAAAGTTATCAAGACCGCTAGTACAGATGAGAATTGCAGCTGATAAAATGGCGAAAGGGTACCTTAATGTACGAGTGGATTCTCAAGGGAAGGATGAATTACAGGAATTGGAACAATCTCTTAATCAACTGGCTATCCAGCTTCAAAAGCAGGAGATTGTACGAAAGAACATGACCAGCGATATTGCTCATGAATTACGAACGCCTTTGGCTACCCTTAAAAGTCATCTGGAAGCTATCGAGGATGGAATTTTTGAGGCTACCCCTGTCCGTATGCATTCTTTTAAGGAAGAGATCGAGCGTCTTATTCTGTTGGTGCAGGACTTGGAGCAATTGACAACCTTTGAAGCTCCTGATTTTGTGTTATCAAAGAAATCAGAGGATTTAAGTCAAGTCATACAACAGAGTATTAACACCTTAAAGGAGTCCTATTTACAAAAAGGAATTTTACTTTTTTATCCCAATCCAGGAAAAATTAAACTATCATTAGACAAAAAGCGGATGGTTCAAGTATTCATTAACCTGTTGACGAATGGATTAAAGTTTACTCCTGAGGGTGGAAGTGTGATCATAACGGCTCATAAAGAAAATAACGCTGCCCAAGTAACCATAAAAGATACAGGTATTGGTATTCCAGCTGACGATGTCAAAAAGGTATTTGAACGGTTTTATCGCAGTGAAAAATCCAGGAATCGAAAATTTGGAGGAAGTGGGATTGGACTAACCATAGCCAAGCAACTAGTGGAGGCTCATGGGGGAACCATCTGGATAACAAGTGCCCCACTTAAGGGAACCACAGTGTTTATACGGTTGCCTATATAAGCAAAAAATCTCAACTCATACTGAATGGGGATTTTTATTATTGTCCTTAGAGTAATAGTCATTACTTGAAAGAGGGTGGGTCATTTTTTACAAAAAGAAAAAAGCATCCACTCTGGGATGCTCTTTCACACCTTTGGATGGCGTAACTTATAGAATCTTAGGAACACTTTCTGGATTCTCAAAAGGAAATAAGAAAAAAATAAGTAGTGGATTGTTAGCCTACAGGTCTGGTCTTATTTATTGGCGTTAACTTTCTCTGCTTGCCAGTAAAACTCACTGAAGACATCTGCAAAAGCATCTGATGTACGATATAGTTCTTCGAGGTTATTGTCTATACCACCCATTTCAATTAAAAGGGCATTTTGAGACAAGTCTTGGTTATAGATTCCGTTACCTTCATGCTTATTTTTTATTATTACACCCCTGCTTAAACCTGGATATTCTTTTTCAAATCGTTTGTTGAGACTTTCTGCTAATCGAAGGTTTTTTTCGAAGTTTGGATGTTCTCTGCCAACAACAAAAAACAGTCGGGCATAAGATTGATTGTTAATGGTAATGGTTGTGTATTTCCTTGGCAGAGAATCTCTATGCATATCGATGAGGTAATTAATATCTCTGTTATTGGCTAGGGTATGTTGGACCGCTTCCCTAGAAAGAATGTATGCTTTGCCAGTTCCCCAGTTTCTTGCTTTTAACGCCTCACCCACATTTAGAGAGCTGTTTGAAGCTCCAATGCCCCTTTTTTCAAGATCCTTCTTGAGTTCCTTTCCTATGGCGATGATATTTGCCTTAGGGTTTGAGCTGGTATAATCTCTGTTTTTTAACAGGGGTTTAAACGATTCATAGCTATGTGAATGGTAAATATACACGACGGTTTTACCATTTGTAGTTATTTTTGGTGAAGGGATGTCTTTATTTGGTTCTTTCACCGTTAATTTTTCTTCAGAGGGGTCATTTTCTTTCAATATTTCATGAATAGGTGGAACAGTATCAATAGGCAGAGTCGAATAGTTTGTCCCTTTACCAGCAATATAGATCTCTGCATCGTAAAGGGCATATCCTGGCAGTTCAGATAATAAACTTCGCGGATCTCCAGGCCGCAGGTTCGTGGCGAACTGCATTAATACAGAAGAACCACTTGGAGGTTTACTACTTTTGGGTAAAATTTGAGTAAAATAGTGATTTTCTGTTCCCATTGCATAAACAAAAGCTTCCGTAGTAAAATCTTTCATCCATTTATTCAAAAGGGTTAATGACGCTTGAAATTTTGACTCTGTCGTTGTGATAAATCCAGCGACAAAAAAGAATAAAATAAAGGCAATGAAAATCAAAGACATTACTTTTCTAAATAAATGTTCTTTCGGATTTTTCATTGAGTCCCCCTTAAAAGGTTGTCCATCTAAATTTCTATAACTATATTCTTAACTCTTGTGAATTATGCGGTTGAACTGAGAGATTAATAGAAATAGAAGCAAAAACAATAGAATAAGTTAGAGAAGTGTACCTTGGAGGGTTGATTTGTTGATTATGTGGATACGTTTAAAAGTGAACTAATAATCGTTGATTTTCATATTGAAGCCATAAAATCAAACGCAGAATGGAATGTTACGTTAAGAACTGCATAAAATCTTGACATTTATACGCTAAGGTTTCAATGAAAACAAATGGCCCCCGTTGTTTTTTCATTTTATTATTCTATGGATTATTGTAATGGGCATCGTTAAAATTTTTACAATGTAGCAGGAGAGAAAAAATGAAGCTTTCTTTAAAGTTCGGAAAGTCTTTAACCGAGATCATTTAATTGAGTCTATCTGGGGAATAGCAAACTGAAGGAAGAACGATTGACTCCCATATTCGAAACATCAGAGATAAGTTTAGAAAGGTTGGATTCCCCATTGATGACTACCTAAAGACGGTTTGGGGCTTAGGTTACAAATGGGAATTCAAATCCAGTTAAAAAAAGGCGAAGGTCTATGGTTATTAAACCGCAGCCCAATGCTTTTGTATGG
This sequence comes from Fictibacillus sp. NRS-1165, assembly GCF_050468105.1. Taxonomy (NCBI): domain Bacteria; kingdom Bacillati; phylum Bacillota; class Bacilli; order Caryophanales; family Fictibacillaceae; genus Fictibacillus; species Fictibacillus sp. NRS-1165. The sequence continues at coordinate 7,096 of NZ_JBDPNU010000025.1, forward strand.
ATTGGAGAAAAGATGGGGATAGATATTTGAAGCGAGATCGTTTTAGAATGAAAAGCTATCAAGGAAGGTGAGCGTTATGAATCATCATAACAATGGTCATCCACATGATGAGCATCAACACCATGATATGGATCAACATCATGATGATCATAAAAACCACTCGGAATCTGATGCAGGTCATGATCATCATCATGGTCACATGATTGAAGGCTTTAAACGACGTTTTTACATTTCGTTAATTTTAACAATTCCTATTCTTGTACTATCCCCTATGATTCAAATGTTTTTTGGTTTTAATCTTTCATTCTACGGTTCCATGTATGTTTTATTTGGACTTTCCACCATTGTGTTTTTCTACGGGGGCTGGCCTTTTTTAAAGGGTTTATGGGATGAAATACGACAAAAAAATCCAGGGATGATGACTTTAATCGGGTTAGCTATCATATCAGCTTATTTTTATAGCTCACTGATCGTCTTTGGTTTTGAAGGCAGCAATTTTTTCTGGGAGTTGGCTACGCTAATCGATATTATGCTGTTGGGCCACTGGGTGGAAATGAAGTCAGTCATGAAAGCTTCCAGCTCATTAGAGGAACTGATAAGGCTCATGCCAAAAGAAGCTCATCTTATACGAAACGATGGAAGTGTGGAAGATGTGCCGGTATCAGAACTCAAGCAGAACGATCATGTGTTAATCAAACCTGGAGAAAAAGTCCCTGCAGATGGAAAGATTATGAAAGGTCATTCCACCGTTGATGAATCGATGTTAACAGGTGAATCGGTCCCCGTTGAAAAAAACGTAGAAGAAGAGCTTATTGGTGGTTCCATCAATGGTGAGGGTTCTTTGACCCTCTCTATTCAAAAAACAGGGGAAGAGAGTTATTTGTCTCAAGTGATTAAGCTTGTCCAGGAAGCACAAGCGACAAAGTCCAAAACACAAGCGTTATCGGACCGCGCAGCAAAATGGCTGTTTTACGTGGCACTTGGGGCAAGTATTGTTACGCTATTCATTTGGTTGGGATTAGGCTATCCATTCGATGCTGCGCTTGAACGCATGGTTACGGTGTTGGTCATCTCCTGTCCCCATGCCTTAGGCCTTGCCGTTCCATTGGTTGTAGCAAAATCCACAACTCTCTCTGCCCAACATGGGTTATTGATTCGAAATCGTACAAGCTTTGAAGAGGCACGTAGGTTAGACGCGATTGTTTTTGATAAAACAGGTACCCTCACAAAAGGTGAATTTGGAGTAACTGATATTGTTTTATTTAGTGATTCAAAGGAAGAAGAGCTATTACAATTGGCGGCCTCTCTAGAAGCACAATCTGAACACCCGATTGCCAAAGGAATGGTAGCAGAAGCGAAAGAACGAAACGTTAAACTTTTAGAAATCAACGATTTCCAATCCATTACTGGAAAAGGGCTTCAAGGTACCATCAATGGGCAACACGTCAAAGTCGTCAGTCCGGGTTATATCAAAGAAGAACAGATTGAATATGATACCCAAAAATACGAACAGCTTGCAAAAGATGGAAAAACCGTTTCGTTTGTTCTAGTCAATGATTCACTTCATGGAATGATTGCATTAGCCGACCAGGTGAAAGAAACGGCTCAGAACGCCATCAAAAAGCTGAAAGAAAAAGGGATTAAATCGATGATGCTTACGGGTGACAACCGTCAGGTCGCCCATTGGGTAGGGGATAAATTAGAATTAGACGAAATTATTGCAGAAGTGTTACCCCATCAAAAAGCCGATAAGATTAAAGAGATTAAAGAACAGGGCTTAAAAGTGGCCATGACAGGTGACGGAGTGAATGATGCTCCTGCGCTCGCAAACGCCGATCTAGGAATTGCCGTAGGGGCAGGAACAGATGTCGCAATGGAAACAGCAGACGTCATCCTAGCAAAGAGTAACCCTGAAGACGTCGTTTCAATTATTGACTTATCGAAAGCTACCTATCGAAAAATGGTTCAAAATTTATGGTGGGCGGCCGGTTATAATATCGTCGCTTTACCTTTGGCGGCTGGTATTCTTTATCCAGTGGGTATTTTATTAGATCCTGCTGTAGGGGCAGTACTTATGTCCTTAAGTACCATTATTGTCGCAATCAATGCACGGTTGTTAAAAATTTAATATTAAGTTTAAGGTCGGTGAACGTTGACCGGCTTTTTGTATTCATAGGAGTGGGTGTTGCCCTTTTTAATTCGAAATACGGATATGACCAATCATACCAAGTTCTTTATGCCCTGGAATAGTACAATAGAATTGATATGTGCCTTGTATTTTGGGAACAAAGGTTAGTTGATTCGTTGTTTTTGAAGAGGCATGGAGATGTAACACATTGTCCTTTTTAGAGTGTTGTGTATGCGACGAAGAGGAATTATGACCTCCATTGAATGTTTGATACAAAAAAGGCGATATTTCAATATCATGTTCAATAGCGTCATGATTGATTAATGTCAGGGTGATCTTTTCATTCCGTTTTAATCGGGTTCTGACGAAAGATACATATTGTTTTTGTTTCCGATAGTCCATTGCACCGGCTGTGCTTCTGAAGGCGCTTTTTTTATTGTGGAATGTTCAGTGTTGGTATTAAAGGAAGCACGATGCGCATGATCAAACGAAGAGGGGAAAGTAACAAAGACGATAAAAAGGGCAACGCAACCTATGATCATACAGGGATAAACGTTTTTTTCAATCACCTTCATAAAAGAATCCGATAAAAATTGCACGGTACAAAAGAGGGCAAAACCAACCGTTAAGAGCACACTAATTAAAATGAAAATATGTGCCTTGTCTGTCGGTAACATAGCAGATAACATCGCCCCCATCATACCTGCCATAAGCCCTGAAAACCCACCCTCGATCATTGCCAAAAGATGAATTCGTATACTTATTAGGATACCTACCAACCCACTCAAAACCATCGAGATCAATGTGGAAAGCCATATGACTCATGTTGCTGTTGTTTGCCTTACAAAATAAAGAAGAAAGAAAAACAAGTATCGTACTGGCAGATAAAGCACTTAAAATATAAAATGACATCGATCGTGCTCCTCCCTTGTCCAACAATAACTTAATTTATGAATGACAAGGATTCTAATATGACACATCTGTGGAAATGCACAGATTTTGCACAAATTAGCGCAACGGTCACCTGACCGTGGGGGAAATCGCCGATCGGCTAGGGCTTCGCCAGCCCCAAGCCTCGAAGCACTTGAAGGTGCTTAGCGACAACGGAATTGTGGAGGTGCAGCCCGAAGCCAACCGCAGGATTTACAAGCTGCGGCCCGAGCCCTTCCAAGCTCTGGATTCTTGGGTCCAATCCTTCCGGAGTGATATGCAAGAAAGATTCGACAATCTGGACGACTACTTGCTGGAACTGCAAAACAAGGAAAAATCTTAAGATCATCAAATTCATGAGGAGGACTTTTCCCTTTAAAAAATCAGCTTACCATTTTGCGACAAGCCTCAGCACATCGGAAACAAGTGTCGGCACATCGTTGGCAATGCTCCGAGTTATGATTTTTACACTCATTGCCACAAGCCTCACAAATCTGTGCGCATAATGTGCAAATTTCATTCATAAAGGGACTATTTCTGCTCATCGCTGTAGCAGCTATTGCACAGATTTCGGCACATTCTCGGTCTAATCTGATACATTGTGCCATCATAGTGACATCTTGTTCTTTAAGACAAGCATCAAAACAATGATTACATTCCTTCATACAAGCGAGGCATTCATCAATACATTGTTGATAGTTTTCGTGCATACTCACATCATTCCTTTCATTTATGTTTTTTTACATACCTAGTCTACCCATTGTTTTTGTAGACGAACCTGCATAATTTCTCGATATTTAATCGTTACAATTACCCTAAAAATTGTTTCTGGGGTTGTTTCAGATGACGAAGTCAATGAGTTGTATTTTTATTTTAGTCCTGTTACTAATGAATTTAATGGGGATGTTGGTTTTCCCATTATCTTCTGCTACCAAAGAAAATCCTACCATTCAATATCATAAATTTGTGATCGCAAGTGTTGGTTTTTCACCTTTAGAGAATGTTATACAAAATGATTGCAAATAAAAAGAAAATGTATAATAAATTTAGGCTTTACATAGGATAGGGGGGTATAGTATTATAAAGAAAAGGAGGTGACCCCATGGAACTTAACACTCCAGAAGAATTAGAAGAGACCTGTTGTTCCAGTGAAGAACGTAAAAGTCATCATTCTGATAAAGTGAAAAATAATTTAACCACACGTTTGAATCGCATTGAAGGACAAATTCGCGGCGTTAAAGGGTTAATTGAGCGCGATACGTATTGCGATGACGTAATTACTCAACTTTCTGCTATACAATCGGCGCTAAATAGTGTCGGAAAAATCTTGCTTGAAGGTCATTTGAAAAGTTGTGTTTTAGAGCGAATTCAAGAAGGCGATGAAGAAGTGCTGGATGAGTTTCTTGTCACGGTTAAAAAGTTAATGAAATAAAAAAAGTGAGGTAAACAAAAATGGAAAAGAAAACGTTAAATGTTAAAGGAATGTCTTGTAATCATTGTGTGAATGCGATTGAGGGCAGCGTGGGTAAACTAGCAGGTGTATCGGAAGTACAGGTTAACTTAAGCGAAGGAAAAGTAGATGTAACGTTTGACTCAAATAAAGTTTCCTTAGAAAAAATTAAAGAAACAATTGATGACCAAGGATATGAGGTAGCCTAGATAAACTTGCGTGCTGTGAAGCACGCTATCTTTTGAATCGGAATATACCCTATATAGGTATATAGGAGGTAAAGGAATGGAATCTGCAAAATCACAAGAAACCAACTTACAAATTACGGGTATGACCTGTGCCGCTTGTGCGATTCGTATTGAAAAAGGGTTGAACAAGCTAGAGGGTGTCAACCATGTTAATGTAAATATCGCATTAGAGAAATCAACCGTCTCTTATGATCCAACGGTTATTAAAGTATCCGACTTGCAAAAAAAGATAGAGGATTTGGGTTACGGCACAGTATCAAAGAAAGCAGAATTTAATATCTCTGGTATGACGTGTGCAGCATGTGCCACACGAATCGAGAAAGGATTGAATAAACTTCCAGGTGTCACCAACGCTAATGTGAATTTGGCTTTGGAAACTGCAACCGTTGAATACAATCCATCCGAAGTATCAATTGCGGAAATGGTGAAAAAGGTTCAAAACCTAGGGTACGATGCAAGCCTTAAAAAGGAAAAAGATCAAGAAAACGTCGATCACCGCGCGATGGAGATTGAAAGACAAAAAGGGAAGTTCATATTCTCTCTTATATTATCGATCCCTTTACTTTGGGCCATGGTGTCTCACTTTGAATTTACATCCTTTATCTACATGCCTAAGATGTTTATGAATCCATGGGTCCAGCTGTCACTTGCTACTCCCGTACAATTTGTTGTCGGCAAACAGTTCTATATAGGAGCCTTTAAGGCCTTAAAAAATAAAAGTGCCAATATGGATGTGCTTGTCGCTTTAGGCACTTCAGCCGCCTATTTTTATAGTCTGTATCTCTCCGTTCTATCCATTGGTTCAAATGGAGGAATGGTTGAACTCTATTTTGAAACTTCTGCTGTGTTAATTACACTGATTCTTCTTGGAAAGCTCTTTGAAGCAAAAGCAAAAGGACGATCGTCTGAGGCCATCAAAAAGTTAATGGGTTTACAGGCCAAAACAGCGATCGTAGTTCGTAACGGAGATGAAAAAGAGATTCCGATTGAAGAAGTAGAGGTTGAAGATGTGGTTTATATCAAACCCGGCGAAAAAGTTCCTGTAGATGGTGAAATTATTGAGGGACGTTCTGCCCTGGATGAATCCATGCTAACAGGTGAAAGTGTACCCAGCGACAAAACGGTTGGAGACACCGTTATAGGAGCTACCATTAATAAGAATGGTTTCTTAAAAATTAAAGCAACCAAAGTGGGTCGGGATACAGCATTAGCTCAAATCATTAAGGTGGTAGAAGAAGCTCAGGGGTCAAAAGCTCCGATCCAACGTCTAGCCGATAAAATATCAGGGGTTTTCGTACCGATCGTGGTAGGGATCGCTTTGTTAACTTTCTTGATTTGGTACCTATGGGTAAGCCCTGGGGATTTTGCGGCCGCACTTGAAAAATTAATTGCCGTACTCGTTATTGCTTGTCCTTGTGCCTTAGGTTTAGCTACACCAACATCCATAATGGCAGGATCAGGGCGTTCAGCCGAATATGGGATATTGTTTAAGGGCGGGGAGCATCTAGAAACAACTCACAGGATTGATACGATCATATTAGATAAAACCGGAACAGTGACCAATGGGACACCAGAATTAACTGATGTTATCGTAAAGCAGCCATTTACAGAAGAACAGGTATTAACATTGGTAGGTGCTGCAGAGAAAAACTCAGAACATCCCCTGGCTCAAGCCATCGTACAAGGAATCAAGGAGAAAGGAATCCAACTTCCTTCATCCAGTGAATTCGATGCGATTCCAGGATACGGCATTCAAGCCGTTGTTGACGATAAAAAGATATTCATCGGCACACGTAAATTAATGAATGAAAATAACATAGCCATTAACGACGTTGATACGGCCATGGAAGTACTTGAGCGCAACGGAAAAACAGCTATGCTGATTGCAATTGAAAACAACTATGCCGGAATTATTGCTGTAGCTGATACCATCAAAGATACATCCCAACGAGCTGTTTCTCGTTTAAAGAGTATGGGACTCGATGTCATCATGATTACGGGTGACAATCAACGAACAGCGAACGCTATTGCACAAGAAGTGGGAATCGACCATGTCATTGCTGAGGTTTTACCAGAAGGAAAAGCAGAAGAAGTGAAAAAGCTTCAGGAACATGGCAAAACGGTGGCTATGGTAGGAGACGGGATTAATGATGCGCCAGCTCTTGCTCTTGCAGATATCGGAATGGCCATCGGTACAGGGACGGATGTCGCGATGGAAGCTGCCGATGTCACCTTAATACGGGGCGATTTAAACAGTATTGCGGATGCCATTTATATGAGTAAGAAAACCATTCGAAATATAAAACAAAATCTGTTTTGGGCGTTTGGTTACAACGTATTAGGTATTCCTATTGCAGCACTTGGATTGTTAGCACCATGGCTCGCTGGAGCAGCGATGGCTTTTAGCTCCGTATCAGTTGTATTAAATGCATTAAGATTACAAAAAGTGAAATTGTAAAGGAGAATCCCAGCATGAAAAATAATATCGTCCTACGTTGGGCATTATCGGCTGTAATCATCCTTGCGCTAGTAATCGGTGGATATTCTGTTTACGCATCAATATCGGGTAATCAGACAGATGTTCATACCGAACACCATTCTTCAAAAGAACCGAGTAAACATGGAAGCCATGAAGAACATAATGGGGAGATGCACACTGAAAGTGACGTAGACCCTATGATTGATTATACAGATGGAAAAATGCGGATTGAGTTAAAAGATAAGGGTGGAGAACCCGTTGACCAGCTTGAAGTCAATCATGAGAAAATCATGCATTTGATTATTGTTAGTGAGGATTTAAAACAATATTACCATTTGCATCCAGAGAAAATTGGAAAAGGGAAATTCCAAGTAGAGAAAAAACTGTCGGACGGTAATTACAAAGCATTTATCGACATTAAACCGAAAAATAAAGAATACATGGTGAAACCGTTACCGATAGAAGTAGGAACGGATCATGGCCATGATAAAACTGCATCATTAAAACCAGAAACAACCTTTACTAAAACAATAGGCGATCATACGGTCACCATGACACCAGACACGTTTAAAGTGAAAGATCCCGTCACATTGAGTTTCTCATTTAATAAAGGCATCCCGCAACCTTATTTAGGGGCGCTAGGCCATGTGGTCATCTTAGATGAAAAAGGTGAAAAATACGTTCACGTACATCCTGTTTCAGAGAGGGAAACAAAATTTGAAACCCAATTTGATCAACCGGGAGTGTATAAGATCTGGGCGGAATTTAAATTCAGCGGCAAAGTCAATGTGTATCCTTTTGTTGTGGAAGTAAAATAAGGCAATCACCTGAGTGAGGTGTTTTGAAAATGGAACTATTAGGCGTAACTAAACATGTCTTATTATGTAATGGTGCTAGTTGTAAGCGCAAGGGGGCTGAAGAAACCACGAAAGCGATTCGAAATGAAATCAAACATCAGGGGTTGACCGATGAAATTCATACCACGCTTACACTTTGCAATGGTCGATGCCAAGATGGTCCAACGGTAGTTGTTTATCCCGATGGTGACTGGTATAAAAATATGACCCCCGAATTAGGCAATAAACTTATACAAACTATGTATCAAAATCAAAAACTAGATGAATTCATCTCATATTCCTTCAACGGTGATGAATTTGTGCCTCCGTCTCAACAAAAAAACGAAAATAATTAAAAGTAAAAATGAACCGACCCATCAGTATGTGGGCGGTTTTTTTTTTTCAAACGACCGATTGATTTTTCCAAAAAATATGAAAAAAGTCGAAAATACACAAAATATGCACATATTTGTAATATCAAAGTAATCCTACCAAAACGATACTGAAATAAAAGATTGATAGAATTCAAAGAGAGGTTAAGAATTAAAATGTATTTGGGGGAAAATGGTGTGAAAAAATTAATTATGGGACTAACAGTAGCAGGAATTCTAGCAGCTAATCCAATCATTGGGGAGGCCGCTCTAGGAGATCGAACATTAAAATATGGTATGTCACATACCGACGTGAAACAGTTGCAACAGAAATTAAAAAGCAAAGGATATTTTACATACAGCAAAAATACTACATATTTTGGAACTTACACAAAATCTGCGGTTAAAAAGCTACAAAAAGCAAAAGGATTGAAAACTGATGGTATTGTTGGAAAAAATACATTTAAAGCTTTAGGTCTAGGAAATACTTCTAAAAGGTCTGGGGTAGCTATACAAAATACTTCAGGATTTATCCCCACAGCGAAAAAATATATAGGTGTTCCATACGTTTGGGGTGGAGAAACACCGAAGGGCTTCGATTGTAGTGGTTATTTAAACTATGTTTACCTTAAGTCCTCGAACATAGATCTTCCACGGACTGTGGCCGGCATCTATTTAAAAGGAACAAAAGTTAATGCTCCTAAAGTAGGTGACTTGGTTTTCTTTGAAACATATAAACCAGGAGCGTCACATGCTGGTATATACATAGGAAATAATGAGTTTATTCATAGTTCTTCCTCAAGAGGAGTTAGTATCAGCTCAATGAAAAACCCTTATTGGGCGCCTCGATATCTAGGAGCAAAAACATTAAATAGATAGGCTGTAAAGTAACGTATCCTATTTAGGATACGTTATTTTTATGGTGAATATCTAAACTCTAACTTTTATACCTATCTTTGATTGTTGAAAATTATAGAAAAGATGTAAGAATAAGTCTTTTGGCATCTCCTAAAATTTATGAATATTTGAAATAATTAAGAAGACTGAAATTTAGGAGGTATATATGAAGTCTAAAATCGTGCTAACAATTGGATTAGTATCAGCCATGAGCTTGGGTGGGGTTGTACCCTCTGTTTCTGCCCATGATGAACTGGGGAAAGATTTTATTGAAAAGGGAACAAGAGTTGGATTTAATAATGTAATACCATCTATTTCTGGCAGCAAAAATTTTAAATGGCAAGAAATTAGTTCCCAACAAATTAAACTTAAGAATGGTGTCCAAAATAATACTGCTGATGTGTATGTACATAAGGGATTTGCTTACACGGGTACACATACTCAAAATGGTGGGAATGGTGGAGTAAGGGTTTGGGATATAAAGAATCCTAATAAACCAAAAGAGATCTCTGTTTTTGGGGATGATATCGAAGGTACTTGGCAAGAAAAAGTGATTGTAAAATCAGTTAATACTAAACATTTTAAAGGAAGCTTAGCAGTCGTTAGTGTTCAACAAATTGACAGAAATGACCCCAAATCGGTGGGTGGGTTTTTATTGTACGATGTTACAGATCCATATCAACCTAAAAAGTTAGGGTTTTGGTCTCTAGACAAACGCGTCAGAGGGACGCATGAACTTTATCTAACAGTACAGAATGGTAACCCGTATGTTTTGGCAGCGAATCCTTATGCAGACTACTATACGCATGGCGAACAAAAAGATTTTCAAATTGTTGATGTTTCTAATCCTGCTAAACCAACAACAATTTATCAGTTCGATCCACGATCTCTTCCTGATGTGCAGGAAGATTTCGACGGTTATAATTGGAATGCACCGGACGGAAAAACCCGGCCTGCGTTTAACCATAGCACCATGACGGATAAGAAAGGGCAAACGGCTTTTTTATCGTTTTGGGATTTAGGGACCATTATTTTAGACATAAAGAATCCTAAAAAGCCTAAGGTTTTAGGCAGGACGACATTCTCTCCAAATCAGCAGGGATCTGCTCACTCTGTAGCTTTAGCCAAAGGGGAGGATGTCCTAGTTGAAACGAGAGAAGTCTATAATCCAACTAAAGAAGGCTATGAACAAGCCTATGGTTATACTCGTATTTTCGACATAAAGAACAAGAAAAACCCAACACTATTGAGCGAGTTCAAAACAGAACTTGTAGCTAATATTGAGGATGGAGTTACGTTTGGCAATACGGTTCATGATCCGAAAGTGCAAGGAAACACTTTGTATCTCTCACATTATGCGGGAGGAGTTCGTGCAGTTGATATTAGCAGGCCTGCTCATCCATTCGAAATCGGAAAATATATTCCTGAAAATGCAGATGTATGGGGCGTGTTTGTCGACAAAGATTATGTCTTTGCATCTGATATGGGAACTGGATTAAAAGTGCTTAAAAAGAATAATTAAGAAGAATTTGCTTATAAGCAAATGGGTTCGCTAAAGGGAAAATCGCAAACATCTATATTTGAAATACTGGTGATTAATACCGAAAAAATATAAATTAATAAAACGCTTGGGTACGTATTCCTCCCAAGCGTTTTATTTGTTCAGAATTGAATTATCAAATAAATGAGGGCAAATTCTTTTATTAAAGGTAAAGCAATATGTTGTAGAGAACTTAGAGGAGGAATTTGTGATGGATGAAAGGCGTTTTAATCCTGAGAATAAGGATTTATTAGATATGCCGGAGAGAAGGAGATTGTTACCTCCTGAAAAATTGCTTGGTATGCTGCCAATTAAAAACAGTGATGTAATATTAGATCTTGGTGCTGGTACCGGTTATTTTTCCATACCGGCCTCTAAGCTAACCAAGGGGACTGTTTACGCACTGGATATTGAGGCTGAGATGTTAGACGTGATCAAGTCTCATACGGAAGAGCAAGGTATATCAAATATTCAATTGTTGCAAGGAAGTGTACAAAATATCCCATTATCTGATTCAACAGTCGATGTCGTCATTGCTTCCTTGGTATTACATGCTGTAGATCCCCTTTCCAAAGGAATGAGTGAAATCCAAAGGATAATGAAGACAGGAGCTTATCTGCTTTGTTTTGAATGGGAAAGAACGGAGAGTCGCTTGGGACCCCCTTTAAGCATTAGAGTTTCATCCTCACACATGGAAAAAGCTTTTTTAGATGCAGGATTGAAAGTTGTTAAAAAAATATTCCCTGTCGATTTTCTTTATATCTATGTAGTACAAAAAAAGTAATACCTATTCGTATTGCAGTAGGTGCCAAAAGGTTCATGTGTGAGGAACGAATCATCACCGCCGCAACCGTTACAACGGGTGAAAAAACAAACGGCAAAGAATTAAAGACATATCGACAAAAGCAAGGCAACTGGAATGAAGGTTAATACGGTTATTGGAGATTCCGCTTATTCTGAAATAGGAAACCTTGAATACAGTGAGGAAAAGAAATTTAAACTCGTCGCTAAATTAAACCCTTCCGTTACGCAGGGATACCGAAAGAAGGAAGAGGAATTTGAATTTAATAAGGATGCGGGCATGTATGTTTGTAAAGCCGGACATATGGCAATCCGAAAAACCAAAGGCGGAAAGAAGGGTGTCCCTGCGAATCAGGTGAATACGTATTTCTTTGATATTGAGAAGTGTAAACGGTGCCCTATTAAAGTGGGATGTTACAAAGAAGGTGCTAAAAGCAAGTCCTACTCCGTCAGTATAAAATCTACAGAGCATCTCGCCCAGGCAGCCTACCAGGAAAGTGAGTACTTCAAGGAAAAAGCAAAAGAACGATACAAAATTGAAGCAAAGAATAGTGAGATTAAACACCGACACGGGTATGATGTGGCCTCATCCTCGGGTCTGATTGGCATAGAGTTACAGGGGGCGATGACGTTCTTCGCTGTCAATCTAAAAAGGATAATAAAGTTAATGGGGTAAAGAAGAAGATCGTTGAGACATAAACAAAAGAAAAAGGCGACTCCTATTCCAAAAATCGGAATAAGGAGTCGCCTTTTTTAACTAGAGCACTGAATGTTGAGAAAACACGTAGTTCTTCAGTGGCCTCCAATAAAGAGGCTTTTTTAATTTGACTCGTACATTTGAATAATAAGATCCAAACTAATTTACTCTATAATCACGTTTCATTCGTAGTGAGTAAAATTTTCCCTGAATGAGCAATAGAGCCTAAGTTTTATACGGAAAATGGATTTAAATAATACTTTAGTATGGAAATGCTGATAGGTTGTTAAAAGTATGTGATAATTTTTAACTTCTTTTACATTGCTGTAAACTCAAGTGCACGGTTTCTTGATATTTACCCTTTATCCTGTCTAACTGTAAGAGGAAAATTCATAGGAGGTGAAACCGAACTTTTTATTCTAATGTAAAGTGGTGAAGATCATGCAACTTGTATCCAGCAATAAAGGTAAACTCCCACGATATATGGGATCTTCTTCAATACTCATTCTTTTCCTGCAGTTTCTTTCTTTCTTTACATTTTTTATGTTTGTTCCAACTATTTCTACCCACTTTAACCAAACAGTCGGGTTTTCAGTTGGCTTTGTAGGTTTGATCCTTGCCGTTCGTATTATCAGTCAACAAGGCATTATGATAATAGGAGGATTCCTGGCTGATCGAATAGGATTTAAAAGAACAGCATTGATTGGGTTTTTAATGCGCGGGATTGGATTTGCATCATTGGGCTTAACCACTCATCCCATGTTAATTATCGTAGCGGCTATTTTAACGGGTCTGGGAGGTGCCTTGTTCAGCCCAGCCTTAAAGGCAAATTTAACAGCTTTAACTCCACCTGAAAGGCACAAAGAAGTATTTTCTCTTATGAATATAGTAGAAAATGCAGGTACGGTGTTGGGACCATTAGCTGGTTTGTATTTTAAAGATGAGAGTTTTTTGATACTAAGTGTGCTGGCAGGAGGTCTGTTTGTTTTCTTAAGTATTGTAGTATTTTTCCTCCCACAAGCTACTTTACCTAGTAAAACTTCTTCTTGGATTCAAGAAAGTACAGATATAGTGAAAAACAAACAGTTTATGCTGCTTACAATAAGTTTGGTTCCTTTTCATTTTATTTATCAGCAATTATATCTAACAATACCTATAGTTGCTGACAAAGTATCTGGGTCCTCCGGATGGATATTTTCCTATGTCACCATAATTATAATTTTGTTTCAATGGCCATTACTTTTATACACAAAAAAAAGAAGGATCGAGCATTTGTTTATCTGTAGCTATTTCGTAATTTTAGCAATGCTTCTTCCAAATGCTATTGAAAATCAATTATGGTCACTTGTTTTGACTTTAACTGGTATTGCGATTGGGGCAATGGTCCTTTTACCTGTATTCCAGAGTTATGTGGCAAAAATAGCCCCAAAAGAATCTTTAGGAGCCTATTTTGGATTTTCTAATATGGCTATGGCACTAGGTGGGTCGTTAGGTAACCTAGCAGGAGGATTTTTATATGATTTTTTCGTAAAAATTCATTCACCTGATAAATTTTGGTTAGCCCTAAGTTTATTTACGTTACTACCTATTGTCCTACTGTTCAAAGTGCAATTTTATCAACCGAAACAGGGAAATTAATATGCTACAGACGCTCTTGTATAGGAGGTATAAAAAATGAGTATTATGACTTCTCTTAAGCTGATCAATCCTGATAATGTGTTACTTCATGAACCGTATGAGCCTGCTCGCTTACGCAAGATAATCGACTTGATTCGTAAAGAAAACGTGTTAAGAAATCCTTTAATAGGGTTGCAACTAAATAATCATGAATTTTTAATTTTGGATGGTGCTCATCGAATTAGCGCTTTAAAACAAATGGGCTGTTATCGAGTTCCTGTTCAAGTTATTAATCCATCAGATATCGTAATTCAGGCATGGGATCATGTTTTGCCGATAGGGGCCTGGATAGATACCCTATATCAACATTCAGAAATTCAATGCACATCAATTTCTACTGAACAAGAACCCTTAGCTGAACTTATGAGAGATGATGGTTCATATTCCTATATTTATCCGAAAAAAAATCATAACGACTCATTGACGCGAGTGAAACTTTGGCATGAAGTCGTGGGAACCTATACGAATCACTTTTCAGTAACTCGTATACCTCAATCTTCACAAGGAAAGGTTCAGCAAGAGATGGTTCGATTTCGATATCCAGCCTGCAGTTTAGAATTTATTAAAGAAGTTGTTACATCAGGCCAAGTGTTGCCTGCTGGTGTAACGCGATTTAGTGTTAATGGAAGGCTGCTAAACTTACGTATTCCATTATCATTTCTAATGTCTCAATCAATATGTGAAACTCAATGGGAAGAAGCTTGTAACAATTGGAACAATAACCTCAGATTGTACCCTGAAGAGGTGTACCTTTTTGAAGCCTAACTTAATAATATTAATCGATACAGCTGTTACAAAAAATGTAGGAGGTCGTTCATATGATTACTACCCAGATGACAAAAACTCAACCGATACACGATTGTATTAAGGATTGTATTGGTAACACTCCTATTGTCAGGCTAAATCAGTTGTTCCCACAGGAGCATATCAATGTTAATGCCAAACTGGAGTATATGAATCCTGGAGGCAGTATGAAAGATAGACCAGCACGTTTTTTTATTGAACAAGGAATAAAAAACGGTGATATAGATGTCAATACCCACATTATCGAAAGTAGTTCAGGCAATCTCGGAATAGCTCTTGCCATGTTAGCCCGTCTTTATCACCTTTCGTTTACGTGTGTAGTCGATCCAAAAATAACAAAAACTAACTTAAAGATTCTCAAAATTTTAGGTGCGAATGTCGTAATGGTAGAGGAAAAGGATGATCAGGGGGGATACCTGAAGTCAAGAATTCAAATGGTAAAGAAACTTCTTGATGAGCTCCCGAATGGTTACTGGATTAATCAATATGCAAATGAAGACAATTGGAGAGCCCATTACTTTGGGACAGGTTCTGAAATTGCAGAACAACTAGATGAAAAAGTGGATCTATTAGTCATGCCGGTTAGTACTACAGGAAGCA
This sequence comes from Fictibacillus sp. NRS-1165, assembly GCF_050468105.1. Lineage (NCBI taxonomy): Bacteria > Bacillati > Bacillota > Bacilli > Caryophanales > Fictibacillaceae > Fictibacillus > Fictibacillus sp. NRS-1165. The sequence goes on from NZ_JBDPNU010000025.1 coordinate 22,554, forward strand.
TTATGGGGACTAGTAGAAGACTTAAAGAAAAATTTCCTGATCTTAAAGTTATTGCTGTGGACGCGGTTGGTTCGGTTATATTCAACGCGCCTGCTGGTCCTAGGGAAATTCCTGGTTTCGGAGCCAGTCGTGTTCCTGAGATTTTAAATATCAATGAAATAGATGAAGTAATTTATGTCAATGACAAAGAATCAGTGGAAGGATGCAGGAATTTATTACTAAATGAAGGAATGTTTGCAGGCGGTTCATCAGGATCGGCAGTGGCTGCAATCAAACAACTTTTACCGACATTCGATTCATATACAAATATTGTAACGATTTTCCCTGATCGAGGAGACCGTTATATCGATACAGTTTATGATGACATATGGGTTTCAAAATTAGGCTGTATAGTTGACCGAGTATGAAGGGCAAAGCTGTTGAGAATTGTTAATTGTAAGTTGTGATAGGTGTGTATTTTTGTACAAAAGCTCAAAACGTAAGCCACAATTACTTTGTGCTGTTCGTAGTGGCTGGGTTAAAAATTTTATAAAAGCCGGTTATCCTTTACACAGGAATACCGGCTTTTTGTCATCCTTTTCACAATATTTTACTTTTTTATTTTAGTTTATTTAATTTATTAAAAATCAAAAGTAAAAGTTGACCTTCTGTTGTGCTAACACAGTAGTTAGTTAGACCAATATGTTTTAATAACTTCAATAAACAGACTCTTCATATTGGAATATACATATAACAGGAAGGAGTGTTGAAGATGAGGTGGATTTGGATCAGTATTATTACTATTATGGCTGGGCAACTTTGGGACTTTATTTGGCACTATCTATACGGGAAATCTGATTATGGTGTTCCCTTACCGCATGTATTACAATATCTTGGTTTTTTGTACGGAGTAATTGCGGCTGTACAACTTAGATTAAAAGACAAAAAAGCAAATTCCCAGCTTCTCAATGTATTGTTGGTATCAACTATCGCGGCACTCCTAGGAGCAAGTTGGGATAATTTTTATGACCATGTGAACGGTTTAGAAAAGACATTCTCACCGGCCCACATCCTTCTAAAAATAGGTTTGGCTTCTGTTATTGTTGTTAGTGGTATTATGACATTAAACCAGAACAATAATGTTCAAAGATAGATTCACCCAGGATGAATATTCCATGGGATCGGAGAGAAGAGACAGCTCAGAGAAATTCCACAAATGAAGGGATTCTCAAGTAACCAGCTTTTGTATAGTGAATTTCACCCTTGCTTTTATAGGATTGGCTGGAAAACGAACAAAATCACTGGACTCTTCATAATTAAATTTCTCGGCCATCCTATACACTGTCTGGCGTGCATGATGAGAGGCAAACTCCAAAGTTCCGGCGGGGGAACCATCCTCAAAGTTAAGCAACCAGCCAAACTCAGACCTACGGTAGCCGGTGATCAGGACGCCTTCAAAAGAATAATTGATTACCTTCAGCCAGTTTTTTGAGCGGTGGCCGGCAGTATAGGTCGAGTCTTTCCTTTTAAGATCAATGCCCTCTAAAGATTGACTGCAGCATAAAGAGAAAAGCTGCTCACTATTCAAACCTGAAAGTGACTTTACCTTTGCGATTAGAGATGAGTCATCCGGCAGCACATCAAACAGCAATAGCTTACGTTGTTCTAAAGGGCGCGAGGTAACATCCTTGCCCTTGTAATAGAGAATATCAAACACGCAGTATGTGTGATATTCCCTTTTGAACGGAAGAACCCTTGCATGCAGGATTCAAAGACCGGCTTGCCGGTCTCATCTGTAACAACAAGCTCACCATCCAAAATAGTGCCATCTGGTAACGGATAAGAAAGAAGCTCAGCAAATCGAGCAGAAATATCATTACTGTGCCGAGTGTAAAGTTTAGGTTTGTTACCTATTATTGAAAAGATTGCACGGATCCCATCGAGTTTTAACTTGGCAATGTAATTGTCATCATTAAACGGCTTCTCGATCTTATGTAGAAGCATTGGACTAACAAACATATAGAACAACTCAGATAAAGCGTACATTACTAGTTTTGTTATAGATAGCAAAAAGATACTGGGAACTGATGGAAAGAGGAGTAGAAATGTCCTAATAGGATATCGCCGAGAAGAGCAAATCATTGAGCTTTATAACCAGCGGAAAGTTTCAAAATGAAAACATACTAAACAGTGAAGTAAAATCCAAAATTCTATGCCACCTGGCTTAATCTCAGAAATCGTTCTACCTTTAGAGAAAATAGTAATAATAAATACTAAAAACGATGGTTTTTGATTAGCTAAAAGAGAGACTAAATATAGGTCTCTTTTTTTATGATATTTGTTCTCAAAATCTACTTCAAAATCAAAATCCCAAAACGTACCTTTGAAAAGCTAAATCCATACAGGTATTAGCATGAACTTAATAACCAAATATTGAGTTATAAATAAACCTTTCAGAAAAGTACACTTTTACGAACGATCTTGATAGAAGTAAGAGACAGAAAGAGCAAGAAAAGGAGGAAAAAAATGGACATTCGAAATTTGGGTACATATGCGTCAGCAGCAAAGACCAGAATGAAGATCGACAATTAGAGTCCATGAAAAAAGTGGGAATCGACGCACGAGATATTTTTATCGATAAGCAAAGTGGGAAAGATTTCGAACGTGCTCAATAAATTATTAAAACGGATTATTCGTAAAGGAGATATTCTTTACATTCATTCGCTCGATCGTTTTGGCCGGAACAAGGAAGAGATTCTTCATGAATGGAATGACATTACAAAAAATATTCAAGCAGACATCGTGGTGTTGGATATGCCTTTATTAGATACCACCCAATTTAAGGACAGCTTGGGTACCTTTATTGCCGATTTAGTTTTGCAAATTCTTTCCTGGATGGCACAAGAAGAACGGGACCGCATTCGAAAACGGCAGCGTGAAGGAATTGAGGTGGCTTTGCAGAATGGCATTGCGTTTGGGCGACCAAAGGCTAAGATGACAGAAGAGTTTAAGGAGGTATACTCTCGATGGAAATCTGGAGAGACGACAGCTGTTAAGGCCATGCAGGAAATTGGGGTAAAAAAGACTACATTTTATAAGCTGGTTAAGAAGCATGAACAAACATTACAAGAAAAGATATTATAATAGGAAGAAACATGTCAAAAAGTTCCGTGAGCCATCCCATTCAAAACCAGAAAGTTCTAATCAGTATTGATACTTTGGCTGGCCACATTCACATGTGAAAAATTGGATACAAAAAAGCCCGTGGCGTAAAGCCAGGGCTATACTATATTTCCGATTTTTATAGGGAGTTCTACATCCGTTGTTTCGGATTTAATAAATATTCATGTCCTTAATAGCATATTTGAAATTGCCCAACTCATGAGAGTACCCTGAAGAAGTCTCAGTCAAATGGATGTGCACGTTAATAATGACAGTCGCAATAAAAAACAGATACCTTCACATTGTACCCTCGCTAAATATCATGATTGGGAATTTTTTCTGCTTGTCGATGAGTTTTACTCTTCTTTTGTCACCGCAACTTCTTGTAAGTTAATACTAGTGGCATGATTTTCTTTACCAAAAAAAATCTTCTCCATAATGTTTCTCCATTGGGGTGTTATGCTGTTCCAATCCTCACCCCAATTAGATTTAATAAAAGAGAATGCCTTAAATGGTTTTTCATTTGTAGGTGCCTTATAACCTAAAATATCTTCTATACAATTTTCTAGCATTACTCTTTTAGAACGATCCCCAAGCACAATAACTATAGGTTCATTAAACTTAGAAGCGTTGGCTTTATCACTATCCATATCATGAATAACAAATGGATGAATTCCTAACGCCTTTAGGTATCTAACCAATGATATAATGGTTGCTTTACCACGTGCCTTTACTATTTCCCAATTATATAAAACTTCTTTTTTGTATTCTGACGGCATCCTAGATATTGTTTCTTTAATTACAACTTCTTCTGTGTCACCTTCAATAATCAAAACTTTTTTTGTGAAAAAGACTTTTGCAATACTATCATCTATTTTTAGTAACATCTTTAAATAGTTTTTATCCTCTTCAATCAAGTTAGTATAAACCTTTGTTACGTTAAATGGATTAGCTTCTACTTTTTTAATGCTTATTTCTTCACCATTATGTTCCAGAATATCATCTGCCAACGTTAAGCAATTTAGTACTTGAGATGATTTTTTGCTCAGATCAATCATATATGGAGAATGGGTAGTGGCAATGATTTGATTGTTAGAATCACAAGCTAAATCATAAATTGTGTCCCTCATTTGTTGTGCAGCTTTCGGATGCAAATAAATTTCTGGTTCCTCGAAAGCAATTAATAATGGTCTTATGTATTCATTCAAACCCTTTTTCTTTCTATTTTCTCTCATACTTCTGTATCTTAACATTGCGAAAATGGCGGAGCGAATTACTCCAGCACCTTGATTTTCGACTGTGGTATTAATGTTACTCCCTAATTTTATATCAAATTTGGGGGTAATTACATCACTAGCATTTGACAAATTCGCTAATGCCAAAAAAGATGTGTCAGGAAATACATCACCTACAACCCTGTTAAGATCTTTTAGCATTTTAAAAAAGTCACTGGTTTCATCGTTAGGATTTAACTCACTGGCAAGTAAGTTTAAATAATGCTGCGCTTTTTTAAAATTTTCAGAAGCATCTCTTATATCTTCAAATAAGCTATTAAGGGTTTTGATTAGCGCTCCGTTATTGCCTGAGAGTTCTTCAGTTTTAGTTCTGTCAGGAATTAATAGAAATTTTGGGAGACGAGAAATCACATTTCCTGCTATGCCTCCTGGATTCTCAAACCATATTTCCTCAGATGTATTTGTATCAAATATTTCATCGATTCCTTCATCCTCTAGATCCCTGATCATTTTTGTAACATTTTCAGTTGGTTTTTTATCTTTAAATATAGAGGTTGCAATGGATTCTTCTAATCCGGCATTTATAAAATCTTGTAATGTTTTACATTTCATATAGTTCTCTTTAAGAGTTACTTTATGTTGCTTCATTTCAATTTTACAGCTTTTGTCATCATAAGTTTTTCTATAATGAATTTCTAAACCGGTATCCTTTTCATTAGTGCTTTTATATGTAAATAGTCGTTTCGCATTAAAGCCTTTCCAATTTTTCGCTTCCTGTGGTATGTTCCTAAACACAGCAGTTAATCTTATTGTTGATGCAATCTGTTCATTATCATCATTTTTGCCTAGTATTGAAAAAAAATCATTTTTATCTACTTTTCTTTTATCATTCAACAAAAAATCTAAAGCTCTAAAAATTGTACTTTTACCTAAATTATTTGACCCTATAAGAAATGTTGCATCTGACATTATTATTTCAGTATTAAAATGCCGCCTAAAACCCTCTATTTTTAATGAATATAACTCCATATATTTAACCCCCTTTTACAGACCATTTTATAACAAATATGGTTGTTGTAGTTAAAGTTCATATAATTTCTACATATTAGGGGATATTTTTCTTTATTCTCCGCAGTGAAAAAAGAAGTGCATTAGCACTAAAAATTTTATGTTTTTTACTTTATATTCCTTTATAATAAAAATATGTTAATTATTCTATTTGTATTTTGATAGTTGGGGGGAATTATAAATGAAAATTAGTGGGGTTAAATCAATTAAAAATATTGATTTATATATCAAAGATCTTGAGGAGCATAAAGTATACTTTTTGGGATTGAAAATAGATCAAGACATTCAACCAAAATTAATAAATTTAGGTTTTGATATGGAAATAAGACGCGGCGATGCATTATTACCAGATATTAGACACGGACGTTTTTCTAAATTTAATACCTTAGGTAGTTTTAAAAAACGTAGAGACTTACCGAAAGAAGAACATTGTTATTCATTTTCAAGAGACATAAAAGATTGGCACGGAAATGATCATTATGTAATTATTACTCGTTGTGTAAAAAGAATTGCCAGAGAAGAAATACCTGCCCCAGAAGTTGAATTATTAATAGTCTGTAATGAAAGAGAGGAAAAATATCTCATAGCCAATCAGAGCATAGATCTTAAGAAAATTGATAAAGACCTTTTAAAACTTATAATAAACCTATTTCTTGAATTATTTGGCTATGTAGAGTTTCTGTATAATAATTTAACTTCTGCCGACAGTATTAGGAACATTCCATTAAGATGGGAAGTTCTTCCTCAAGGAGATTTACCTTGGGAAAAGAAAAATAAATACATTGAGGGTTTAGTTACGCTTGCGGCTAGAGGCCAAAAAAGGTTGCTTTCTGACAGATTACAGCAAGTTGAAAAACTAAAACCAAATTTTAGAGCAATGGGAATAAACGGGTATAGAGGTTATATTGTATATGGTTTTGAGAGTAAAAACATTTATATATTTGAGAGTGCTTTTTATGGAAATGCAACCTATATTATTAAAGGAGAATGGAAAGAAATTTCAAAACTCTCAAAATCTGAAATTATAAACTCAAAATTATGTAAAAAACGGTTAATCCATGATAATACCTGGGAATCCAAAATAAAAGATGAAATAATTTAATTTAAAAGAGCAGAGCAAATCCTTATGGATTTGCTCTTTTTCTTGCACTACCCTGGCATATTTAAAAAGTAGGAACTACTTCTTACTCATCAATTGAAGTTATCAGAAAAATAATACCATAAAGGTTTTATATAGATATATTGAAAGTTTGATTTTGGGCATGAGTTTTGGGGAAGGGATTCTTACTAAAAAAGAGACTTTTCACTGTATCTTTTGAGTTGTGCCAAAAACGACCGTTTAATTAAAAATGCTGATAGTATACTGTCAGCCTTTGGAGCAAGCAAGTTTGCAATTGCTAACGGAAACTGAATTTACTATGCTGGGGATCGCGTAGTCACCTAACTTTCCTATAGGGCTTTCTTTTTTGAATATGAATAATCAATTTTAAGGGGGATATCAAAAGATGGGCTTACTGAATACGGATACACTAAAAATATTAATAAATAATAGAGTACTTTTAATATCTCAAGTAGTAATAAAGTGGTGGTTCACTGAAACACGTTAAACCGGAAGTGGTTCTGATATTAGGATTTACTTTATAATAAGATATAATCAATACATCAGGAATTTGAATTTTCATAATGTATAATAATTAAAAGATATAGTATAGGCTGGTGAATGAATGAGTGTAAGACTTCAGATTTTAATAGATAAACATATTGATAGGCGGGACATTGAGGAAATTCTCTTTTCATTAGGTTATCAGAAAGAAGAAGAATACGAAAATACATATTTTTGGTATAATGATGATTTTGTATCTTTAAGAGGTTGTTGGTTTCATTTTTATCATAATTCGGAAGTTTGGTTTGAAGATGAAGAGAAAAATTTCAAGACTGTATGCGATACTTCAACCAGTGCAGGAAGAAGTTATCATGATTATCAAATGCAAATAGATACTATAAAGAAAATTGAAGAAGCTTTTGGCGGTGTTGTATATACCGATGGAGAATATGGTTATTTCGAAAATGATTTACCTAATCTTTCAAGAACAGAGATTGCATGTGGATATGCTTATATAACCTTTGAAAGAAATTTAGAGATGGTGGAACCATTAATTGAAGAAGTTGATAGTACACACCTTAGAAGATATCAGGAACTTGGAATACTTCCTTTAGGTGAAAAAGGCTTTTTAAGAAATAATATACTGATTCCTTTTTTTGTATCAATCATGGAAAGTTTTTTAAAAGAATTTCTTGATTATTATCTAAGAACTAACAAGGAAGCAGAAAATTTAATTTTTAAAAAGAAAGATAAATTACCGTATAGCGTGGTAAAGGAGTTGCTAAATGGAGAGAAAACAATAATAGATGTAGAAATGGAATCTTACTCCTTTCAAAATTTTTCTTCGGCAAATAAAGCATATTCACATTTTATCAAAATTGACCTCTTTAAAGATATTCTTACTACAAGGATGTATTTTAACGACCAGGAATACACACTTATTTCAATTTTGTCAGAATTGTTAGAAACGCGGCATACCTTAATTCACGAAGCAATACTTGATTATTCTTTAAATAAAGAACAAATGGAAAAATACCATAAATCCCTTGTGTTACTGAAAAATACTTTTAAAACCCTGTTTAAAGAAAAGAAGAACCTAAGGATAGATTTAGATAATCAGATATAAAAGGGTGCTATCTAACAACTTTTTTATTTTTAATACTTTAATAAGTATTGGGTAACATACCCAATCTTTATTTAATCAATCCAATGTTCAAAGGATGGGATTCGTAATTTACCGGTTTTCGTGAGATTCCGGTATTTAACGAGTCCTTTTATTTTTGGTCTCAGAAAGAAGTAATTTTCATTCTGGCTCGATATGTGATCCCAGTATCGTGAATACAGTTCCATTCGGTCAGCTGCTTCATGAATTCCATTAACCCTGCCGGTGACCCATCTTCAAAAGATAGAAGTATCCAAACTTCTTCTTCCGGATCCCCGTGAAATACACCGGTTCATATTGGTAGTTGATCACCTTCAGCCAGTTTTTGATCGGGTATCAGCTTGATAGAAGGATTTTGATCTCTTTAATACGATACCTTCTATCTTTTCTTTTTGACCAAGGCGAAATAGTCTGATCCTCTTCCCTCAATATGTTGAACATAAACGGCGTGAGGGTGGACCGGCAGGATTCGCTTCAGGAGTTCTTTCCGTTCGATCAGCGGCAAAAACATCACAGAATCGTGGTCATAGTAAAGGATATCAAAGGCACAAAATGTCACATGACGATTAGATCGTCTGGATTGAAATCGTTCCATCATGGCTTCAAAATCCGGGTGTGTCCTTTCCGGTCCGAAACAATGATTTCCCCATCGAGAATTGTACCGTCTGGGATATCAATCGTATGCAATTCAGGGAAGAGTGCGGTTACATCGTTATGATGTCGCGTATATAGTTTTATTTGATCGTCAATCTTTGAAACAATTAAACGGATACCATCTAACTTTAATTCTGATATGTAATCACGATTATCAAATGGTTCAATCGATTTATGCAATAACATAGGGGAAATGAACATATAAATCACCAATTGTCAGTGTAGTGTTTTATAATAGAAATGTAATTAGGTAATTGATGGAAATTCGTATGTGTTCGCAAAAGTACACTTTTAAGGACGTTTTATTTTTGAACAAAAACAAGAGTGTGTTACCACCATCTATATCAATGGACTAAAGGAAGAAGAGTAAAGATGATAATTAGTACCAAAATACCATTTCAAAGAAATTGTAGATTTTGAATTTGATTATTATTGTGCGAAGATTCAAATATGTCATTCCAAAAGATTATGCTACAATAGTTACAAGGGGATTTATATACATAATTAGAATAAAATAACAAATGGAGGTCAGGGCGTGAGAAACGAACCGTGTTGGTGTGGCAGTGGCAGAAAGCAAAAGAAGTGCCATAAGGATGTGCTGAAGGGTAGTGCGTTCGCTAATCTAGAACAGTTTTACAATGAAATGGGGGAGAAGGTTTCTGTCAACATCGGATGCCTGCCTTGTCAGAAGGGGTGCGCCCAGTGCTGTTACGATCATTTCTCCATAACGAGTACTGAATGGTACTACATCATGAGCAAGTTGTATGAGAAGTATTCAGACTCTATGGTTGAAGAGATCATCGACAGAGGCTATCAGCTATGGGTAGAATTACAGGAGAAAGATCCCAAGACTGCCGAACTTCTCCAGAAGGACTTGACCAGTAAAAAGCCTATTGAACGTAGTGACACGGCTGTACATCAATCTGTATTCAAAACCCTAATCGACAGCATGGCCGGAAGTACGCATCTGAATCACCATCCCTGCATGTTCTTAGACAAAGAAACTCAATCATGTACTATATACGATATCAGACCGACTATTTGTCGTAAATTCGGTGTCTCCTATACAGATGTCGGAGAAGAGAGGCGCTTAGAGGGCTGTGATATTATCCTTGAAGGTGCTGAAAAGTATATGGATGAAATGGTCGATCTCACAGAGTTTGACGAAGCCGACAGAGGTCTACAGCAGATATATCTAAGCAAGTATGACACTATAGTGCAGGATAGGACATATCCCTTCTTCTATTTCTGCAAAATACACAAGCGTGATCCAAAGCTGACAAAGCTTAAGATTCTTGAACTACAAAGGCATAGCCTTGAAGATGTGTTTAACTTTAAGGTGTCAAGACTAAAACCAATGGGGCTTTAATTTTTTTAGCCCTTCTTTTCCTCATCAAAAGTGTTTAACTCTGATGATTTAATAAAACTTAAAGAGTATACCTTTTATCTTTATGTTGATCCTAATTTGGATGTTGCAAAAGAGGATTTATCACAAATAGACAAACAGGTTCAGCAAGGAATAAATGAAATTAATGAAGAGCTTGAGGTAAATCCAACTGGAGTGTGGGACAAACTAAATGCTTGGTCTTTAAAGATTTTAGAGACTCCTACATCACTAAAAGAAAATAAACCCTTTATCCTTTTAACGATGAATCTTATTATTTTATTGTTTAACTTTGTCATCGTTCCAGCAGTACAAGACGAAATTAAAAACAAGGTTTTTCATGAAAACCCAACGCAGGATGTTAAAGAGATAAAGAATGATTCATCACATGAATATAGCGAAGCCACAAACTATATAAACAAAGTTCGCATAACAAATAGGGTAACTCCGGTATACCGGTCTGATAAAAGAAAAAGTGGAAAGATAGATACAATTCCTATTAAAACACCCATCATTATTGTTCATAAGAAGAAAAACTGGAGTTATGTAATGTATGTAAATCAATACAAAGAAGAAGTTACTGGCTGGGTCTTTACTGGGAACATAGAAAGATAGATATTTCTAAAAACCGATTAAAGGATTGGGGGGAACCTAATCCTATTTTTTTTTATTGATAGTGAAAAACTTAACAGTTTTTCACACTTACTTATTTATATGGTAAAATCAGGGTGTAAAATAGTGTCATAAATTAGTGACAAAAACAAAAGGGAGATAGGTAATGAAATGATAATGAGAGAAAATGCAGACTATGAATCATTGTCGTCAATTTGTGCTAAGTATTTTTCTGAAGTAATTTCTGATTTTACAAATACAGCAATCCTTTTAAATGCTAGTGAAGTTGCTATGAAAAGGTATCGGAGCGAACTCAAAGTAGTTGGATTAAGTACTATTGAAAATATTCCACAAGAACTTAGGTATCCTACAGATATTGATTATAGATTCAATAGGGAAGAACTTGTAGAAAAATATAAAGAAGATATACCAAAAAAAATAGGAAACGATTATCTTATAAGGTCAGTTTCTACAATCGATGCATTTTTAGAAGATTTGTATGAATACTTATTGAAGAAAGTTTTTAATCCTGAACTGAGTGAAAATGAAATCAAAAAGAAGGTACGTTCGGCTTGGTCAAACAATAATATGATTAACTTCTTTCTGAATGAATTTCAATTAACAAAACCTCCAAAGAAACGTTCTACTCCCGATATGGCTTTTGGTGCTTATGAGTCATGGAGAGAAATTAGACATGCATATGTACATAATAAGGGGAAACTAGGTCAGAAACATATAACTAGGTTACAAGAACTTGAACCACGGTTACCAGAAGAGAGTCACATGTCAAAGTCGCCTGTAATCAATGGAAATAGAATACAAATGAATTATTACTCAATCCTTATATTAAGATATTGGGCATACGGTTTTGTTACATATCTTGATTATTGTTTATTTTATACACTAATTATTGTTCCTTTGATACAGTTAAAGACAGAAAAAACTCTTATTGAAATAAAAACAAAGAATAAAGTTTTAAAAGGATATATTGATTCTTTGGATTTGGATAAAGAGGAGTTAGTAATTTGTAAAGATGAAGATGAAAAAGAAATTTTAAATATAAATGATGTGAGAAAAGTTACAATAAAAAATTAAGTTACTTATTGAAATGTGATTTCTAGTTTTGTATCATTATTCTGATGGTTAATATCCTTAATGGAATCATAAACCTATAGATCCTTAATAAATCTGTATTATCACTTAGTTAAGTCGGACCAAAATTCCGACCAAAATTGGACCAAAATAATTTAGAAAGATAATAAATATCTTGAAAAGCAATAAATTAAAAAAGCTGATATAACAACATTTTAGACATATTTTGAAAAGAAAAAAAAGAGAGGGATATGTTCCCCACAAAAGTTCAACTTGGAACCCAAAACTAATAAAGGTTAAATACAAAAGACCTTGGCCAATTTTAATATTCCAAGGTCTTTACAATGAAGCGATTCTTATAAGTAAGAGCAAATTATTTAATTATAAGCCCTTTGCATTTCTCGAAATAAGCTAATGAACTTATAAAAATTTAATTTATCAAGCCTATTTGTAAATCCTTTTCAAGAGCGATCCAAGCCTGTCTAAATTTTGTTCATTCCCTTCTTCGCAAATAAGTTTCAGCTTGTTATAATCTTCTTTCGATTGAAGCGTTTGCCGGAAAGTAATTACTGTCCCGCCCTCAACTTCCTCGAATGTAGCAGTCAGGATAAAGTGATGCCCGGACTCGTGTCTCAGCACAATACATTCGGGCCCAATTTCTTGAAAAACGTTTCGGTTCGGATAGTCTTCTCCATCGGGGCCATGCATTGTATACTCCCAGACTCCTCCGGGCCTTAAATCGAACGTGTGGAAAGTATTTGTAAAACCGTTAGGTCCCCACCACTGGGCAAGTAGATCCGGTTCCGTCCAAGCCCGGTAGACCAAATTCCGAGGAGCATCAAACTTACGCCGAGACACGAGTTCGAAAGTTTCTGCATTTCTTTCCCCAAGAGATTTGCCCAAAAGATCCAGCAATTCTTTAGTTCCCTGTTCACGTTGTTCAGGCGTATCATGTCCGTCGAAAAACGTTCCTTGTTCTGTAAACACCAGTTTAGTACCCTCTCTGGTCGGGATCAATTCAATGGTAGCGATAGAAACCGATATGCGGATTTCCCCTTGGTCTAGACTGTACGAATACACTAGTCGTTCATTGGGCACGATTTCCTGGTAATAAGCATCAAAGGTAAAAACAGGTCCACCTGCAGGGCCACCCTGACTAAATTCTCGACCACCTACGCGGAAGTCGAAAACCTCAGCAGGCTGATACCAGCGAGCTTTGGAGCTCTTGTTTGACCATGCCGTAAACACACGTTCAGGTGTCGCTTGATATATACGTTCTATTTGAAATGTAGCGTGAGTAGTAAATCGCTCTTTCATAACATGAATCCTCCCAAATTTAATTTTTGTTTAGAAAATTACCAAGCTGATCAAAATTTTGTTCCCAGTTCAGTCGGTGTTCAATGATATACTTTTCGTGGCTCATCTTCATTGTTTCAAGTAGTGAAATAAATTCGGCGACGGAAGTTGGCTCCTGGCAATTCATTTGCTCAGCAACTCGTTCAAGTTCAGCCAGAAGTTTCTGTTGCGTTTTAATATTTTTCCGTACCCGGTCAATTTGAATATCCACGATATCAGACGGGGTCCACGTGTCCCCCTTAAGTACCAATTGAATTTCTTCAAGCGATAAGCCAAGATCTTTTAATGATAAGATATGGTGCAGTTGTTTTATGTCGGATTCGTTATATAACCGATGACCACTATCGGAATACCCTGATGGAGAAAACAATTCAATCTGATCGTAAAATCGAAGGGTACGAACTGTAAGTCCGGTTAATTTAGCAATATCCCCTATTTTCCAATGTTGCTTCATAACCCACTCCTTTCTGTTGCGCTAGCTGTTTACCGGTATCTTTAGTATAAAACATGACGTTACGTAATGAGCAAGAGTGAAAAAAAACTTATAACAAGAATAATAGATTCATCCATTTAGATTTTTTTAGACCACTGAAACTTCCTGAGCTAATTAAAAACGGGGGAAGTGTCTTGAAAATAAGTTTAGGAGTTTTTTTTCAAATAAGAGGAGGAACCTAGTTATATAAAGAAGGCACTAGAGTAACGAAACCTATTTTAGAACAAATTTAAATCTGCACTTTCATCTAAACGTGTGCGTTAGTTGACCAAGTAATCTATTACAAAAATATTTGATTTATTATGAGGATAATTAAACTAAGCATATATCGACGTGCCGATTTCGTGCCGATTGAGTTTGAAAAACCTTAAAAAGCTTTGAAAATAGAAATTTGAAATACATTGGTATATCAACGTTTTTACAAACCTATGAAACACTATGAAAACCTCAATTAATCAAGTTCGAGATGGAAGGTTCAATCGGATAAACTCAAAAAGACCTTGGTATATAAGGATTATACCGAGGTCTTTTTTCTATTGAATTTGGGTCGTGCCGATTTCGTGCCAATTCAGATTTATTTTTATATGAGATTTTGAAGGTAAAGTAGATTGAGGAACTCAAATATCTAATCGTCGATCTCAATTAATAGGTATTATCTTTATCGTTTTTGCATTTCGCATTCTAGTTAAGAATTTTGTAGTCATTACCACTTTTATTTAAAGTAAATTTATTTGGCCTATTCACGAATAGGGCCATATAGTTGAATAATGGGAGGGGTTGTGAGAAGGAATTACCTAATACAAAAAACGAAGGCCGCTCAGTTTCAGGCAGCCTCGTTTCATATTAAAGCCTTATATATATTAAGGGATTGCATACACTTCGACGGTAAAGCTCTCTCCATCGGTGTTTTCCGGTCTGGCGATATAGAAATCTTCACTCGTTTTGATTTCTGTCTCGGATCCATCTTGTAGGTCATAGTAGATCGTTTCATCGACACCGAAGCTGATGTCTTTCATGACGTCGAATTTCACATCCTTAGGACCGTCGACGATTTTCCATTGTAACTTGGTCGCGTAAGGAGGGATGTTTCCGATTGTGAAGTTATCACTTGATCGGTTGTCCTGTCCGTCCTGAGGCTGCCCTTCCGATCGGATCGTCGCTATTTTTTCCGGCGCTTCAACCTGGACATGGAATCGGTCTCCGTCCAGGACACGGTCATACGCGTACCAGGTAGCAAGCCATGACCCTGCAGCTTGATTGGAGTCCGATGAGATGAGTCTCACTGAAAAGTTGTCCGATCCATTCGTCGCGGACCCTTCCCATGTGGAAGCGAACGGATACTCGTCACAATCCTTGCCGGTGCGATCCTCATCCTTGAAAAGGTTATCACATACCCTTCTTGTCTTGTTGCGATTTCGGTTATATTCCTCGGGATGACGTTTCGAATACATACGTTTCAGCGTGCTCTCACCGACAGCGCCAGGTATTTTCTTTTCGACCATTTGGGGTTTCGTCTGTTCCGGGTGATCCATTGCGAATTTCCAATGCTCTCCCGCTTCGGCTAACATGGAGAATTCTGGTTTCGTTATCGGAACATTCATGATCGGTGTCGCTTTGCTAAAAACCGCACCTTGCCAGAAATATTGATCTGGGAATGCGAACATGTATCTTGCTGAATCGAAACGGACGGTTTGCTTGATGCCATCGATTGTTTTAACGAATTTTCTTGGTGCATGTTTAATGGTGAGTTTTGGCCAGAAATCCATGTAACCTAGACGATCTGGGTTGAAATCGGTCGCTGGAGGTGCATCTGAGAGGAATGCTTCTGTGCTGAAGTTCGTGTTCTTCCATTGGGCGATAGTTCGTTCAGTAGATGGCTGTTCAGGATCCTCTTTACAATCACCTGGATTCACTTTTGCTTCACAAACGATATCGATTTCAAGTTTCACCCCGTTCATTGATGGATGGGTCACCATGATATCATCAATGGAGTAATAGACCCTCATTTTCCGGCTTTGATTGGAACCATACCCTATTTCAGTGAATTGGAATTGAACCCCTTCGTATGCACATATCCCTCCGAAGCATTTCACAGGGATTTGATAAGCCGCCACATGAGACCAGCAGAACGAATACCGATTCTTGATATAGCCTGTTTCCGAACCGCTATCCGGGCTGCTCCGGCATTCCTCGACCGTTTGGATGTGATCATAATCGAATTCAGGCGGTACCCATCCAACAGCAGTTTTGATAGGGGGCGGCATATCCGCATTGTAGCTCGCTTTGCTTTCTTGATCCTCCTTTCTCAATTCATCCAATGACCGGAATCCTTGTTTTTCCTGCAGCTGATCCTGCTTGTTCCCGAACTCTCCGATGGACTTTCCTTGCTTCATAAGCTCAGTTGCCTTTTTAATCTTTTCCTTGTCGTTTTGGAGCCAATATCCTCCGCCATTTAGACCAGCCTGTACTTGTGTAGGAGTAATTATTCCTGTAGCCAAAAACAACAGAAGTACAACTGAAATAAATTGTTTGTATAACCTAGACATCAAATCCCTCCCTCATTTTTTTGGTTTGGAGTATATTAGAGTTGTCTTACAACCAATGAACTATATCTACTATTGTCGACAGTATTAAATCGCTGACAGATTACTACAAGAAAATATATTTTACAATACATACCATAGAAAATAATCCCATTAACCTACATTTGTTAACAAAATAATACTTAAATAGGAAAAGGAAGACATTTAAATAGACCCGCTGTTTTTACACAAAAACCTGGCTGGGGATGATAAGTCTGCGGGACCGCAAAATATCTTATTTCTTATACACTAAAGATCAAATCAGTAACCTTTTAGAGATCGGTACAAGGTTTACTCAGTGGTGGTGGTGTAGAGCAATCCTCAACAATCGGGCCATTTAATGGAATAAGAGAAGTAAATTGTAAAATATTCTGAAAAATAATATAATTTAAACAATAGTTTTAGGCTAAGAAAAGGAGGAGAATTCAATGAAATCGGTATTTACTAAAGTCCTTCAATTAGGTGTCGTAGTAAAGGATTTGGATCAGACCATGAAAATATATGCAGATAAATATGGAATTGGACCTTGGGCAGTATATGAATTTAACAAGGATACAGTGGTGGATATGAGTATGGGCGGCAAGCGAATTGATTATGCTATGCGGTTAGCTCTTGCAGATATAGGAGGAGTCCAATGGGAACTAATTGAACCTTTGGATGAAATCAGTGATTATGCACGATTTTTAAAAGAGCATGGGGAAGGAATCCATCATGTGGCATTGGATACGGAATCCTATGAAAGTGCGCTAGAATTTTGCAAGAAAAATGGTTTAAGTTCGGTGCAGTATGGTTACTGGGGAAGGAACTTCCACTATGACTACAGGGATACTCGTGATGATATGAAGTGTATTGTTGAGCTGTACGGTCCTGAAGAAAGCTTTAAATGGCCGGAGCCAGTAGCTGTCTACCCGAACTTAGTTCAGGTGAAAATTAAATAATTTGAGAAAAAACGCCTAGGGCTCGTTTAAAAAATAAATTTGGGCGGCAGTATGTAAACATAGTTAATACGTGAATCCCATTTTAACCGAAACGGAAAGTGAGTACCGAAGGTGGTTCACTTTCTGTTTCGCGCCGTTAGGCGATTAATTGTGTCGTTGCCATTACAGGAAATATTGTTCTGCAATGTATATGAGTAAAAAGGGGAGATTTTTGCTTGATGAATAGTGATGGTGATCTCATCAACAATCGGGCGCTTTTCCGGAACAAGGAAAGCGTCATTTTTAATTTAAATGCTCATTTAATTGAACAACACCTATATTTGAAATAAATATCCAGTTTCCTTTAAAAAGGTTGAACTAAAAGGAACAGGTTATATATAAACAAAAAACAGGGATTTTTGTGAACTTCTAGAATAGATAGAGCTATCATTTATCATTTAAAAAGTGAAAAGTAGGGAGTTGTTAAATGGTATTTATACCTGATTCAATACTTAAAGGCATACTTGGAGATTACGGCATAAACTCTCCTCAAATTTCTCTATTAAGACACAATGAAAATATCGACCTATAAGGTTACTGATCCCACTCTACCATATTCTTATTTATTTCGTGTTCATCACCCTAGACAACAAGAAACGATTACAAGCAACGCTTCTCAAACTAAGCTTCAACTTCAATCAATTCTAGATCAGGTATTCAAGTCCAGAACGCCTTTGAATTGGTTCCTGTACCAAAATATCTGTTTCATTTGCTATATCCTGGAGTAATTTCAGTTCACAATTTATTCCTTCCTTTGTATGTTGTAAACCTTCTAAATTCTTTGTAATCCAAACGATCATTAAGTATGAAGGGCTGCCCTTATGATAATGCGGTAGCAGAAGCCACGTTTAAAATCATCCAGACAGAGTTCGTTAGAGGTCACCATTTCGCTAGTTTAGAAGATTTAACAAGAGAATTTCATGACTATGTTCACTGGTTCAACCACATTCGAATTCACGGAACTTTAGGATACATAAGCCCCATCGAATACAAACTTGGACACCTTAAAAAAACTGTCTAGTTTAGTGTTGACAATCCAGTTAGTTCGATATCAATTAAACCGACTTTCTTTAAGGAGAGTCGGCTTGTTGCGCTTACTATTGCTACCAATATGTTATTTAAAAAGGGTTCAAAAAGTACACTTTTACAAATGTTTTAGATAAAATTAATACTCATTTCATGTTTATGAGATGATTAAATTGATAGAATGTGCCTGTTCTTACATTTAGAGAGGGGAATCGAATATGATAAAACGAAAGAATTCGGCATTTGTTTTAGCACTTATTGGTGCGGTTGTTCTATTAATTACAAGTGTTCAACCACTAAGTGAAGCGAACGCTGCCAAGGGCAACCTGAATGTTAAGAAACTTGAAGTCGATGAATTTTTTACGAACCATGACGGAACGTTCATATTACGTGATATGAAAAAAGATAAAACATTCGTCTATAACAATGACCGAGCGAATCAACCATTTCCACCGCAATCGACTTTTAAAGTGCCTAATTCACTCATTGGTTTACAGGTAGGAGCTGTAGAAGATGAATACGATATTAAATATTGGGATGGTGTTGAACGAGAAATCCCGGTCTGGAACCAAGATCACACGCTTGGATCGGCTATGAGGAACTCTGTCGTTTGGTATTATCAAGATATGGCTCGTGACATTGGAGAGGATCGAATGGAAGAATGGGTTCAAAAGATTTCTTATGGTAACCAGGACATTAGTGGAGGAATTGATCAGTTTTGGTTGGATAGTTCACTCAAAATTTCTCCACTGGAACAAGCGGATTTTATGGAAACATTGTATAAAGGGGACCTTCCTTTTGATAAGGATGTAATGAAAACCGTTAAACGAATCATGATCCAGAAGGAAGGGGATACCTATACCCTTTACGGAAAAACAGGGCAAGGGCAAGACATAGGCTGGTATGTTGGTTTTATAGAAACGGACAATGGAGTATATAGTTTTGCTACGAATATTGATGGAACAAGTAAAGACGCTAAAAATATTACAATGGACATATTAAAGAAATATAATTTAATGGCAGATTAAGGGCAAGGAATTTAATGATAAATTTTAATAACGATCATCAAAAATCAGGCGCATCGTACAAATTTTAATCAATATAAATAGGTTATTCGATTCCTTGTTCAACTAACGGGTGGTTAGTTGAAGTTCCAGCTGCCAGGAAAGGCAGCTTTTCTTTTTAATAGGCTTTTTTAAACGATAATGTTGATTTTTTAACAAAAGAAAAAGGACCTTTCCTAGTGCCCTTTGGTGATTCTATGATGAACTAATGCCCCCGTTAGTGCAATAAGAACGAAAGAAGGTATTAACTTACCCCGAATCAATTCCCTCATTGACCTTTATCTCTATACTTTTAAATATCCAATCCGTAGCGGAAAACACATTATCGGCAATATAATCGATCCTCAAGAAGCACGGATAGTGCTTCTTCTTTTAATGAAACCATGCTATCGTTAAGGTTTGTTGGAAAAGGAAGGTTTTTGTCTTTAACCACATTCCTTTGGTATAGTGTAAAAAAGTAGGGGGTTGATATGTTGTTTTTCTTCGGACTGTTCCAGCAGTTGCCCGTCAAAATTTTAACGGTGGCGCTGCTGATTATACTCATGGTTTATTTTATCCGCAAATCCATCAGGCTTTTCTTTGACAAAACGAGCTTATTGGATGAAAAGCGGGAAAAGACATTGATGCATTTCTCCAACCAGGTGATAAAGGTATTGGGACTGGCTTTCTTCTTTATTTATGTGCTTAGCCATTTCTTCGACCTGGCAAAGCTTGTCACTGGTTCGGTCGTGGTGGCAGGTGCCTTGGCATTGATCCTCCAGCATATCATCCGCGATTACATAATGGGGCTGACCTACTTGTTTGAACGCCAGATCCATCACGGGGATTATGTCATCATCAATGGAAACCGTCAGGGGGAAATCGAGGAAATCAGTATGCGCCACCTTAAGATCCGCCAGTATGACGGATACCTCTATACGGTCTCCTATAGCAACATCACGGAACTTCAGAACGGGAACCGGGGAAGGCGCCGGGTGAACGAAAGCCTTGTCCTCAACTATAGGCAAAATCCGGACGATGCCTTCAAGGTGATGGAGGAAGTGGCACAAATATGCAACGAGAAATACGGTGAATACCTGTTGAAGGATGAGAACGGAGCTCCCGTGGAGAGTTTTAAATTCAACCAACTCACCGAACTGAACGTGGATTTCAGGGGTCACCAATATTCAATATCAGGTCTTGTGAAGGAAGCGGATTTCGTGGAAGCGGGCAAAAAGGTAAGGTATGAACTGGCTATGGCTGCTTACAAGAACGACTTGATGATGGCTGAGAGCCTCAACACAAGCCATTGAAAATCAATGTAAGCAAGATTTCATATCTCTTTCTTTTTTTCTGTTGTTTTTATGAATGCAACAAGTGAAGCCTTGTAAGACATGGAAGTCGAGTCCAGGTGGTTTGGCCCCCCTCCGGTTGAGCTCTAGATGCCAAACTTAGGATTCTGAGCTTAAAGCCGTACTAAGGGTGAAATAGATTTTCTTTACTCCATCGAGGTAAAACTCGATATACAAATCAGTTGGATCAATGTGCGGAAAGATGATGGAGTAAGGGCATGCCAACTCCAGTTTATCCATTCTTATTACCGATAAGACGAGTTGAGTCACTCTCTAATATATAAACAACAAACCCTTATTCCACAAACGGGTGGTAGGTATTTTATTTACATTTTATTTTATTTCAAAGGTTGAAAGCTCAAAAATGAAACGGATTGGACTTGGGATCATCGGTAGTGTAGTGACAATATTATTCTTAGAATGGCTGTCGGTTCATTTATAATGCATAGCAATCCATTGCTGTTATTTTGGTTGGCGAACCAAAAATATTTTAGCACCTCGGGAGAGTTTTTTTCATACAACGCTGAAAGCTTTTTGGAACCCTAGGCCTAGCCTAGGGTTTTCTTTTCTATAATAAAAAGGAGCTGATTCAGCGCATCGTGTGCAATGTATCAGCTCCTATAAAATTAAAACATGCTCCCATAATCCTAGCTTTCCCTTTGCTGGAATAAATTCATCCAGCATCTGCATATCCTCAACTACCCAAGCATAACCTCCCACTATAAAGTCACCCATAAAATAGTCATTCCCTGATACGATTCGACCATCCTCCAGAATGGCCCATGTCTCATTGTTTTCAGTTACCTTCAAACAATCTACAAGTTTGCATACAGCAATGATCTGGCCAGTTGGAAGATTCTCTGGTGTGTATCCGTGCTTACCAAGCAACGACTTTATGGCTATATGGTTAGAGACGTGTTTATCTATTTTTTTACTTGTGTGAATGGCAAGTGGCCCCCGATAATTCGTTCTCCATGACCTTGTTTCATATGTTGCCTCTCTAAGGACAAAAAGGCTTGCCCACGGCTGGATCATTGATAAAACCTTCATTCTGACAGCCTCCAACCTATAGAAGTTTATTTTTGATTATAGAGTGTCCCTGTAAAGGAATATTATGAGCAAAAGGCAGAATATCAGTTCACGGAGATCCAATTTATGAGGCATGAGTCATGACCAGTGATCATTAATATCATATATTAATCAGCGAACTATTTTTGTTGGGTTTTACAAACTCATTAGATGTGATTGGGCACGAACTTACACATGGAGTGACCCAGTTCACAAGCGGGCTAGAATATGAAAAGCAGCGAAAGAACTCTAACTCTGGTTATGGGTTCATAGAGGTTCATTATGGATACCAAAATTTTGATGAAGACGAAAAGCCATCAGATGGACTAAATGAAGAAATTAATTTTTACCTTGAAAATATTTTAGAAGCTTGTGAAGAAATTTATGATCAAATTAATAGCCAAATTGAAGAGGAAAAAACTACTCTAAATTGTTTGAAAAACAGTATGGGTTTATAAGAGCGATTAATTCTCATTGTAAAGTAAAAACAAGTGATTTCCTTGGGGAAAACCTTGTGTCTTTATACAATAATTAATTGTGAGCTTTGTTTCTGAGTAATTTTTGATTATTAATATGTGAAACAATTCACTTTAACTAACTGGTGTCGATTTTTTTAACAAAAGAGATAGAAATGATAAAATTTTTATTTCAAAAATATAGGCGAATCTTTCAAGGAAAATCCTTGAAGCTTTGCGTCGCTCCACCCTTATTTTCGACATGGCATTGTAATAAAAATTGACATCTTCCACAAAAGAATTTATACCGAGGGCCTCACCCAACACCGTGATGTCCTCATTGTAACGAGGACCGTAGCTATAACCTGTCCTCCAGTTTCGCAGAATGGGTTTGGTTGATTTATTCCAGCCTACAGCTCTCATTAATCGAAATAGCTTATCATCGTCCATCCGTTTACTTGTAAACCGTATGATTTTATACTATATTGCAATTTATTGTCATAAGGCACGGTTTTTTCCCAAATCCCTACTTTTGTTCTGTACTTTGGGGTTCTGGAAAGTATGAAAGTAGGTTTCGGATATGGTAAAATATAACTGATCAATTAGTTGTGAGATTATATGGAGGAAAAAATGAAATTAGAAAAAGAATCTATTTTATGGGGCATTGAACATGTTTTCACGGATAGTGATACCGATTTATCTCCTAAACCGGAAGAAATCAATATTATATATAGCGATAAAGAGAACATTGCTGATGAGCTTGCTAATATCGATATGTGCCAATATGTATGGAAACCTTGTAGAAGGTTTATCATTCCCAAATCTAATTTATCGTATAGGGTAGCTACTCAATTAGATCCTTTAGATAGCATCCTTTTAGCAGCAATAATCTATCAATTCGGTAATAAAATTGAAGAAAAAAGAGTTGAGAAAGCTGATAAGAAAGTCTTTAATTACCGATTCAACCCAAGTGAAGATGGATATCTATATAATGATTCCAATGCGTGGCATGAATTTTGGGATACTAGTAAAAAGAAAGCACAAAATTATCAGTTTGCAGTATATGTAGATATTGCTGACTTTTACAATCAAATATATCATCACACCATAGAAAACCAATTAATCAGTTGTGAATTCCCAAATGCAATTAAAAGAACTATCATGAATCTTTTAGAATCGGTTACACAACGTGTATCACGTGGAATACCAATTGGTCCTCATTCGGTACATCTCTTAGCTGAGATGTCTTTGATACCAATTGATAATAGTTTATTAACAAGAGGGGTAGATTTTTGCCGGTATTCAGATGATATTGTAATGTTTTGCAACGATCCTGTACAAGCCCAAAAACTAGTTTATGAAATTGCTACTATATTAGATAAACAACAAAGACTAATATTACAAAATCAAAAGACAAAAATTTATTCTTCTTCTGAATTCATTAAAATTTGCGAAGAAAATTTGGATGATAATCCTATCGATAAATTAGAGAAAGAAATGACAGAAATATTTAGAAAATATACATCTGGGGGTTATGGAGCAATACGAGTAGGGGACATTCCAGAGGAAAAGATGAAGTTGTTTTCAGAAGAAAACATTAGCATTTTATTAGAT
Source organism: Fictibacillus sp. NRS-1165 (assembly GCF_050468105.1). NCBI lineage: Bacteria > Bacillati > Bacillota > Bacilli > Caryophanales > Fictibacillaceae > Fictibacillus > Fictibacillus sp. NRS-1165. The sequence goes on from NZ_JBDPNU010000025.1 coordinate 46,471, forward strand.
AAATATTTGAAACAGAATGAACCAGATTATAATCGTATTAGATGGTTCTTTAGAAGACTTTCAAGAATTGGAACCCCAAATGCAATTAAATATATAACGGGGAATTTTAATAATTTTGTACCAGCTATAAGCGATATTTGTCGATATTTTGTTTCGGTTGCTAACACCCAAAATGAAGAAATGTATAATGTTGGGGAAGATTTAATTAATTTGCTTGACACAGAAATTTTTAAAGCTAATGAATTTTTTCAAATTTCAATTTTAAGTTTATTTACAAATACAATTCACTTTAATCATATTCATAAAGTTATTAGTATGTATAGATCTTCTTCTGAAAATATAAAGAGAGAAGTTATTCTATCTGCACACATAACAAATAAATCAGATTGGTTGAGGGAACTGAAAGAAGAATACCCTAGGTTAGATGAATGGAGCCAAAGGGCTTTATTAATTGCGTCAAGTAATTTTCCGGCTGATGAAAAAAAGTTTTTCTTGCAAGGAATCAAAAATAATTTAAGACCCGGTAGTATTCTTGAGAATTTATTAATAAAATGGGCAAAAAAATAAAAAGGTATTTTTTTATATCATACGGGAAAAGAATTACTTATGGGTAATTAGGTAATTCGAAAAGGTTATTCTAAAGGTTACTTTAACGTTTAGATAGGTGAATTTCGATGACAAGATAATGGATTGTAATATTTAGGGCCAGACGGGCGGTAGGCTCAGTAAGGTTTAGTTTTATAAAGGGTGAAAAATTGACCACCAAACTGACCACTTTTTGACCACCTGAGCTTCAACTTTAATATATTTAAATATGTGCTTACTTTGCAATAGTGCTAATTTCATGCGGGTTTTAGTCATCATCAAGCATAGAAAGACACGCAGTATATGTTCCGCACACAAGTTCACCCTTGGTAATCAATGCTAATGTGGAGTATACCAGTTTAAAAGAAAAAGGGTATTTATAAATGAAAGGAAAGGAGATACATCTCCTTTCCTTATTTTAGTTTCTAAAAGTCATCTTTATAAAGGGATTTCCTGGTTTCGTAATGATACTTCCACTTTGGAATTACAGTAATTAATCAATTCAATCATATTAGCGATCAATTCTTTATGATAAATTTTTCCGATCCTGGGTAATAGTTCGCAATGTAGCATACAGATTTTTTGTAAAGTAATAGTTTACAAAGAATTCCAATGAATATAAGTACTCTTATATTGAGTTTCGAAAAAATTAACTATATATGTAGCCGTTAAAGCGAATGATTCATTATTAATATTTTCTTTTTTACGTTTTTATTTGCTCCGGAAAGCAGCCGGTGCAAGGAACTTATAAAATTAAACAAAGAGAAGACAAGTCAGGTAATAGATTTTGGAATAATCCACAAAGATTTTAAATTACAATTAACAAGAAACCGAAAATATATTTCAAAATTTTTATTTTTTCTATTCACAATATTCTAAAATTAATTTATACTTAATTAAAAATATCTTAAACAACATGAAATCACCTCGAAAAACCCACCGAAAAACGAAACATGACGAAAATGTTAAATAATAATGAACGTTTATTCATCCTTCCTCTTAGGCTTCTGAAAAAAAGATTAACTTATATCGAATACTCCAATAGAAAAAAACACTAGATATTACTCTCATTTAAGGAGGTGACTTGTATCGGATAACAGGAATGCAGCGGCCGATCTATTAAACAAGTAGAACAAAGTGAGGTGAAAGAATGGGAAAGTTCCTATTACGGCGGTTCGTCCAGGCCTTGATTGTCCTGGGGGGAGCCTCAGTAATCGCCTTTATCATCCTTCGGGTAGTCCCGGGTGATCCGGCCAGGATGATGCTGCCTGAAAACGCCACGAAAGAAGAACTGAACCAGATGAGGGAAGCGATGGGTCTCAATCTCCCGATTTGGTCCCAGTATATGGTTTATTTGAAACAGTTGCTAGTCCTGGATTTTGGGGATTCCCTGAACAGGGGTGTGCCATCGATGGGGCTGATTCTCGAAAGCTTGCCTGCGACCGCAATCCTTGTGTTTTGGGCCATGGTCATTGCCATCTGCCTGGCGATTCCACTCGGTATCTTGGCGGCGGTCAAGAAAAACTCCATCTCGGATTATGCAGTGAGTATCCTGGCGATGCTGGGACAGTCTGTCCCAAGTTATTGGCTCGGGATGATGCTGATTCTGCTGGTAGCAGTAAAGTGGCAGCTGCTGCCGACGACCGGTTACGGGAGCTGGAACAATATTATCCTGCCGGCCTTTACACTGGCGGTGTATCAGCTCGCCCTTATCGCCAGGCTGATGCGGTCGAGTATGCTTGATGTCCTTCACAATGATTATGTCCGGACCGCCCGGGCAAAAGGCCTGCCTGAATACATTATCCTGTTCAAGCACGTGTTCAAGAACGCGCTGATTCCAACGCTTACCATGATTGCCCTGCAGACAGGACAGCTTCTCGGCGGAGCCATCATCACAGAATATATTTTTTCCTGGCCCGGAATTGGATTCCTGACGGTGCAGTCCATCCAATTCCGGGATTATCCGATGATACAGTCACTCGTCATCGTTTCTGCGATTACGTTTGTTGTCATCAATTTCATAGTTGATGTCCTTTATGCCGTAATTGACCGCAGGATTGTCGTTGATTCGTAGGGAGGGAAGAAACTTGCTTAAATTTCTGAAAAAAATAACCGAACGCAAAGTGGCAGTGCTTGGCCTGGTTCTCCTCCTCCTCGTTGTGCTGATGGCCGTTTTCGCCCCTCTGCTTGCACCGCTCGATCCGCAGGCGCAAAACATCGAATGGCGCCTGAAGCCGCCGGGATGGACAGACACTGAAGGCCATAAACATATCCTCGGGACCGACCAATTGGGCCGTGACATATTCAGCCGGGTCATCTTGGGTTCGAGGGTCTCAATCAGCGTCGCCACTGGGGCTGTCCTGATTGGCGGAGTGATGGGGCTGGTAATCGGGATGGTATCCGGTTATTCAGGAGGCTGGGTCGATAGTGCCCTGATGAGGCTCGCCGACATGCAGCTCGCATTTCCGTTCATCCTGCTCGCTCTGACGATGGTCACCATCCTCGGGCCGAGTGTCTGGAATGTCATCCTCGTTTTATCGATTACAAGTTGGATTTCGTATGCAAAAGTGGTAAGAAGCTCAGTGCTGTCCATCAAGCATCTTGAATTCATAGAGTCGACAAGGGCAATTGGTGCGTCACGGTTTACGGTGCTGTTCCGGCATATCCTGCCGAATATTATGTCTCCGTTCATTGTCGTTGCGAGCTTCGAAATTGCAACGCTGATTATTGCCGAATCATCGCTAAGCTTTCTGGGATTGGGCGTTCCTGCCAGCCAGCCTACCTGGGGCGGGATGCTCGCAGATGGAAGGGAGTACATGATCGATGCCTGGTGGATTGCCGTTTTCCCTGGCCTGATGCTGATGCTCGTTGCCATCAGTGCAAACCTGTTTGGTGACGGTCTGAGGGATGCACTGGATCCGCATTAACGAACACGAGATTTAACTAAAGGGGGAGCAGTTGTTGGAACAAATGAAGATGAAGAGTCTGCAAGAGCTTGAAAGCAGGCCTGGTGAACTGAAGGTAGCCAGGATTCGTATTGGGTCGCTGCCTGACTCCACGGAAATCGATATCCCGGTTTTGGTGGGGGAAGGAAAGGAACCTGGGCCAACGCTTTTATTGACCGCACTCATCCACGGTATTGAAATCGGCGGGTACGACGTGATTAACCGTCTTATGAATGAAGAATTGGATTTTACCAGAATGAAAGGAAAAGTAATTGCCGTTCCTGTAGTCAATCCGTTCGCATTAGGGGTTGCTAACAGGTTCACCCCACAGGATTCAGCCGACCTGAACCGGGTCTTCCCAGGGAATGCAAAAGGCACCCTTAGCCAAAGGATTGCCAATCTCGTAGCCGAGTGGCTCGTCACTGAAGCTGACTATGTCATTGACTATCATTCCTGCAACCCGCCGTCCTGTGTGTTTACCATCATTGATGAGGACGGGACAGAAGAAGTCAGGGCGAAGTCGCTTGGAATGGCAGAAGCCTTCGGGGCGATAACGGTAGCACCGTCCGGAAAGCTGCCGGGAACGTTCAGCGGTTACCTGTCTTCAATTGGCAAGCCGGTGATTACTCCGGAACTGGTCTTTTCACGGCGGTTCGACCCGCAGTCCAGTGATGCCGGTGTGACTGGAACAATCAACGTCATGAAGCATCTCGGCATGCTAGACGGAAACCCTGAACCATTAAAGGAAACACCTCCATTTACAGAACCAATGCTCTATACATCCGTTTTTGCGGATACGGGCGGCTTCGTTTATTTGCAAAAGAAAATCTGCGATTCGGTTAAAGAAGGTGAGGTTTTTGCAACTGTCCATGATTCCTTTGGGCAGCAGATAAGTGAAATGCTTGCTCCAGTGGAAGGGGTGGTGATTGCATTTCCTATGGCCGGAAACCAGGCCGTCACAACCGGTGACAAAATCGCTTATTTTGCCTCACGCCGCTAACCTATTATTTTTTTCTGCTTTTCGCTTTAGTCATATACAACATTACCTCTTTATCGCTTCACTAAACAAACTTAGAATTATTTATCAACAATGTCACGTACCGCTCGCGGAAAGCGAAGCGCCTGAAGCGAAAATCAACAACTTTTAACAATAGCATTAAAAAAACAATACAAGGAGGCGTAATAGTGAAGAAAACGAGTATTTTTGCCTGGCTGTTGATTGCCATCCTGGCCCTCAGTGCCTGTTCGTCAACCAGTACATCGGATGCCAAGGGAAAAAGCAGCACAAGCAAAGCTGCAGACGAAATCGCCATTGCAACGGGATCTGACCCCATCAGTCTTGATCCGCGCAAAACATGGTCCGGACCGGGCTACAGCATGAATGCGCATATTTTCGAGCCGCTCGTGTTCAGGCAAATTGACGGGGAGAATGTGAAAATCGTCGGCGTCCTGGCCGAGAAATTTGAGAACGTCGATCCGTTGACTTGGAAGTTCACCCTCCGCAAAGGCGTGAAATTCCACAACGGTCAGCCGCTGACGCCTGAAGCAGTCAAATTCACGATTGACTCGATCATCGACCCAAACTACAACACGCCAATGAAAACTTGGCTGCGCGATGTTGATAAAGTCACGACTGAAGGGGACGACGTTGTCATTATCAAGACAAAGACACCGACCGGTGGTCTGATCAGCTCGCTTGCCCAGGTGCCGATTGTTGAACCTGGCGCCGTCAAATCACTTGGCGATAAATACAACACTGAACCGGTAGGTACCGGACCGTACAAAATTGTAAAGTACACGCCTAACAACGAATTGCTTTTGACCAGGTTCGACGATTACTGGGGCGAAAAAGCGAAGACAAAGAACGTAAGGTTCCGAATCATGCCTGAAAGTTCCGTGCGCCTGGCCGCCCTTCAGCGTGGGGATGTCCAAATTGCCGAAACAATGTCTGCCGATAAGCTGAGCACAATCAAGAGTGACCCGAACCTCAGTGTGTCCGTTACCAAGACGCTAAGGGTCGATTTCCTGTCACTCGAATTTAAAAACAAATGGATTGCGAACCAGAAATTCCGCCATGCGCTGTCGCTTGCCATTGACCGGAAAGGGCTTATTGACAACGTCCTAGCCGGAACAACCATCCCTGCTTCATCTGTATCACCACCTGGAACCATTGGCTTTGATAAAAACCTGCCAGTCTATCCATTTGACCTTGATAAAGCGAAGCAGCTGCTGAAGGAGTCCGGATATGATGGTTCGCCAATCAAGATGGGCGCCCCAATCGGCCGTTACGCAATGGATAAGCAAATGGGAGAAGCAATTGCCGGGATGCTTAAGAAAGCCGGCGTCAATATTCAGCTCGAGACACTCGAATGGAGTTCTTATATTCCAAAAACCGATACCGATGCATACGACATCTGGTTCATCGGCGCAACGGATTTCACCATCAACCCAAGCAAGCACTGGGACGGCTATTTCAACTCGGCGACTTCCGAAATCGGCTATAAAAACCCTGAAGTCGACAAGCTGATGGCAGAAGCCGCCCAGACGATTGACCAAAACAAGCAGGTTGAGCTTTATACAAAAATCCAGGAAATCCTTTATCAGGACCTCCCGACCCTGCCACTCTATTACGAACCGCAAATCATTGGGGTGAGAAAAGGGATTAACAGCTATAAGTCGCGTATTGATGAATACACGATCGTCCGTGATGCGGAATACCAGAAGTAACAAGACGCAAAGCAAGTTTGAAAGGGTGATGTAAATGAAAAAAATCGGTACAGCTGAAGTAATCAGAGGTGAAAAGACGAAAGGATGGCTCCGGGTGGGGAGCGACACGGACGGCTCACCTATCAACATCCCGGTACTCATCGCAGCAGGGGAGGAAGACGGACCGATTGTCTGGCTCCAGGGCGGCATCCATGGGGATGAATTCGGTGGGACGGCGTCCATCATCCGGTTCATCCAGGATGTGGATGTCAGCACATTGAAAGGGACGGTCGTCGGCCTCCCGGTCGTCAACTTGCCATCATTCAAAGCGAGATACCGCACCTCCCCGATTGACGGGGCCAACCTGAACAGGATTTTCCCGGGAGACGCCAAGGGGACCTATAGTCAACGTCTCGCTAGGGCACTTATTGATACAATCACTGAGACAGCGGACTATGTCATCGACCTCCATTCAGGAGGAATTGGCCTCCATGTCGATTACTTCATGATCTGCCGGAACGGCGATAATGAAGCGTCCAAAAAATCGATGTGGCTCTCAGAGAGGATGGGCGCTGAAGTCATCTGGCAGGTCGGCGGCGAAGGTTCGACCGGCGGGGTCGGCACCGACTATCTCACCAAGCAGGGCATCCCATGTGTCACCGTTGAAGTGGGAGGCGGCAACGTGTCCGAAAAACACGAGGCGCTTTACAGGGAATCGATTGGAAATGCTCTGAAGGCACTTGACATGCTGCCGGGCAAAGCACCGGTCCAGGAAAAGTACAGCGTCTACCGCCACGGCGAGTTCATTTTTGCCGGACAGGGCGGGCTGTTCGTTCCGGCTGCCCCGGTCGGAAGCGTGGTCAACAAAGGGGAGCTGATAGGCTCGATCATCAATCTGTACGGTGATGTAGCCGAAGAAATCAGATGCTCTTCCGACAGCGCCTATCTTGCCGCAACGGGCCACAGGTATTGGCCGCTCCATCCGGGCCAGCTGGTTGTGGAAACATATACGAAAGCTTAATGAGGGATCACCCGGGCTTGTCTGCCTGATAAAGGCAGATAAGCCCGGCCCCTTAATTAAAGGAGTAAAGGAGGTGCGTTCATGAAACTGGTAGGAACAGCCGAAGTAAGAAGAGGCCAAAAAACAACCGGCTCCATCCGAGCCGGCAGCGATACGGACGGGAGCCCATTCGAGATTCCGGTTCTTGTGGCAGCGGGAGCAGAAGAAGGACCAACCCTCTGGGTGCAGGGCTGCATTCACGGTGAGGAGTTTGGCGGAGCAGCTTCCATCATCCGTTTCTTTCAGGAGCTTGATGTAGCGACACTAAAGGGAACCTTTGTCGGGGTCCCGGTAACCAATCTGCCTTCTTTCAAGGCAAGGCACCGCAATTCCCCGCTTGATGGAGTCAATCTCAACAGGGCGTTCCCGGGAGACCCGAAGGGCACTTATAGCCAGCGGCTGGCCCATATCCTTCTCAACACGGTGACGGAGACGGCCGATTATGTCCTCGATTTCCACTCCGGCGGGATCGGCTGCGAAGTGCCGTTCTACCTTATCGTCAAACCAGGCGGTACGGAAGCTGGAGAAAAATCAATGTGGCTTGCAGAGCGGATGGGTGCAGACGTCATCTGGCGCTCAGCCGAGGAAGCGGGTACAGGCGGAACCGGAACAGCGAACTTCGTCCACAGTGGCATCCCGGCAGTGACGGTTGAATGTGGGGGCGGGAATGTAACTGAAGAGCACGAACGGTTCTACAAATATTCGATTGAAAATGCGATGAAGGCGCTCGGAATGCTTGAGGGCGAAGCGCCTGTCCAGGAAAAACTCACGGTCATCAACAACGCCGACTTCATCTTCAATAAAAAGGGCGGATTGTTCGTCCCGGCCTGCAAGGTAGGGGACGTCCTGAATAAAGGCGATCTTATCGGTTCAATTATCGACCTGTACGGGGATGTGCAGGAGGAAATCCGCTGCAGGGCCGACCGTTCCTATATCGCAGCAATCGGCCACCGGTACTGGCCGACGGACCCAGGCGAACTAATCGCCGAGGCGATTCCGGAGGAAGCACTGGCTGCCGCGGAATAAAAAAGCGTTAAACGGATGCCAGACGAAAGTTGCCGGCAAAGCTTCAACATATATTTCAAAAATCGTCGGGAGGAATTCAAAATGACAAAAACATTGGTTCAAACAATCGGTACAGCGGAAATCAAACGGGGGGAAAAAACAAGAGGCTACCTGCCAGCCGGCACGGATACAGACGGCTCGCCATTCAACCTGCCAGTCCTTGTTGCAGCCGGAGTCGAGGATGGGCCGATTGTCTGGGTGCAGGGCTGTATCCATGGCGATGAATACGGCGGGGCTGCCTCAATCATCCGACTGTTCCAGGAGCTTGATATAAATAAGCTGAAAGGAACATTTGTCGGCGTACCGGTCACGAATCTGCCGGCGTTCAAGGCACGCTTCCGGACTTCGCCGCTTGACGGGGCCAACCTGAACCGGGTATTCCCGGGCGATGCGAATGGAACCTACAGCCAGCGCCTTGCCCACACGCTTTTGACAACTCAAAAAGAATCTGCCGATGTTGTCATTGACCTTCACTCCGGCGGCAATGGCGCATATGTGCCATATTATGTGATCGTCGATGTCGACGGAACCGAAACCGGCGATAAGTCACTATATTTGGCCAAACGGATGGGTGCCGATGTCATCTGGAGGTCGCACGCAGAAAGTGTCGTCAACGGAACCGGAACATCTGCCGCGGTCAACAACGGAGTTCCTTCGGTCACAATCGAATGCGGCGGCGGGAACGTGACCGAGGAGCATGAGGAATTGTTCAAGATGGGAATAACAAACGCCATGAGGGCGCTCGGAATGCTCGAAGGCGAGCCGCCGCTTCAGGATGCGTATACAGTCATCAACGGTGCGGACTTCTTTTTCACCGGCGAGGGCGGACTGTTTGTCCCACACTGCAAGGTCGGAGGTATCGTCAACAAGGGCGACCTCCTCGGCCAGGTCATGAATCTCTACGGCGAAGTCACTGAGGAACTCCGCTGCCAGACAGACGATGCCTATATTGCAGCTATTGGCCACCGCTACTGGCCGGTCCACCCCGGACAATTGATTTGTGAGGCGATTCCGGTGGTTGAACGGATCAGGGAAGTACAGGAATCATGACAAAATCGATCCTGGAAGTCCGTGATTTGGCGGTAAACTTCACCGGGAAACGCGGCACGGTTCCGGCCGTAGACGGGGTATCCTTCCAGGTCATGCCTTCCGAGACGGTTTGCATTGTCGGGGAATCGGGGTCAGGCAAAAGCGTGACCTCCCTGGCAATCATGGGGCTACTCTCCGACACCGGCAGGGTCGAGAGGGGCGCAATCGAACTGAATGACGAGGACCTCCTCGCCAAAAGCAAAAAGGAACTACGCAAAATTAGGGGCAATGATATCGCCATGATCTTCCAGGAACCGATGACGTCCCTTAACCCTGTTTTTACAGTCGGAGACCAGATCGCCGAGTCGTTCAAGTACCACTGGGGCCTGAAAAAAAAGGAAGCCCTGGCAAAAGCAGTCGAGTTTCTGAAGTTGGTCGGCATCCCGTCGCCGGAACAGCGGATCAATGAATATCCGCACCAGCTGTCGGGTGGCATGAGGCAAAGGGTCATGATCGCCATGGCCCTGACCTGCAGCCCGAAGCTTTTGATCGCCGATGAGCCGACAACAGCTCTCGATGTGACCATCCAGGCACAGGTTCTTGAGCTAATGAAGGATTTGAAGAAAAGGATGGGCATGTCGATTCTGTTGATCACCCATGATTTGGGCGTCGTTGCCGATATGGCCGACCGGGTCGTGGTCATGTACGCCGGGAAGGTCGTTGAAGAGGCTGGTGTGTGGGATATTTTTGAAAAGCCATACCACCCCTACACATTGGGGCTGCTCGAAGCGATGCCTTCCCTTGAAGGTGTCCCTGGCAGGCTGCAGACCATCAAAGGGACGATTCCCAATCCGCAAAACAAGCCGACCGGCTGCAATTTCCACCCGAGGTGCCCGTTCGCAACAGACCTCTGCAGGCAAAAGGAACCTTCGGTCGAGGATACAGGACGGAACAGGCGAGTCGCCTGCTGGCATTATAAAAGTCTTCCCCAACGGGAGGTGATTTGATGACAGCCGTAACCACTGGGCACCAGCCTTTGCTTGAGATTCAGAATATTAAAAAATACTTTCCTTTGAAGAAAAGCCTTTTGAGCCGGGGCACTCGCTGGGTGAAGGCGGTCGATGGAGTCACCTTCTCGGTCGAAGACGGTGAGACACTTGGGGTTGTCGGCGAGTCGGGCTGTGGAAAATCGACGTTGGGCCGGAATATCCTCCAGCTCCAGACACCGACCGAAGGCAAGGTCCTGTATAAGGGGAACGATATTACAAAATACAGCGAATCCCAGTTACGCCCAATCCGCAGGGACCTCCAGATTGTCTTCCAGGATCCGTATGCGTCCCTTAATCCGAAGCACAAGATTGGTGACATCATCGGCGAGCCTTTGAGGATCCACCGGTACGGGTCAATTGCTGAAAGGCGCGACCGGGTCCAATGGCTGCTTGAGCGGGTCGGACTCGAAAAGCATCACATGAACCGCTATCCCCACGAATTTTCGGGCGGGCAGCGGCAAAGGGTCGGAATTGCCCGAGCCCTTGCCCTCAACCCGAAAGTGGTTGTCTGTGACGAACCTATTTCCGCTCTTGACGTTTCAATCCAATCGCAGGTCATCAATCTTCTCCAGGACCTGCAGGAAGAATTGAGCCTCACTTATTTGTTCATCTCGCATGACCTGTCCGTCATCCGTAACATCTGCAACAGAGTGGCCGTCATGTACCTCGGCCAGGTCGTCGAACTCGCGGCAACCGCGGACCTTTACAGCCAGCCGGCCCATCCATATACAAGGGCATTGCTGTCAGCCATCCCGCTGCCGAACCCGATTCACCAGCGCCAGCGCGAACGGACCATACTACAGGGCGACGTACCGAACCCAAGCAACCCGCCATCAGGCTGCCGGTTCCATACCCGCTGTCCGGTTGCGACAGAGAGGTGCAAGCAAGAAGAGCCCGTCTTTGAAGAAAAGAAACCGGGCCGGTGGGTCGCTTGTCATTATGCTGAAATTTAACCATGCGGGGAGCGCCATTATTGTGAAGGGCGCGAGTCGTTGACAAGGCCCCTGGGTTTAACAGGGGCTGCTTTTTAAAACTTGAAAGAAGAATGGAGGTTTTATAAATGGGTACAAATAGCGAAACCAAAACAGTAACAGGTATGGAGGAAGTCCTGGCCTACATAGATGAAAACTGGGAGGAAGAACTGAAACGGTACAAGCGGTATGTCTCCCAGCCGAGCATCAGCGGGGACGGAACCGGGATGAAGGAGATGGCCAAGCTTCTCCAGGAGGACCTGAAGGAGCTTGGCTGCCAGCGGGTTTCCCTGAAAGAGACGGAAGGTTACCCGGTTGTCTTCGGCCACCTCGATGAAGGAAAGGAAAAAACGGTCCTTTTGTACGGCATGTATGATGTACAGCCGGTCGAAGGGGAAGTTTGGTCGGTCGATCCTTTCTCGGGTGAAGTCATCGACCTGCCGGAATTTGGCGAGTCCATCGTCAGCCGGGGGATTACCAACCAGAAGGGTCCGCTCGCAGGGCTTATTAACGCGATTGCCGCAATCAGGAAAGTAAAAGGGTCTCTGCCGGTCAATATCAAGTTTTGCCTCGAAGGGGAAGAAGAGTTGGGTAGCGTGAACCTTCCTTATGTGCTTGATGAACTGAAGGATGAGTTCACCTCCTGCGATTGTGTGTTCTTCCCGCACTTTTCCCAGACCCCCGAAGGGAAAGTGGAGCTGTATCTTGGCTCGAAAGGGATCATCCATCTTGAATTAACCGTCAGGGGCGGCGATTGGGGCGCCCCGGTCAGCAGGGGTATCCACGGTTCCTTTGCTGTTTGGTTCGATAACCCTGCCTGGTACCTCGTCCATGCCCTCGCCTCCCTGAAGGACCGGAATGAAAAAGTGCTGATTGATGGTTTTTACGACGATGTCGCCGAGCCGTGGCCAGGTGATGACAAAATTATTGACCAGATGATGAAGACATTCGATGAACAGGAAATCCTTAAGCGCGACGATGTGAGGCGGTTCAAGCTCGGCCTCCATGGAAAGGAATTGCTGAGACGGTTCTTCTATTCGCCGGAATTGAACATCAATGGCATGGTGAGCGGCCATCATACGGACGGTACGAAAACCCTCTTGCCGAACGATGCGAAGGCGAAGCTCGATATCCGGATGGTTCCGAATATGGAGCCGGAAAAACTCATCCGCCAGGTCGAACAGCATTTCCAGAAGCACGGATTTACCGCAGTGGAAATAGAAGCAATCAATGCCTACAACTGGGCAAGGACGTCAACGGAAGAATCGGCGATGAAGGCGCTCCTGCAAAGCTTCAAGGATCTCGGCTTCGATTACGAGCCGTGGATCACGATGGCAGGGTCCGCACCATTCTCCCTGTTCCAGTCCAAGCTTGGCCTGCCGTTTGCCTTCGGTGGACTGGGTCATGGCTCACGGCAGCATAGCCCGGATGAATACGCAACAGTTGAGGGGATGAAAAATCTCGAAAAGTCATGTGTGCTGTTCTTTGAATACTTTTCGAGGTACTAGACTAATAGAAAGTGAGGGGAAACAAATGAAAAGAAGGCTGCAGTTAGTTTTCACCCTGCTCATCGTCTTCGCGCTGATTGCCTGCTCCGCCAAAACGGAAACCAGTTCAGGTAAAAAAAATCCAGGCGAGGCGAAAACGAAAAAAGATACCGTCACTCTTGTGATGTGGAGCGCACCCGATACGTATAATCCATATTTCTCCCAGGGGAACTACGGGAAATACGCAGGCGGGGAACTCGTCCTTGATACCCTTCTCGATTACGATCCAAATTACAAATATGTGCCTTCCCTTGCGAAAGAATACGATGTATCGCCTGACGGCCTCGTCTATACATTCAAGCTGCAGGAAAATGCCAAATGGCATGACGGGCAGCCGTTCACTGCCAATGATGTTGCCTTTACCTTCAAGTCCATCATGGATCCGGGCTGGACTGGTACTGGCTACGTCAGCCTGAGCGCAGTCAAAGGTGCAGCCGAATACAAGGCAGGAAAAGCGAAGGAAGTCCCGGGAATCGAGGTTGTAGACGAGCATACAATCAAGCTGACTCTTGTCAAACCGTATGCCCCGTTCCTCGAAGCTGTCGGAAAGGGCCTTTGGATCCTGCCTGAGCATGGGTTTAAAGATGTGAAGCCGGCCGACTTTGCGACTGCACCATTCTCGAAGACCCCAATCGGGACAGGGCCACTTAAATTTGTAAAGTATGAAACGGACCAATACGTGGAATATGCAGCGAATGAAAAGTATTTCCAGGGCAAGCCTCAATTCAAAAAGGCAATCCTGAGAATCATGACGCCAGACCTGGCCCTTGCCGGATTTGAAGCGGGCGAGGTGGATGCCACAACAAGGACTGGAATTGGAACCATTAACGTTTCCGACTTTCAAAAAATCCAGGATGTGAAGTCGGTCAATGTTACCGTGTTCGATACAATGTCCTATCAGACGATTACCGTCAATACGAAAAAGCCGTACCTGGCTGACAAAAGGGTTCGCCAGGCAATCATGTACGGAATTGACAGAAAAGCGATTGTAGACCGGCTGCTCCAAGGCAAAGGGAAGATCGCTAAAGGCCCAATCGCCGAGGATTCGCCGTGGTTTAACAAAGACCTCCCTGCGTATGAGTATGATAAGAAAAAGGCTAAGTCCTTGTTGCAAAAAGCAAGCTGGGATTCCAATAAACAAATCACGATTTCAGTCCCGAAAGGAAATATTGTCAGGGAACGTTCGGCTCCGCTGATCCAGCAGTACCTCCAGGAAATTGGCATGAAGGTGAAACTCGAGTTCATGGACTTCCCAACTCTGATGAGCAAGATGGAGAAACAGGAACTTGACATGGTATTACTTGGTACTTCTACAGGCATGGTCGACCCGGATGCCAACCTGTATCCATTCCTTCATTCGTCCCAGTTCAGGCCAACCGGCTGGAACACTGCCAGTTACGCCAACAGCCAGGTGGACACACTCCTTCACCAGGGAGCTGCGGAACAGGACGAAGCAAAGCGGAAAGCGATTTATGATGAAATTCAGAAAATCACCGTCGATGAACTTCCTTATATCTATCTGTACTATGAGCAATCCATCGGTGCTGTCAACAAGTCGCTGCAAAATGCTGTTCCAAACCAGGTCGGTATTGAGTGGAATATGCACAAGTGGTCGTTCGGCAACTAAAGAATGGTTGAAGCTCCATATACCCGGCCTGGTGCCGGGTACATGGAACTCTTTAATTTGAAATGGTGGTGTGCAGTATGTTCGTCTTTGTAATCAAAAGAATCGTTGGGGCACTTCCTTTGCTGTTTTTAATCAGCATCATCGCGTTCCTGCTCGTGAACCTCATGCCCGGGAACCCGGTCGATATGATGATTGATACCACGATTTCAGGAGCAGAGCTTGAGAAAAAGAAAGAGCAGATGGGTCTGAACGATCCGCTTCCAGTCCAGTACGCCCATTGGCTGAAGGAAATTCTTTCTGGCAATCTAGGATACTCTTATTCAAAGAATGAACCGGTTAAAGAGATGATCGCCGATAGGGTTCCCGCCACGATGCTCTTGATGGGTCTTTCCCTTTTGCTCAGCCTCTTGATCGCCATCCCCATCGGGGTGCTTTCCGCTACAAAACAATATTCCACGTGGGATTATCTCCTCACGTTTTTTACACTTGCCGGGGTCTCGATTCCAACCTTTTTCCTTGGCCTTTCCGTCATTTATGTTTTTGCAGTAAAACTAGGCATGTTCCCGACCGGGACGATGTCGACGCCTGGTGTTGAAGGGTCTCTTTTGGACCGGATCTGGCACTTGGCATTGCCGATGGTCGTACTCGGCCTGCACGGTGCAGCAGTGTATACCCGTTATATGAGGTCGAGCATGCTTGAAATCATCAAGCAGGATTACATCCGGACAGCGCGGGCGAAGGGGACAAAGGAACGCAAGGTCATTTTTGTCCATGCGCTCAGGAATGGACTGATTCCGATTGTGACTCTAATGGGGTTATCAATTCCGACCCTGTTCAGCGGCGCAGTCATCACCGAGCAGGTCTTCTCCTGGCCGGGGGTCGGCAAACTGATGGTCGATTCAGTGTTTTCGAGGGATTATCCGGTGTTGATGTCCCTGATTTTGATTACCTCCTTGCTCGTCGTTATTGGCAACTTAATCGCGGACATTCTCTATAGTGTTGTCGATCCGAAAGTAAAGTTGAGGTGATCCCATGAGTGAATTGGCGAAAACAACGTTCGTAAGTGAAGTGAAGCCAAAGCCTCCTGCGAAGGAATGGAAGAAGCTTTTTAAAAAATTCAGTCGGCACAAAATGAGCATGGCCGGCTGCATCATCATGCTCATCCTCGTCCTAGTGGCAGTATTTGCCGATTTCATCGCTCCGTTTGAGCCGAACAAAATCGACCCGGCTGCCTTTGAACAACCCCCAAGCAGCGAGCACCTGTTAGGGACTGATTCAGTCGGGAGGGATGTACTGAGCCGGGTCATCCACGCTTCACGGGTCTCGCTGACGGTAGGGGTCGCTGCTGTTACGATGTACCTTGGTATCGGCATCCTGCTTGGGTCGATTGCGGGTTATTTCGGAGGCATCATTGATATGGTCATTATGAGGTTTGCTGACGCAATGATATCCTTCCCGGTCCTGCCGCTTGTAATCGTCATGGTTGCGATCGCCGGTAATGGCGTATTCAACATTATCCTTGTCATCGGCCTTGTCATGTGGCCGGAAGTGGCAAGGATCGTCAGGGGACAGATTCTGTCTTTACGGGAACAGGAATTCGTTGAAGCAGCGAGGTCCATCGGTGAAAGACCGATGTCTATCATCTTTACCCAATTGATCCCGAATGTTCTGGCACCGGTGATTGTGGCTGGCACATTTGGGATTGCCAACGCCATCCTGCTTGAGGCGGGCCTTTCATTTTTAGGGCTCGGCGTCCAGTCGCCAAATGCGAGCTGGGGAAATATGCTGATGGACGCACAATCCATTACGGTTTTGACGAGCATGCCCTGGCTTTGGATATTCCCGAGCCTTTGTATCGTGTTAGCCGTCATCTCAATCAATTTCATTGGCGACGGCCTGAGGGACGCGCTTGATCCAAGACAAAAATAATAAGGGGACTGAACATGGAAAAAACTGAAAGACTCATAAAGGTTGGCAATGTTGAAGGACAAAAAGGGACTGTGCAAAAAGGATTTTTCAAAGTAGGCAGTTATTCTGACGGAAGTTCGATTTCCATCCCGGTTATGATCGCAACCGGTAAAACGCAAGAGCCGGTTCTATGGCTCCAGGCAGCCGTACATGGCGAGGAATACGGCGGCTCCGCCAGCATCATCCAGCTCGTGAACTCTTTGAATCTAGAAGAATTGAAGGGAACTGTTGTGGCTGTACCTGTTGCCAACCTTCCAAGCTACCGGGTAAAAGCAAGGACCTCGCCGCTTGACGGGGAAAACCTGAACCGAATCTTCCCGGGCAACCCGGGCGGTACATACAGCCAGCAATTGGCTAGCGCCCTTGTTGATGAGATTGCCAGGACTGCCGACTTGTTCATAGACCTGCACAGCGGAGGAATCGGGGCAGAGGTTCCAACCTACGCCATCTATGTCGATGACAAATCCAAAGCTGCCGAGGAATCGAAACATCTTTGCAAGGCGATTGGCGTTGAATACATTTGGAAAATCAAAGGCGAAGCGGGACTGATGGGGGCGGTCGTCGCTCACATCGTCAACAAGGGCATCCCATCGCTGACAGTGGAAGTCGGCGGAGGCAATGTGACACAAGCTCATATCAGTGATTACACCATATCGGTCACCAATGTCATGAAAGCAGCCGGGATGCTGGACGGCGATACGCCTGTGCTCTCGCGGTACTCCTATATCACCGATGGCAACTTCCTGTTTTGCAAAGAAGGCGGGTTGTTCAACCCGAAATGCAAGGTCGGTTCGGTCCTGTCAAAAGGGGACATCATCGGTCAAGTTACTAACCTCTTCGGAGAAGTGGTGGAAGAAATCGTCAATCCGGCTGATAACGCCTATATTGCGGCAATCCGCCTGCCTTTCTGGCCATGCGATTCCGGGGAACTGGTCGCCGAATCAATAGTAATTGAATCGCATGAAGAACAGTAAGACTGAGACAAGCATCCAGAAACGGATGGTAGTGAGAAGGGAGGGTGTCCAATGGCAGGCACCAATGTTCTCGATGTCGAAAATCTGACCGCAAGCTTTGATACAAGTGCAGGCAGCTTTCCGGCAATCGACCAAATTTCATTCAATGTAGCAAAAGGCGAGACTGTCTGCATCGTCGGGGAAAGCGGCTGCGGCAAAAGCATCACCGCCCTATCGATTATGGGCCTGATTCCTTCCCCGCCCGGCAAAATTACCGAGGGAGCCATCCATCTTGAAGGCGAGGACCTCATCCGCTTTTCAACAGACAGGCTGCTTTCGATAAGAGGAAAAGATATTTCGATGATCTTTCAGGAACCAATGACGTCCCTGAATCCGGTTTTTACAATTGGAAAGCAAATCGAGGAAGTGTTCCTGAACCATACTAAGGCAAGCAAAGGGGAAGCGAGGAAACTGGCTATCGAGATGCTGAAGAAGGTTGGGATTTCTCAGCCGGAAATCCGGGCAAAAGAATATCCGCACCAGCTCTCGGGCGGGATGAGGCAGAGGGTGATGATTGCGATTGCCCTGGCATGCAATCCGAAGCTTCTGATTGCCGATGAGCCGACAACAGCTCTCGATGTGACCATCCAGGCGCAAATCCTGGAACTGATGAAGGAGTTGAAACGGAACTCCGGGACTTCGATTATCCTGATCACTCACGACCTCGGCGTCGTGGCCGAAATGGCTGATAAGGTGATTGTCATGTATGCGGGAAGTATCGTCGAAACAGCCGATGTGTTTTCGCTCTTTAAGGAACCTGCCCATCCTTACACAGAAGCACTCTTGAAGTCGATTCCTAGTATTGAGGAAGAAGTTAAGTTTCTGCAGGTAACAAAAGGCTCAATTCCGTTGCTTTCCGAAATGCCGGAAGGGTGCAAGTTCCACCCGAGATGCCAGTATGCGACGGACAAATGCAGGAGCTCAAGGCCGCCATTAAAAAAGGTTAAAAATGGACATGAAAGCGCTTGTTGGTATGCGGTGGAACTGCAGCTGAAAGGGGTTTTAGAGGCATGAAAGCACCAAGTTCCGTAAAAGAAAATGCCGAACATCTGGTTGAGATGGAAGGGCTGTCGAAGCACTTTGTTTCCGGCAGTAGACTTTTCAAAAGCTTAAGAGCAACAAAGGCGGTCAACAATGTCACGCTAGATATCAAGCCAGGTGAGGTACTGGGCTTGGTCGGAGAGAGCGGTTGCGGGAAATCGACACTTGGCCGGCTAATCATGAAGCTCCATGAACCAACATCAGGAACGATCAGGTTCGAAGGCCGCGAGATTACGAACCTGAAAGAACACCAGTTGAGGCCGCTTAGGCGCGATTTTCAAATGATCTTCCAGGACCCTTATGCTTCCCTTAATCCGAGAATGACGGTACGCGATATCCTGGCAAAACCGTACAAGGTCCACGGGCTTCCTTACAATGAACAAACCATCCTTGAACTAATGGAGCTCGTTGGGCTAAACCCGAGTTATATCAACAGGTATCCTCATGAATTTTCGGGGGGCCAACGGCAGCGGATAGGCATCGGAAGGGCAGTGACCTTGCGCCCGAAGCTGGTTGTCTGCGATGAGCCGGTATCGGCACTCGATGTTTCCGTACAGGCGCAAATCTTGAACTTGCTGACCGAGCTAAGGGAAAAGCTCGGCATGGCCTACATCTTCATTTCTCATGATTTGAGCGTGGTGAAACACATCAGTGACCGGATTGCCGTCATGTATCTTGGTAACATCGTCGAAATCAAGGAGCGGGACAGCTTTTTCAAACAGCCGAGGCATCCCTATTCACAAGCATTGCTTTCCTCCATCCCTGTCGCAAATCCATTCATCCAAAGGCAGCGCGAACGTGTTATACTAAAGGGAGAATTACCCAGCCCGATGAACCCGCCATCCGGTTGTCCCTTTCACCCGCGCTGCCCTGTCGCTCAAGACAAATGCAGGGATGAATTTCCTGAGCTAAGTGATTTAGGAAAGGGGCAATTTGCGGCATGTCACTATCCTATCGATTAGCCCAGGAGGAAAGCACATTGGATATCGGTACAAAAATCAGGACGTTGAGGAAAAGTATGGATATGTCGGTCCGGCAGCTGTCCGAAGTCACAGACTGCACACCCAGCTTCATCAGTCAGATTGAGCGTAACCTGGCTAACCCGTCCATCAATACGCTTAAAAAAATCGCAACGACATTGGATGTCCCACTCATTTACTTTTTCGAGGAATCAATTGAGGAAACCCCTGAGGAAGAGTATATCGTCAGGAGAGAAAAGCGGAAGAAACTGAACAGCCCTGGGGAAAAAGCAGAAGTGTTCCTGCTCACCCCTTCCCACAATATCAAGAACATCGAAATGCACATGATCGTCATCGAACCAGGCGGCAAGAGCGACAGGCTCTATGTCAACAATGCCGAAGAAGTCGGCTATATTCTGCAAGGAACCCTTGTCCTGTTCCTTGGCGACGAGGAATTCGAGGTAAACCAGGGAGACAGCATCTATTTTCCGGGCAACATCCCGCACGGCTGGGAAAACCGAACCGACAAGGAAGTAGTAACCATCTGGGCGGCAACCCCGCCGATATTAAAAGTGTAAGAAGAACTGTCCCATAATACGTTAATAACGGGTGGGGCAATTTTTTAGAAAGTTACACAGGAGCTCAGATGGTTTTTATCTCCATTTGGGACGAACAAGAAGAAAATTTGCTAAGTGTATAAATTCTATTAGATGTCATAAAAAAGGATAGATTAAACAGTATTCTAGCTGTTTAATCTATCCTTTTTATTTCAGCTAGACTTAAAAGATGGTTGATAATGGATAAACTTTTTCCAAACTTTTAAACCACTCGCTTCTTTGAGGCAGATTAGCATTGAAGAGGGGGAGGATATATACACTTACTTATACGACCAGGAGGTAATGGAAAATTATGGGATGGAACCTTTCAATAGCTGGGATGAGATAGATAATGAAATTGAATGGTAAACAAAATCTTCGAGGAAAACACAGGTATCAGGTGGGGCATAGCACTGAAGGAGACTAATAAAATCATATGCTGCTGCGGATTCCATAACATAAAATATCAAACATCACCGTGCGGAAATAGGAGTCGAGCTAAATCAGGATTATTGGGGGAAAGGAATTGCAAGTGAAGCATTCCGTAGTGTTCTAAAGTATGGATTTCAACAAAAGAATATAAAAAGGGATTCAGGTTTCTGGACCAGTGGGAGATATTCCTTCATATACATTGAAAAAGGTTGAGGCTAAGAGTAAAGGAAGAGTAATGGAAAATGTTTTTGTATATGTAAGGATTGGAAGTCAGGGAGTTCCTGTGTCAGATCCTGGGTTATCGGGAAATAAATTAGAGGACAATATCAAAAATGCAGGAGTTTGAAACTGTTTTCTCGCCCTGAATAAATAAGTCTTTTACCAATCCCTCTTTGATATCGAGCAAACTAATTATGTCTTTATAAGATAAATCCAATTCATATTTCAAAATGTATGTATTGGGGTTAATTGTTCTAATACGTGTTCAATTTCCTCTCGAATTTCTTTCTGCATTAATAAGTCTTCCGGAATTCCAGAGTCTTAACTAATCCAATATTCATTTGACAGTTCATTCCGTAATGAAACGGTATAGGGGAATTTGTGCAGTAATGTACTTAAACAAACGTGCAGGTTAGCATTCCTGTAGAGCGTTATTTTTCATCTTTGAATAAAATAGAGCTCCTCGGTAAGATGTGAGTAAGACACGACTCTAACTCAAAACCTTAGGAGGAACCCTTACTATGAATTTTCAAAATGCAGGACAACCAAAATCAACTAATAGAAAGAATTTTCGATAAACATCTGGTAGTTGGTGTGGATATTGCCCAACAACTACACGTAGCGTGTGCGGTTAATTTTCGTGGAAGGGACTTGCCTTCATATATAGTAATATGTCTTTAATAGCTTACAATGGGTCTGAAGAGAAACTACGCCAGATTACTAATAGATTTACATTTGGATTAAAAAAGGAAAACAATTCTTGGAAAATAATACATCAACATTCATCATTACCAATAAGTATGGAAACGGGAAAATGCATTTCTAACTTAAAGTAATAACCAGAACTAACTAAAATATAATCATTCCTTAAATTATAGGGGTATTCTTTAAATAGAATATCCCTTCTTCTTCAATAAACGGGTGCGATTGTGGAATTAGAACGATGTGTAATATCACTTACATTTCCACCCACAAAACCACCCACATTTTACCCACGAAAGTAAAAACTTTAATACATTTTAATACACGCTTATTTTTATGAAGTATTAATTTTATAGGGTTATAGTATTTAATTGTGCATAAAAAAACACATAGTATATTTTCCGCACACAGGGTCCACATTGGAACCTTTAAACCATTTTTAACTCCTTACACTATTGGGTGTGAGGGGTTTTCATATGGCCCTATAAGACTTTAGAAAGTAACCAAGCCGTAACGGCATACCTTTTATAGAGGTGATGCGCGGTGCATATCAAAATCATTGAAGGAACTTCTACTGACAAAATCAGGTATTCTTGCTACTCTTATCTTAAAGATAAGTACAGAAGGGAGAAGCTCAATGATCGCGATCTATGCAAGGGTGAGTACAGAGGAGCAGGTAAAGAAGGGCTTCAGCTTGGAGGATCAGATCAAGGAATGCAGAAAGAAGGCAAAGACAGATGAAGTGATGGAGTATGTAGACCGAGGAGTTTCTGGAGAAATCCTTGATCGGCACGCTTTGACTAAATTACGAAATGACGTTAAAGAAGGGTTGATCACTAAAGTCATATGCTTAGATCCTGACCGGCTTTCCAGAAAGTTAATGAATCAGTTAATTATTACAGATGAAATTGAAAAACGGGGAGTGCAGCTCGTTTTTGTCAATGGAGAGTATACGAAGACTCCTGAAGGCAACCTCTTCTATAGTATGCGCGGAGCCATTGCGGAATTTGAAAAAGCAAAAATTAACGAACGGATGAGCCGGGGGAGAAAAGAAAAAGCCCGGCAAGGCAAAGTTTTACGGAACTTTCAGATTTACGGATTTGATTATGATAAAGAACATGGGAAAATCGTCATAAATGAAGAAGAAGCAAAAGTCGTACATCTCATATTTGATCTGTTTACCCAGCCGAATACGATGGTTGAAGGCATCAATGGTATTGCAAAATATTTAACGAGCAAAGGAATACCTACCAAACGGGGTGCAAAAGTATGGCATCGCCAGGTGGTTCGGCAGGTACTGATGAACAGAGTTTATACGGGGGAGTTTTATCAAAACCGCTGGAACACGGAAGGCATGCTTGGGAACAAGTATAAGTCCAAAGAAGACCGTGTTCCTATGACTGTTCGTCCGAAGGAGGAATGGATACGAATCGAATGTCCTTCCATCATAGACGAAGAGGTATTTGAACATGCTCAAACCTTATTAACGGAATCAAGGCGCAGATGGGCCAAAAAAAGCAAGAGTGAATATCTTTTAAGTGGTTTATTGCGTTGTGGTGAATGCAACAATACGATGGTTGGCGTTAAAACCAAAAACTGGGGACAGACCGTTTTTATTTATACCGATAAAAAGAATACCTCAGGTGCAAAAAATCCAGGTTGCGGTAGAAAAGTCTATGTCCCCAAATTAGATGAGGAAGTATGGGAGACAATTTTAGAATGGTTAAATGCCCCGGAGGAAATTGCAGCTGCGACCGAAAGAGAAGAGGAAGAAAAACCTATCCATTTTGAGGAGATTGAAATTGAACGGCTTCAGTCAGAAATCAAAAAAGTAAAAGCTGGACGAAAAAGACTGCTGAACTTATTCACTCAAGGATTGGATCTTTCTGAAGAAGAAATAAAGCACTCATTAAAAGAACTGAAAGAAAAAGAAATGCGTTTGCAAAAGGATTTAGATGAACTGGAAGCGAAGAAGAAAAATAACGAACAACATATATACGGGAAAAAGTTGTTGGAAGAGGCTGCGGAATTTTACTTCTCGAGAGGTAAAGAGGAGTTAAGCTTTGAAGATAAAAAGTCCCTTTTGCGGCATGTGATAAAAGAAATTAGAGTGTATGAGGACAGTATTCAAATCTATACATTCTGATTGGTAATATCTAACGCGATCTAATGACATTAGAATCGAAATCCTCATGCACCTGCGGGCGTTAAAGAAGACGAAAAAGGATGTTTCGCTTCATGATCCAATCGGTACGGATAAGGAGGGCAATGAAATTACCCTGATCGATGTCCTGAAAGCGGAAACCGAGGATGTTGTGGATGCCATTCAGCTGAAGATGCAGAAAAAGAAGATCTATGACTACATTCATGTGTTAGATGACCGTGAGAAGGAAGTAATTGTCGGTCGGTTCGGCCTGGATCTTCAGAAGGAAAAAACACAGCGGGAGATCGCGAAAATGCTGGGGATCTCCAGGAGCTATGTCTCTAGGATTGAAAAAAGGGCACTGATGAAGCTGTTTCATGAGTTTTACAGAAGCCGGCAGCAGGGGCAGAAGGAGAAGCCTTCGTAACTGGAGAGACCCTTACCTACCCAGACGGTAAGGGTTTTTTTATTTTAGTAATGATAAGGCTGCGGATATCAGCTGGAAAAGACGATGAAAATAAAATCCCCAGACGATGTGTCAGGGGATTTCTTTTACTGCCGTTTATCGCCATCACAACATTAACTTCTTTGGTTTTATTATGAGTGCGGAGGCCATTTCCTGTTTAATACATTAATAAATGTCTTAACATTCTTCTTATCTTGTAAAATCGGGGAATAAATGTAGGAAAGCGTCCTGTTAAAGGACTTATTCTTTAATTTGATCATCGTAAGATTGTTGTGCTGTACGTCTCTTTCTATAACACTTCGGGATAGTAGTGACAGCCCCTCGCCTTTAATAATGGTTTCTTTGATGCCTTGATTACTGCTGATGGTGAGCAGTGATTTAACTTTCAAGCCATTTGAGCGGATGACGTGGTTCAAGTATTCACGTGTACCTGAACCGACTTCCCTGGTTACCCATGGCTGACTTTGAAGATCAGACACTGTCACTTCTTGTTTATGAGCGAGTTCGTGATGGTTAGAGGAAACAATAAATAACTCATCTTCCATAAAAGCGTGTACGGACAGCTCCTTTTCATTGGTCTGCCCTTCAATTAATCCGATATCAACTTGATACATCCTAACGGATTTAACGATTTCATCCGTATTGCCGATTAGAACCTGAAGCTCAAGCTCTGGATATTCTTTTTGAAGGTCAATAAGTAAAGCAGGCAATATATACTCGCCAATTGTAAAACTTGCGCCAATCTTTAAAACTCCTTTAATAGAATTGTGGTGTTCCAGGATATCTTGTCTCGTCTGTTCATAGATAGTGATCATTCGCTTTGCCCTGTCGTATAAGATCTCGCCTGTGGGAGTGATTTGTAATAATTTTGGAGAGCGCAAAAATAATGTGGTCTGAAATTCTTTTTCAAGATTTTTCACATGTAAACTTACACTCGGCTGTGACATGAGAAGTATTTCAGCCGTTTTAGTAAAATTTTTAACTTCAGCAAGGGTTACAAATGTTTTTAATGCATCATAGTGCAATAGAATCCCACCTTATTATTAGAAAAGTTAATAGTTGCAATAATTTTTATTTATTTTACTAATATACTCTCTTTAGGTAAAGTAGGAAATAAAACTTTTTAACTTTAAAACCTACTTAATGGATAGGGAAAAAGTGAAATGCATGATTGACAATTGGTTTTTACTGTCAATAAAAAACAGAAAATTATGTTTATAATCCTTTGTGAGGTGATATTTTGAAACTTCAAGTAACAAACAGTCCTTTTACTCAAGAGCAGGCAGACCTCCTTAACCGATTGCTGCCGACATTCTCAGAATCACAAAAAGTCTGGCTCAGTGGTTATTTGGCCGCGTCCCAAGCCGTTTCCGTTCCGGGGGCATCAGAAGCTGCGGAGGTTGAATTACATTCGGATCAGACCATTTCAAAAGAAGTGACCATTCTTTATGGATCACAGACAGGAAACGCCCAAGGGGTAGCGGAAACCGGAGGAAAAATGCTGGAAGGCCGCGGCTTTCAAGTAAATGTATTATCAATGAACGATTTCAAGCCGAATCAAATAAAAAAGATTCAAAACTTGCTAATTGTAGTGAGCACACATGGAGAAGGCGATCCGCCGGATAATGCGCTGTCGTTCCATGAATTTCTGCATGGGAAAAGAGCGCCAAAGCTCGAGGAACTTCGTTTTTCTGTTTTGTCGCTTGGAGATAGTTCGTATGAGCATTTCTGTCAGACGGGAAAAGAATTTGATCAGGCGCTGGAAGAGCTTGGCGGCACAAGGCTTTATCCGCGAGTTGACTGCGATCTTGACTATGATGAGCCTGCGGCAGAATGGTTCGAGGGAGTGCTGGGCGGATTAAATGAACCGCAGCGAGGCAATGCTGCACCTTCTCAAGCTACAGTACCTCAAACAGGGGAGACGGAGTATTCCAGAACGAATCCATTTCATGCGGAAATACTGGAAACAATTAATTTGAATGGGCGCGGTTCGAATAAAGAAACGACCCATCTTGAGCTGTCGCTTGAAGAGTCAGGACTCACATTTGAACCAGGGGACAGCCTCGGAATCTACCCAGAAAACGATCCATCACTCGTTGAACTGCTTCTTGAAGAAATGAATTGGGATCCGGAAGAAATTGTGACGGTCAATAAACAAGGAGATGTTCGTTCACTTAAAGAGGCGCTCATCTCTTCCTTTGAAATTACAGTCCTAACCAAACCGCTTCTTGAGAAGGCCGCACACCTGTCAGAGAATAAAGAGCTGCGTGAGCTTTTATCACCTGGAAGTGAAGAGAGGTTAAAAGAGTATCTTGAAGGGCGTGATTTGCTTGATTTGCTCCATGACTTTGGCCCTTGGGGTGTTTCGCCGCAGGAATTTATCTCTATACTCCGGAAAATGCCAGCCCGGCTATATTCGATTGCGAGCAGCCTATCTGCAAACCCGGATGAAGTGCATCTGACAATTGGTGCCCTTAGGTACGAATCACATGGACGTGAACGAAAAGGCGTTTGCTCCATACTTTGCGCCGAACGGCTTCAGCCAGGAGACACGCTGCCTGTTTTCATCCAGCACAATCAAAATTTTAAGCTGCCGAAGAATCCGGATACACCGATTATTATGGTAGGTCCTGGAACGGGAATTGCCCCATTCCGCTCGTTTCTGCAGGAGCGTGAAGAAATGGGAGCAGAAGGGAAATCATGGCTGTTCTTCGGGGACCAGCATTTTGTTTCGGATTTTCTTTACCAGACGGAATGGCAAAAATGGCTCAAAAACGGAGTGCTGACGAAAATGGATGTCGCTTTTTCACGTGACACCAGTGAAAAAATATATGTGCAGCACCGTATGCTTGAACACAGCAAGGAACTGTTTGAGTGGCTGCAAGAAGGAGCAGTATTTTATGTTTGCGGCGATGAGAAAAAAATGGCTCATGACGTTCACAGCACTCTCCTTGAAATTATTGAAAAAGAAGGGAACATGAGCCGTGAGAAAGCTGAAGACTATCTTGCTGGCATGCAGCAGCAAAAACGATATCAGCGTGATGTATACTGAGTTCAATTTGAAAGGAGTTTTGTAACATGGTGAACCGAATTTTAAAGGCGCCGGACGGCCCGCCAAGCGATGTTGAGCGCATTAAAGAAGAGAGTAATTATTTGCGCGGTACATTGGCGGAATCGATGCTGGAACCGATCAGCGGCGGAATCCCTGACGATGACAACCGCCTGATGAAACATCATGGCAGCTATTTGCAGGATAACCGGGATCTTCGCAATGAGCGCCAGAAGAAAAAACTGGAACCGGCTTATCAGTTCATGCTTCGTCTCCGGTTACCAGGCGGAGTGACTACACCGGCTCAATGGCTTGTCATGGATGAACTTGCCCGAAAAAACGGCAACGGCACCTTAAAACTGACAACACGCATGACGTTTCAGATGCATGGTATTTTAAAATGGAACATGAAAAAGACGATTCAGGAAATTCATGCTTCCCTTCTGGATACAATCGCAGCATGCGGAGATGTGAACAGGAACGTCATGTGCAATCCGAATCCCTATCAATCAGAGATCCATTCAGAAGTGTATGAATGGTCGAAGCGATTAAGCGATTATTTATTGCCGCGCACAAGAGCGTACCACGAACTATGGCTGGATGAAGAGAAAGTGGCAGGTACCCCGGAAGTGGAAGAAGTTGAACCGATGTATGGACCGCTTTACTTGCCGCGAAAATTCAAGATTGGGATCGCCGTTCCACCGTCAAATGATATTGATGTCTTTTCTCAGGATCTCGGTTTTATCGCGATTATCGAAGATGGCAAGCTAGTTGGTTTTAATGTAGCCATCGGCGGCGGCATGGGCATGAGCCACGGCGATAAAACAACGTATCCGCAACTCGCTAGAGTCATCGGTTTCTGCAGGCCGGATCAGATACTGGATCTGGCTGAAAAAGTGATAACTATCCAGCGGGACTATGGAAACCGCTCCAAACGGAAAAATGCACGGTTTAAGTACACAGTAGACCGGCTGGGACTAGAAACGGTCAAGGCTGAATTGGAAAACCGCCTCGGCTGGAGCTTAGAAGTAGAGAAACCTTTTCATTTTAATGATAACGGCGACCGTTACGGTTGGGTGCAAGGTGTTCAAGGGAATTGGCATTATACGCTGTTTATCGAAGGCGGACGCATTGCAGATTTTGATAATTACAAGCTGAAGACAGGTTTGCGTGAAATTGCCAAAATCCATACTGGAGATTTCCGTCTTACGGCGAATCAAAACCTGATCATTGCCAATATATCGACCGAGAAGAAGAAAGAAATCAGCGAATTAATGGAACATTATGGTTTGACAGACGGCAAGCATCATTCAGCACTTCGCCGCAGTTCCATGGCCTGCGTCGCTCTTCCAACCTGCGGGCTGGCGATGGCGGAGGCCGAACGTTATTTACCGGTCCTAATTGATAAAATTGAGGCGATTGTCGATGAAAACGGCCTTCGTAACGAAGAAATTACGATCCGCATGACGGGTTGCCCGAATGGGTGTGCTCGCCATGCATTGGGTGAAATTGGCTTCATTGGAAAAGCGCCCGGGAAATACAATATGTATCTGGGTGCGGCTTTTGACGGCAGCCGCCTGAGCAAAATGTACCGCGAAAACATCGGGGAGGAAGAAATTTTAAGCGAGCTAAGAGTTCTTCTTTCCAGCTATGCGAAAGATCGGCAGGAGGGTGAGCACTTCGGTGACTTTGTGATCCGAACTGGAGTCGTCAAAGAAGTAACTGATGGGACAAACTTTCATGATTAAATAAAAAACAAGCCAGCTTTGTTGCTGGCTTGTTTTTGTCTTTATTAGAATTTCCCGCCGAACGTTTCGTAGATGAGGAGTGCATTTAAAAAGATAATCAGCGTAGCTACGATCACCAGTAAAACATTTGTAAACGGGCGGTTCGCATAGGTGCCCATGATCTTTTTGCTGCGGGTGAACATGATCAGCGGGATGATGGTAAAAGGCAGCTGCAGGCTGAGTACAACCTGGCTGATAACGAGCGCTTTCCATGTATCAATGCCCATTCCGATTATGATCAGCGCTGGGATCATCGTTACAGCCCTTCTGATCCAGATCGGCAGTTTAACGTTCAAAAAGCCTTCCAATATATACTGTCCTGCCATCGTTCCTGTTACCGATGAGGATAAACCTGCAGAGAGCAGGGCGATCGCAAAAGCAAGGCTGGCAAACCCGCCAAGCAATGGTGTAAGTGTAGAATAGGCGTCCTCGATGGATGTGACGCTCACTCCGTTTTTAAAGAACACCGCGGCAGCCACAATAATCATTGATGAGTTAATGAACCAGGCGATGTTCAAAGCCAAAAGAGAATCGACAATGGCAAATTTGAAGACCCGGTAGTTATAGTTTGGCTGGTTCTTCTTTAAACGATTTTTCACAACCGAAGAGTGAAGAAAAATATTATGCGGCATCACAGTTGCACCAAGCATTCCAATAGCAACCAAAATGCTGGCAGAGTTTAAATGAGGTACAACCATATGGTAGCCGATTTGCCCCAGATCGGGTTTGGCATAAAATAATTCCACGATATACACGGCGGCTACAACAAGCACAAACGCCAAAATAATTTGTTCAATAAAACGATATCCATACTTATGAAGAAGCAGGATTCCAAATGTAACCGCGGCACCGATTAACGCAGCAGGAAATAAAGGAATGCCAAGCAGTATATAGATTCCGAGCGCAGCACCTAGAAATTCCGCGAGGTCAGTAGCCATAGCTGCAAGTTCTGCTGTAATCCATAAAAACACGGCAACCGGTTTTGAAAAATGCTCACGGCAGTTTTCTGCCAATGATTTTCCCGTTGCTACTCCAAGTTTTGCAGCTGTAATCTGTAAAAGGATCGCCATTAAGTTACTTAGCAGTAGAACCCATAATAACGTATAGCCAAAAGTAGCTCCGCCTTCAATGTTAGTTGCCCAGTTCCCTGGATCGATATAACCGACACTCACGAGAAACGCTGGCCCGAGAAAAGGAAACGCTTTGCGAAGTTTACCTCTTTTAGGGAAAGCAGGAGCCAAGGCTTTACTATTCATCGTTTCTCACCTTCCTTGCAATAGGAGTCACAGGGTGTCCTTCAGGTTAAAAAGTTTCCTTTGTTCAACTTTTTGAGAATTGACTATAATATATGCGAGTGTTCAGGAAAATGCAACAATTTAGAACCAAAAAGGAAGCATCATCTTCTATGCTTCCTTTGAACCTGTCACAGCACTTATGGCACGATTAGAAAAATACTCAGAACGATAATAACGGCAGCATAGGAGGAAACCGTTTTTAAAATGCCTAATCATTATCCTTTGTTCTTTTCAAAAAGCATTCGACCAGAACGGCCAGCAGGAAAGGGATGATAAAGCTGCTTCCGGTAAAAGTTGGGTACTCCTGAGCAAAGGTAAAAATGTATGGTTAAAAAATTTCTGTATAACGATAAATTGTGTAAATAGGAATAACATTATTCCATTGATGGAAATCCAGGCTGGAGCCTGTTCGAATCGAATGGTGCTCGCCAAATACATAATGAAAAGAAAAATAATGGTAGGTACACTCATCAACATGAGAAAAAAGAAGACGGCAGTCATCAAGGTAGAAGATGCCGCGTTAATCCAGTCTTGTGGTTGTAAGGGCTTGGCTCGCTGCAACCACTTTAGAATGTGCAGAGGGTTGAACTGGTGATTATGGGGAATAGATGTAATAAGAAAAATACGTAGAAGGAGGCTGCGGTGTATGCAGGAAGCCTTGTTGTTTGCCGTTATGATGCTTACTCTTGTGTATTTTATGTATCTTTGCATTAAAGAATAGGTTTAGAGCTCTTTTCCTGCAGAGGGAAAGAGTTTTTTCATTTTAAATAAACTAAATGGTCGATTTTTATTGGAAATTTCTTTATAATGGAAAAAGATCGAATATTTTATTAACAAGGGGGATAACCATGCTATTACAAGGATTGCGCGAGAGCTGGGATTTGGATTCCATATTCAGCGGAGGAAGCAGATCAGAAGAGTTTCTTACTGCTATCTCCAACATTGAAGCACAGCTGGCTGCACTAAACAAGAAGATAGAAAACTTTCAGTTAGATTCAATGGAAGCGGTTGTGAAAGACGTGCAGGAGACCGCTGCTTTACTGAATGAATGCATCTCCTTTGTAGGGTGTCTTACTGCCCAGGACGTAAATGACAAGCAAGCTTTAACTCTCCGTGGAAAGCTGGAGTCCATGAATGCCATTTATTGTACGATTTTGGTGCTTTTAGACAATAAGATGGCAGAGATTCCTGATGGAGACTGGAACAAAGCGTTAGAAGGAGAATATTTGTCCAGTGTTGCTTTTTCGCTGAACGAAAGAAGAAACCTTGCTTCCCAAAAATTATCTTATGAACAAGAAGCACTGATGAATGACCTGGCAGTTGATGGCTATCACAGCTGGTCTACTCTCTATGACACAGTCGTAGGGAAAATCGGCATTGAAGTTGAACAGAACGGCAAGAAAGAAACGCTTTCTGTCGGACAGGCAGAAAACCGAATGACCAGTGCGGACAGACAGGAAAGAGAAACGGTGTTTACAAAATATACAGAGGCATGGGCACAGCAGGGTGATTATTGTGCGGAAGCATTAAATCATATTGCAGGGTTCCGCAACAGTGTATATAGGCACCGCCAATGGGATGATGTGCTGAAAGAACCGCTTGATATCAACCGCATGTCAGCCGACACACTGAATGCGATGTGGCAGGCGATCGATGAGAATAAAAACCTTTTTGTGTCCTATCTGGACAGAAAAGCTTCTCTCCTTGGTTTGGAGAAATTAAGCTGGCATGATGTCGATGCACCTTTATCCAGTGCGGACAGCAAAATGAGCTATGATGAAGCCGCAAACTTTATTGTCGAGCAGTTTCAGTCCTTCAGCCCGAAGATGGCGGAATTCTCAAAAAAAGCGTTCGAAAAGCAGTGGATTGAAGCTGAAGACCGAACAGGTAAACGGCCTGGAGGTTTTTGCACGGGCTTCCCGGTGAAAAATGAAACACGTATCTTCATGACGTTTTCCGGTACGCCTAGCAATGTATCCACTCTGGCGCATGAATTAGGGCATGCCTTCCATTCTCATGTCATGGATGATATGCCGTACCTGGCTACAGAGTATGCCATGAATGTAGCAGAAACGGCATCTACTTTCGCTGAGTTGGTCGTATCGGATGCAGCGGTTAGAAATGCAAAAACGAAAGAAGAAAAAATCGCCTTGCTTGAAGATAAAGCACAGCGTTCTGTAGCCTTTTTTATGAATATCCATGCCCGTTTCCTGTTTGAAACCAGATTTTACGAAGAACGCAAAAAGGGGCTTGTATCCGTAGAACGATTGAACGAATTAATGACAGAAGCTCAAAAAGAAGCGTTCTGCAATTCTTTGGAAAGCTATCATCCATATTTCTGGGCTTCTAAACTTCATTTCTATATTACGGATGTTCCATTCTACAATTTTCCGTATACTTTTGGATACTTGTTCAGCGCCTGTATTTATGCGATAGCCAAACAGGAAGGCAGCAGTTTCGAGGAGAAATACATTGCTCTTCTTAGAGATACGGCAAGCATGACAGTAGAGGAATTAGCAATGAAACATTTGAATGAAGATGTTACCAAACCGGCGTTCTGGAAAAAAGGCGTTGAAGTTGCGATGGAAGATGTAACAGAATTTCTTGAATTGACAAAGTAAACGGCAGAAAAAACCATGGCCTGGGCCATGGTTTTTTACTTACCGTTTTTGTATAGAGATCGAACTGATCATTAAAAAAGAAAAAGTGATGATGAAAAACATAAAAACATAGGAGGGCACAAACGGGATCAGAAGGTAGCACATAGCGATGATGCACCCTGCTACAGTAATGGGAACTCCAACGAAGGATCCGTTGAATTCCGTAATATTAAACCGTGCCAGACGAATCGCGCCGCATACGATAAATAGAATAGTAAAAATAATGCCGGGAACTCCAAATTCAAAAAGGGAGCCTTGATACAGCAAGAATGCGGGTGCAATTCCAAAGGAAATTAAATCACAAAGAGAATCGAGCTGCTTGCCAAATTCTGATTCTATGTTTAACTTTCGAGCAACCATGCCATCGAATCTGTCAAAAAGACCTGCTAGAAAAATGAGGATAAAGCCGACTTTTAAATCATCTTTGAAAATAAACATGAGGGCAAGGGCACCCAATGAGAGGTTGATCAGCGTTAGTATGTTGGCCGCCTGGCCTTTCATTTTCTTAACAGTAGAGTCGATCCTCTCTCTTTCAATCATAAACATAACATCACATCACTCCCTGTACCTTTCTACATCTGAATGGAAAGAGTACTCGTGTATTAAAAATATTCACTGTTAATGAAATATATTTGATTCTTATCATTATATGTTAATTTTGTAAAATTGGAAAGGGGATAATTGGCAATAAGTCCCTGTCTCAAAAGCTGTTCTTGAAAACAAATGGATAGAGATGCAGGATCCACTCGATACGTTAGGTCGAGCAATAAATGCAAGCGCCCGTGTAAAAAGTTAAGGAATTTTTCTGTTTCTTCCTATTAAATAGAAAAACAGAAAAAGTGAAGGAATGGACGAGCAAAGAAATATTGTATATCATTTCCAGGAAATATACACTCTAAGAAAAGAGCAATAGAAATCTGGGCATAAAAAAACCCATCTTTTAATGATGGGCCTTCCAAAAGTGGCTACTGAGCTGATTCTGAAGTGATCTCCGTTCAATCTCTTTTTGTATTAAAGAAATAAAGTCTGTGCTCAACTGAAGTTCTTTTGCCTTGAAATAGGATTCAATCAACAGTTCGTCCGATAAGTTTTCCATAAGTGAGATGCCAATCGGGTGGCATGTTCACCTCCTGTTTTTAATACATAAATGATGGATTTTCATCGTTGAATGTGTCATGATTTCTCTTCGATCCGCATAAAATATAAGTTCTGGTAATTTTCTAAATTCAGCTTAACATGAAACAGTAATCAGAACAATCGTTCGAATATCCACAATGTTTGGTGGATAACTTGTGGGTATATTGTAGATAAGACAGAAGATTCTGCTCATTGCATAGGAGGATAATGTTAATAAAGTTATCCACATTGTCGGAATGCGAACATTTTGTCGAAAACTTTTCCTGAAAACAATAAAAAAGTTGTTACCCGTCGAATAACTGGTACAATGTAAAAGTGTAAACTGAATGAATAGTATAGAGGTGTCCAGCATGTTAAAAAATTTTTTGCCGGATGAACACGTCCAGAGCGTTTTTGATATAACTCCTGAAATGCTAGTCCAACGTAATGTGAAAGGGATCATTACAGATTTGGATAATACCCTGGTGGAATGGGATCGTCCAGAAGCTACTCCCGAACTGCTAAAATGGTTTAGTTCTTTTAAAGAGAAGGGAATTTTAATTACCATCGTTTCAAATAATACACAGCAGCGTGTGAGCAGTTTCTCCGACCCTGTTAAAATTCCGTTTATTTATAGTGCAAGAAAACCAATGTCGCGTGCGTTTAAGCGGGCCATTCGCGATATGAAGCTTCAACGGGAAGAGATTGTAGTGATCGGTGACCAGCTGCTGACGGACGTACTCGGAGGGAACCGACTGGGTCTCCACACGATCATGGTTGTCCCTGTAGCAAGCACCGACGGACTTTGGACACGAGTGAACAGGAAAATTGAAAGAATGATCTTATCATGGATGAAAAGGAAAGGCATGCTTAACTGGGAGGAATAAGATTGAAGGAACAAATCATTTGTATCGGATGCGGAGCACCTATACAGACCGAAAATAAGGACAAGCTGGGCTATGCACCGCCGTCCAGTTTAAAACGGGATGCTGTGATCTGCCAGCGCTGTTTCCGGCTAAAACATTATAACGAAATACAAGATGTCAGCCTTACTGACGATGATTACCGCAAGATTATTTCAGGTATTGGAGATACAGATGCCCTGGTCGTCAAGATCGTTGACATTTTTGATTTCAATGGCTCATGGCTTCCGGGTATTCACCGCTACATCGGCCGCAACAAGCTGATGCTGGTGGGAAACAAGGTCGACTTGCTTCCAAAATCCGTCAATAAGAACAGGCTTACTCAATGGATGTCCTCTATGGCAAAAGACCTCGGCGTAAAAGCTGAAGAAGTGCATCTTGTTTCCGCAGCAAAAGGCACAGGATTGCTGGAGGTTGCTGAAAGAATTGATGAACTGAGAGAAGGCAAGGATGTATATGTAGTCGGCTGTACTAATGTTGGAAAATCAACGTTCATCAATGGGTTGATCAAACAGCTCGGCACAGAACAGGAAGACATCATAACAACTTCTCATTTTCCAGGCACTACCTTGAACCTGATTGATATTCCGCTGGATGCTGAAACAGCGCTCTTTGATACACCAGGAATTATCAACCATCATCAAATGGCTCACTTTGTCGGGAAAGATGAATTAAAAATTATCATGCCTAAAAAAGAAATCAAGCCGATGGTCTATCAGGTCAATGAGGGCCAGACTTTATTTTTAGGCGGACTGGCGAGGTTTGATTACATCAGTGGAGGAAGAAGGTCGTTTGTCTGCCACGTTTCTAATGAATTAAACATTCATCGAACGAAGCTTGAGAACGCGGATGAACTGTACAAGAACCATCTGGGTGAACTATTGTCACCTCCTTCTGATCCAGAGAATCTGCCGCCTTTGAGAAGACATGAGTTTAAAATTAAAGAACAAGACACGGACGTCGTCTTTTCAGGCCTGGGCTGGATTACGGTCAAAGAGCCGGGCGCACTGATCGCTGCTTATGCACCTGAAGGGGTAGCCGTAACCTTGCGGCCATCACTCATATAATGGGGGGTGACGAAATGAAAAAATTAGTCGGTCTGATCGGATATCCTGTCAGCCATTCCATGTCTCCGGAGATGCAAAACGCCGCTTTTCAAAAATCAGGTCTTCCTTTTTTTTATGAAAAATATGAAGTTCATCCGGACCGCCTGGAAGAGGCAGTTAATGATTTGAGGACAAAAGGATTTGCAGGCTGGAATGTAACCATTCCGCATAAACAAGCCATCATGCCTTTTCTAGATGAAATATCAGAAGGTGCCAGGAAGATCGGCGCCGTAAACACGGTTGTGAATGAGCATGGCAAGCTGGTTGGACATAATACGGACGGTGCAGGTTTTGTAAAAGGATTAAAGAGGCATGTGCATTTTCCTATTGAACATGCGAATGTTCTTATTATTGGAGCCGGCGGTGCTTCAAGAGCGATCGCTTACGCTTTGGCTCAAGCAGGTCCAAAATCGATAGTCATCACGAACCGTACAATGGAAAAAGCAAGGGATATTCATAATGAGTGCCTGAGGAAGCAGGACTCCGTTATGGGCTTGGAGGAAGCCGAAGCCTCTCTTTCAGGTTTTCAAATTGTGATTAACACTACATCCATTGGTATGAAGAACGACGGAAGCACTCCTATGGATCTCAGTCTTCTTGTGCCTGGTACCGTGCTTTCGGATATCATTTACAACCCGTTTAAAACGGTTTTTCTGCAGGAGGGTGAGCAGCGAGGTGCCGTCATCGACAACGGAGTGGCTATGCTCGTTCTGCAGGGTGCGCTCGCTTTTGAAAAGTGGACAGGTGTTCAGCCTGACGTCGAGCTGATGGAAAAGATCTTGTTGGAGAAATTAGGAGGAAATTATGTTAACAGGTAAACAAAAACGTTTTTTACGATCAAAAGCAAATCCGATTCAGCCTATTTTTCAAGTAGGAAAAGGCGGAGTCAACAGCAATATGGTGAAACAGATTTCGGATGCTCTTGAAGCACGTGAATTAATAAAGGTCAGCATCCTGCAAAATTGCGAGGAGAGCAAGGAGGATGTTGCCGAAGCCTTGGTTAAAGGAGCAAAAGCTCACCTCGTGCAAGTCATTGGAAATGTAATTGTCCTCTACAAGGAATCAAAAGAAAATAAAGAGATCATACTTCCGTAAAGGATTGATGATATGGCGAGAATCGGTATTTTCGGCGGCTCTTTCCACCCTCCTCATAACGGGCATCTTCTCATTGCCCAGGAGGCTCTAGCCGCATTTTCACTCGACAGGGTCGTTTGGCTTCCAGCGAACCACCCCCCCCATAAGGAGCTGATATCCGGAGTTTCTTCAGAGGACCGAATGGAATTGGTTCGGGCTGCGATCCAGGGTAATTCTAAATTTTCCCTCTCTCTTATCGAGTTTGAAAGACAGGGCCCTTCATATACTATAGATACGATCAGGGAGCTGAAAAAGAGGGAACCAGCCCATGACTATTTTTTCATTATTGGAGGGGACATGGCTGATTCCTTGTCGACCTGGCGGGGGATTGATGAACTCAGCCGGCTTGTGACCTTTATCGGGATCAACCGCAGCGGTCATCCCCTTGATGAATGCAATAACCCTTATGGTGTCCAGATGATCGAAGTGCCTCTATTTGATGTTTCTTCGACATTGATCAGAAAAAGGATAGCCGCTGGAGAGAATACCAAATATTTAATTCCGGATGCAGTAAGAAATATGATAGAGGTGAAGGGACTTTATGGATCGGGAAAGAGCCCTTAAAATCGTTAAGGAACATTTAACTGAACATCGGTATATTCATACACTCGGTGTCATGGAAACAGCTTTGGAGCTTGCGGACCGCTTTGGAGCGGACAGACATAAAGCCGAACTCGCAGCGATCTTTCATGATTACGCCAAATTCCGTTCAAAAGATGAAATGCGGGAAGTTGTCAAGCAGCAAGGCATGCCAGAAAGTCTGTTACATTATGGCACAGAGCTCTTGCATGCTCCGGTTGGTGCATTCCTGGTCAAGCAGGAAGCTGGGATCGAGGATCATGAAATCCTGGAGGCTATTGCCAGTCATACGACAGGAAGAGTCGGTATGGGTACGCTCGAAAAAATTATCTTCCTCGCGGATTATATCGAACCGGGCAGGAAGTTTCCTGGAGTGGATGAAGTTCGCTTGCTGGCTGAAGAAAATCTTGAACTTGCTTGTATTCAGGCCTTAAAAAATACAGTAGGATTCTTGATGAAACAAAATCAATTGATCTACCCTGAAACGATTTACACATATAACAGCTTGCTGGCTGAAGTTAAAAACAAAAATGTGAATGGAGGAATATGATTTTGAAAGAACAGGAACTTATTGAGCTAGTCGTAAAAGCGGTGGATGACAAACGCGCTGAAAATATTATGATCCTTGATATGAAAGGCATTTCCCTTGTTGCTGATTACTTTTTAATTTGTCATGGGAACTCAGAAAAGCAGGTTCAGGCGATCGCTAAAGAAATTAAAGATGTTGCTGCTGAAAAAGAAATCAATATCAAACGGATGGAAGGCTATGATCAGGCAAGATGGGTTCTTGTAGATATGGGAGACATGGTCGTGCATGTTTTCCACCGCGATGAAAGATCTTATTATAATCTCGAGAAACTGTGGGGAGATGCTCCGACAGTTGACCTGAATACAATCCTTTCCTAATAAAGGAGCAGCGATGAGCTATCAACAATTTGCCTATTATTACGATCAGTTAATGGAGGATGCCCCATACGATCAATGGATTTCTTTTTTTGAACAAGCGGTCCAGTCGTATGGTTCAAAGGTAAGCAATGTTCTCGATCTTGGCTGCGGAACAGGTTCGCTCTCCATACGTTTATCAAAACAAGGCTATGATGTAACGGGAGTGGATCTGTCAGATGATATGCTCGCGATAGCCAAAGAGAAATCGATCCAGCAGAAAGTGCCGGTTCAATATTTCCAGCAGGATATGACGCAACTTGAAGGACTTCAGGAATTCGATGCGGCCGTTATTTTTTGTGATTCGTTAAACTATATTCTTACTGAAGATAAGGTTTTGGCAGCTTTTCAGTCCGTCTATCAACATTTAAAGGAAGACGGCCTCTTTTTATTCGACGTACACAGTCTTTATAAAATTCATAACATATTTATGGGCAGCACGTTTGGCTCTAACGAAGAGCAGCTTTCATTTATTTGGCAATGCTTTGAGGGGGAAGAACCCGATAGTATTGAACATGAACTTAGCTTTTTTGTTCAAGAGAATGAAAACCGCTATATACGATTTGATGAAGTACATATTCAAAGGACCTTTCCAACTGAAGTTTATAAAACTATGCTTGAAAGCACAGGGTTTCAAATCCTGGCTGTATCCGGGGACTTTACCCAGGATTTGATTCAGCCTGAAGCTGAACGAATCTTCTTCATCTGCAAAAAATAAAAAATAAGCCATGGATTGGCTTATTTTTT
This sequence comes from Fictibacillus sp. NRS-1165, assembly GCF_050468105.1. Taxonomy (NCBI): domain Bacteria; kingdom Bacillati; phylum Bacillota; class Bacilli; order Caryophanales; family Fictibacillaceae; genus Fictibacillus; species Fictibacillus sp. NRS-1165. Next base: position 85,932 of record NZ_JBDPNU010000025.1, read on the forward strand.
ATTTTATTATTTAGCAGGAATACTTTACGTTTTGCCGAATCATTACTTTAATTCTTCTTTTACCTCGAACTGCTCACTGATTTTTTTACATTCCTCGTGATATTTTGCATGCGTTCGGCCGATGACTTTATCGAAAACATCACCTGCTCCCTCATTTAATATTTTTATTCCTTCGCCGGTGATTCCGCCCTTCACACAGACCTTCTCAATAAGCGACGGCAAGGAAAACACTTCTGTCTCCAGCAATTTACCCATCCCGATGATCATTTCACTGGCAAGCAAAGTTGCCTGGTTTCTTGTCAGTTCAGTTTTTTTGATGGAACTGTCAACAAAGCACTGTACGAGGTACCCAATAAACGCCGGACCGCAGCTTGCGATGTCAGATGAGATCCGTGTCACATTTTCATCGATGATCACCGGTTTAGAGATAAACGACATCAAGGATAAGAGTTTCTCCTTGTATTCCGTGTGGCATTTTGCACCAAAAGTGATCAATGATGTTCCTGACAGGGCCCGATTTGTAATGCTGGGAATGGCACGGGCTACACTGCAATCCAGCAAGTTTTCAATTTGTTCGCAGGAAATGGGACTAGTGATGGAAACGACGAGTTTATGTCTGGATATAAACTTTTTGTTTTCAGAAAGAACCTCATAGAATTGATGCGGCTTTACACAGATGAAAAGGATATCGGCAAAGCGGATCACCTCTTCAGCTGAAGTTCCCACTCGAAGTTTGGGGTGGACAGACTGGAGCCGTTCGGCTTTAGCAAGCGTCCGATTGGTGACCATTATACGAGAAGGCTGTACAGCCGATGATTCTATGAAAGATGACACTAAAATGCTCCCCATGTTTCCAGTTCCAATAAAACCTAGTTTCACGTTAACTCCTCCTCTCCCTTATCTTTCCTATCTTGATGTTTATGTTGGATATCTAAAGAATATGAAAATTGAAAAAACCGAAAAGGAGGTGAATGATGATCAAAAATTTTGATCGTGTCTTTCGCACACTTAAGTTCGTTCTGCCTGTCGGGGCGGGTTTGTTAGCGATTTTCATCTATTTTTCAGGAAGAATTCCGCCAGTGAAACAGACCGAAGGCATACCTGCGGAGCTGACGGAGGGAAAAGAGGGCCATACGATGGGAAAAAAAGACTTCACTCCTATGGAACCCGAAACCCAGGTAATTGAGATTGATATTAAAGGTGCTGTAAGGAAACCGGGAGTGTACAAGATGGAACAGGGAGACCGTGTAATTGACGCGGTCAATCGAGCGGGAGGATTAACAGGTAAGGCGGAAGAGAAAGGAGTCAATCTGTCTGCACGGGTGAAAGATGAGATGCTTCTTTACATTCCGTCCAAAGGGGAAGAGCCGTCAGAGCAATTGCCTGGGGTGACGGAAACGGGGGAACAGGATATGGCTGGTGAACCAAAAGTCGATATTAATACGGCGGGGGAACAGGAATTGGAAACTTTGAACGGCATTGGTCCATCTAAAGCGAAAGCCATCATCGCGTACCGTGAAGAGACGGGCCGTTTAAGACGATTGAAGATTTACTGAACGTACCTGGAATCGGGGAAAAGTCACTGGAAAACATAAAAGAACTGATTAACATTGATTAAGTTACCATTGACTCAGAGCAGCGGAATTGCCTAAACTTAATACAAATAGATTGGAGGAGACATGATGGACCGTATTTCCTGGGATGAATATTTTATGGCACAGAGCCATCTTCTTGCCTATAGAAGTACATGTACTAGACTTGCGGTGGGGGCAACGATCGTAAGAGATAAAAGAATTATTGCGGGTGGATACAATGGTTCCATATCCGGTGGAGTCCATTGTATCGATGAAGGCTGTTATGTTATTGATGGCCATTGTGTCCGCACCATTCATGCCGAGATGAATGCTATTTTGCAGTGTGCTAAGTTTGGAGTACCTGTTGAAGATGCTGAAATGTATGTTACACATTTTCCGTGTTTGCATTGCTGCCGGACCATCATACAGAGCGGAATTAAGACCCTTTACTATGCTGCTGATTATAAGAACCACCCATATGCCATCGAACAATTCAAGGAAGCAGGACTAGTTGTGAAGCAGGTTCCTTTTAATGAACAAGATATTAACCCTCATTACATAGAACAGATGGAACTAACCTTTGAACTGCTGCGGGCAGTACAAGAAGGGGGATCGGATGATCAAGAAAAACTGGAAGCGCTGAAACGTAAAGCGCAGCAGCTTTACCCCCATTCCCCGAACCTGAAGTAAGGGATGAAAGCCGGTTACTTATGTGCAATAAGTGCAGCGGCAGGAGTGTTGCTGTCATCTCATCATTACATCTGGGCGATCGCCGGCGTCGCTCTTTTTTATTTCAAAAAAGGCGCAAAATCCCTTACGATCGGCCTTTGTTTAGCCTTTTTCATCTTCTTCTATGCCTATTACCAGGTGATCGATGGACAAAACGTAACCAAGCTTTCCGGTGATGAACGAAAATTTACCGGAACCGTTATGACCATTCCGGAAATTGATGGAGATTATTTGTCGTTCAGGTTTCAAACCAAAGGAGAGAGGGTTCAACTTCAATATACCATTCCATCTGAAACGATGAAGAAACAGCTTAAGCAGAAGCTTCATCAGGGGATGGTCTGCACCTTGGACGGAGAATTGATCGTTCCCGAGGGCCGGAGGAATTTTGCTGGTATGGATTATGCGTCTTATTTAAAAAGAGCGAACATTCACTGGACACTGAATGCAGCACACCTTGCTCCCTAGGATTGCAGGGGCAAAGCTACGGGGCTATTGGGGCGAACAGCGGCTCTTCGAGAAATGGGCGTCCGGCTGATCGAAAGACAGGTTGACGAGGATGTATCCGGGCTGGTCAATGCTCTAGTGTTCGGCTATCGTCAAAATATACCCCCCCAACATTGATGATGTCTATCAGCGGATGGGTTTGTCCCATCTGCTTGCCGTATCGGGGTTTAATGTGGCAATTGTCATGGGCCTGCTTTTTGCGTGCAGTCTTCGCCTGGGTATCACTAGGGAAAAAGCATTTCTGTTCATTGCGGGAATCCTTCCTCTGTATGTATTGATCACCGGCAGTGAAGCTTCGATCGTCCGTGCTGGCATGATGGGTATCGCGCTGCTTATTTTAAGGCGGTACCGCAGGAATATCCATCCGCTGACTGCTGTAAGCGGTGTCTGTCTCTTGATGATTCTGTACAACCCCTATTACGTTTTCCAGCTGGGCTTTCAGCTTTCTTTTATCAATGTATTTGCTTTGCTCATTTCCTCCCGCGGCATCTTTAGCCGGTATACTTCCTATCTTGCTCAGGCTCTAGTTACCACCCTCATATGCCAAATTGTTTCATTCCCGATCCTCGTCTTTCATTTTTATGAAATTTCTTTGTGGTCAGTACCCTTAAACCTATTGTTTATACCTTTATTGTCTTTTGCTGTTCTCCCTCTTGCCTGTCTGTCGCTTCCGGTATCAATACTATCGTTCACTTCAGGTAAAATTCTCCTTTATCTCCCTGCGATTCTTTTAAAGTTCACCAATTCAATTCTCCTTCAAATCGAGCAATACAATATTAATTTAGTGTTCGGGCAGCCTCCTGTCTATATCATTCCGATCTATTATATAGGCATTTTCTATCTCTTTTTTCAATGGGAACAATACGGGTCTGATCGCCGTCTGCTCTATCCTGCTGCTTTTCTTTTCATAATAGGAGCGCTGCATTGGAATTTTCACTCTTTTAATCCGGAAACGAAAATTACCTATTTAAATGTAGGGCAGGGTGACAGTATCTTAATTGAACTTCCATTCAGTAAAGAAGTGTGTTTGATCGATACCGGCGGCTCGTTGGATTTCGAAAAGGAAGAATGGAGAAAAAGAAAGAGCGATTATAATGTCACGGAAGAAGTGGTGCTTCCTGCGTTGAAGGCGATGGGAATCCGGAATATCGGGAAATTAATTTTAACGCATGGGGACATGGATCATATTGGGGGAGCGGAAGCGGTCTTAAATGGAATCAAGGTAAGTGAGCTTCTGTATCCAAAAGGAGCACTTGATGGAATGCTGGAAACGGCAGTTCTGAATTATGCAGCAGAGCTCAATGTTCCAATCAAAGTAACTCACGGTGTACAAAGCTGGTCAGTGGGGAGTGGTGATGTTTTTTATGTTCTATCTCCCTTTGGAGATGAGAGGGACAGCAATGCGAGGTCAATTGTCCTTTTAGCGCATATCAAACCCTTTTCTTTTCTTTTAACCGGAGATTTAGAAGAAGAGGGAGAGAAACGCATTCTACAACAAGGCGACTCGTTGAAGGCGGATTTTTTAAAGGCCGGCCATCATGGGTGCAAAACTTCGTCCTCGAAGGCTTTTATAGAAGCTGCAGATCCCGTATATGCTGTTATTTCAGCGGGTAAAAACAACCGATACGGCCATCCACATGCTGACGTCTTGGCACGTTTCAAAGCCCAAGGTACGGCTCTTTTAAGAACGGATCAGGTGGGCGATATTGAAATCACGGTGAAGGACAATAAAATTAAGATCCTGACGAGTGTAAACGGATCCAAATAAAAAGAAGCCCCTGCAGGGCTTCTTTTTTCGGTTATGTAGCGATAAGTTTAATGATTACTCCCAGTGCAAAGATTAACGTGAAAAAACCAAAGGACCAAACAAAGCCCATTCCTGAATCGATTAAATCATTGCGCTTGCTCTGGACGTCTTTTTCAAACTGATTCATTTCCGCAACCCTCCCGTTTCGTAAATAAGTATAAGTCATCCTGATAAAAAAATCCATATTTGATTGCTAAACCCATGTTTTTTTAGAATGCGCATTCATTTCCTTTTTTGCTAACTGTTGTAACCAATACGAAAGCTCTGCATAGGATATCATAACATTAAAAGGAAAAGAACGGTTTACTCGCTGATTGCCGGGAGTCCCGGGGTCTTGGTGATCGGCGTTTAATATAAATGAAGAAGCAGCTCAGCTGCTTCTTCTTTTTATCATCCTATTGAAAAAAACAGCTTTACAACTTACGATAGAAACAGAGAAAGTTTGAGGTGAATGGTTTTGTCGATCGTCCCATTACAAAAAAAATTGAAACAACAAAGGTTTTCTCCCTTTTATGTACTGTACGGAACAGAATCTTATATTATTGAACAAGCCGTTTCCGCTATTGTTAAATATTCACTGAATGAAGAAGATAAGGATTTTAACTTCTCTGTGTATGACTATATGGAAACCCCAATTCAGGCGATTATGGAGGATGCTGAAACTCTTCCCTTTATGGGAGACCGGCGCGTCGTCGTTGTGAAGAATGCTTACTTTTTAACGGGTGTGAAAGATAAGAGTAAAGTTGAGCATGACCTTACGACAGTGGAAAGGTACATTCAAGATCCTGCTGAATTTACGCTTCTCGTCTTTGTTGTTCCAGCGGAGAAGCTGGACGAACGTAAGAAAATCGTGAAAACCCTGAAAAAATCGGGCGAGCTGGTTGCGGCAACGCCACTCAGCGGTGATTCAGCGGTGGAATGGATCAAGGACCGGGCGATGCAGAGGCAGGTGCATATCGATACTGATGCTGCACAGTATTTAACGGCCAAGGTTGGAAATGAGCTGATGGCACTCATTCAAGAGTTGGACAAGCTCGCGTTATACGCTGGGGAGGGGGGCAATATATCGATATCGGTCATCGATGAACTCGTACCGAGAACACTGGAAGATAATATCTTTTCGCTTATTGATGATATCGTCCACAAAAAAATTGATGCAGCACTAAGAACCTTTTATGATCTGGCAAAGCAGAATGAAGAACCGATTAAAATTCTCTCGCTCATGGCGAGGCAGTTTCGTATTATCTACGGGGTTAAAGAGCTTTTTGCCAAAGGCTATGGTGAAAAACAGATTGCGGGAGCTTTAAAACTGCATCCCTACGCTGTTAAGCTGGCTTCGAGGCAGGCAAGGCTTTTTGAAGAAGAAGAACTGCTTCAAATGCTCGATCGAATAGCCGAAGCTGATTATGAGATGAAGACAGGAAAGATGGATAAACAGCTGATCTTGGAGCTGATTATGCTGAAGATGGCCGATTAACAAAACGTCCAGACGATGGGAAACCGTCGCCGGACGTTTTTTGTATTCCCCGAGCCGCATTTAGCAGCATTGGGAGCTGTACTTAGAAAAAATGAATGTTTTTGAGTAAAATTTTTGCAGTGAGTTCTTAATTGCCCAGTTCGGCAGTCCATTTGCTGGTGGGGCACTGAAATGGGCTGCTTTTACCTGAAAAGGCATGGGACCAAATTTTTTATGTTCAAAAAAATCAATTTATGTTGAAAATCCGGTCATTTATGTTCAACTCGTTTACGAAAAAGTTCGACGCATTCTTTTTGGGCAGAGGAGTGTCATTTTTCTCGAAGTGTCTTATTCACATAAGCGCTTCGAAAAAAAACATAAAGGTATGTCATGTTTTGAATGCAGCTGTTAGGTGCATTCAAAAAAAGACACTAAAAAAACGACCGGTAAGGTCGTTTCATGGTGTCATTTTCCCGTAATTATGCGTTGATTCCGTTTAACGCTTTTGCAAGACGAGACTTCTGACGGGAAGCTGCATTTTTATGGATAAGTCCTTTAGTTGCCGCTTTATCAACTTTTTTAGTAGCAACAGTGAAAGCCTCTTTCGCACCTTCAGCATCGTTGTTAGCGACCTTAGTTTCGAAGTTTTTCACAGCTGTACGCATAGCAGACTTTAAAGAAGCATTATGAGCACGGTTCTTATCGTTTGTTTTTACACGTTTAATAGCAGATTTAATATTAGCCAATCCATTCACCTCCCTAACATTGCAACTGGATTGCAAAAAAATAGGACACAGAGTATTTTATCAGTTTAATTCTTCAATTGCAATACAAGAATGAAATGGCTTTTTGAGGGAAAAAATAGAGACAATATATCTCTAACACAGGACGGTGCCAAAATGAATAATAAAGATTTGGATTTGAACAATTATAACATTCGAACGGACTTAGCGATCGAAGCGCATGAAATGCTGGTCAATGAAGAAAAGATGAAGGAAAAAGAAAGCGAAGTTAATGGCATCATCATAAAAGAACGGGATCATGATGGCATTAAATACACGAGAGTAGAGATTGATGAAAATGGGGCGCAGGCGACCGGGAAGAAGCCGGGTACATACTTAACCTTCGAGATGCAGGGGATTCGGGAAAAGGATTCAGCACTCCAGGAGCGGGTTCAGGAAGTATTCGCCCGTGACTTTAAGGAGTTTATTAATGAACTTGGAATTCAGGATGATGACACTTGCTTGGTGGTGGGCCTTGGAAACTGGAATGTTACTCCGGATTCTCTCGGTCCGAACGTCGTGGAAAATCTATTGATCACCAAACACTTATTCGCGGTTTCGCCGGAAAATGTAGAGGAAGGATTCCGGCCGGTCTGTGCCATTTCGCCAGGGGTTATGGGGATTACCGGAATCGAGACGAGCGATATTATTGAAGGTGTCATTCGAAAAGTCAATCCCGATTTTGTGATTGCGATCGACGCTTTAGCATCCAGGTCTCTCGAGAGGGTCAACACGACGATACAAATCTCTGACAGCGGGATACATCCAGGATCGGGTGTTGGAAACAAGAGAAAAGAACTTAGTAAAGAAACACTGGGGATTCCTGTTATTGCGATTGGCATTCCTACCGTTGTTGACGCAGTAACGATCACCAGCGACGCCATTGATTTTATTCTTAAGCATTTCGGACGGGAGATTAAAGATAAGGATAAACCGTCTAAATCTCTTGCGCCGTCATGGATGACCTTTGGAGAAAAAAGGGTACTGAAAGATGATGATCTTCCACCAGAAGCAGAGCGGCAATCGTTCTTAGGGATGGTAGGTAATCTTGATGATGATGAAAAAAGGATGCTGATCCGGGAAGTTCTTTCTCCAATCGGCCATAATTTAATGGTAACACCCAAAGAAGTTGATACGTTTATAGAGGATATGGCCAATGTCCTGGCCGTAGGTTTAAATACAGCTCTTCACAGGCAGGTTGACCAATCCAACAGCTCTTCATATACGCACTGACACATAAAGGGACAAGCTGTTTCATAGGATGTAGTAAATACCATAAGTGAACGGGGTGGGTCCGGTGGGTAAATTCATGTTAAAATGTTTCCTGATTACGGCTGTTCTCTTTTTCGGTGTCCTGCTTGGGATGCAGAGGGCTTCAGTTGGGATGAACCATCTGAAAGGCAATGAAGATACTGGCAAAGCATTGGCGTTAAAGGAAACGAAAGGCCATACGGATGCTGAGGTTCTGGGTACAGCGATCGGTGCACAAGATTTAACCGCGAAACAGAAACAGTTAGAAGATTCGAGAGCCTTTAACTTTTTTTCCTCTATGGGTGAAAAAGTATCCGTGCTGGTGTCCGCGATTTTTCAAGCAGTGATCGGACTGATTTCAGCCATATTTTCCCAGATATTCGGGTCATTAAGCTGACAGTTATTTTTCAAAGAGAAAAATAGCTGTTTTTTCATGGCGTTTATCCAGCCGCAGCACTTGCTCTAAACGGCTGTACTTTTCAACAGGTTCGGCATTGAACAACCGACCTTGTATTGCTATAATCTAAAATAGTGTACTTTGCGCAAAATGTAGGAGTGAAATGAATGAATCGAGAACAAAAACTGGCCAGGCAATCAAGGATCCGCAACTTTTCCATCATTGCTCATATTGACCACGGGAAATCCACGCTGGCTGACCGCATCCTTGAGAAAACCAGCGCCTTGACCCAGAGAGAAATGAAGGAGCAGCTTCTAGACTCCATGGACCTCGAACGTGAACGGGGAATCACCATTAAGCTGAATGCTGTTCAGTTGAACTACAAAGCTAAGGATGGGGAAATATATACTTTTCACCTGATCGATACACCAGGACACGTAGACTTTACGTATGAAGTTTCAAGGAGTCTTGCCGCTTGTGAAGGGGCACTTTTGATCGTTGATGCTGCTCAGGGAATTGAAGCTCAAACTCTTGCCAACGTTTACTTGGCTCTGGAGAATGATCTGGAAATCCTTCCAGTCATCAATAAGATCGACCTTCCGAGTGCCGAACCAGAGAGAGTAAGGCAGGAAGTGGAAGACATCATCGGCCTTGATGCTTCAGAGGCAGTTTTGGCTTCAGCCAAAGCAGGCATCGGAATCGAAGAAATACTTGAGCAGATCGTAGAAAAGGTACCAGCGCCTTCAGGTGACCCGGATGGTCCGTTGCAAGCTCTTATTTTCGACTCACTGTACGATCCATATCGCGGAGTCGTAACCTATATCCGTGTGACTGAGGGAACAGTTAAAGTCGGAGATAAAATTAAAATGATGGCCACAAAGAAAGAATTTGAAGTAGTGGAACTCGGTGTGTTCACTCCGAAAGCCGTGAACAAAGACTTCTTAACGGTCGGTGACGTAGGTTATTTAACGGCTGCTATTAAAAATGTAGGGGACACTCAAGTCGGAGATACAATTACGAGTGCAGTTAAACCAGCGAGCGAACCGCTTCCTGGCTACCGGAAAATGAATCCGATGGTATATTGCGGATTGTATCCTGTCGATAATGCCAAATACAATGATTTGCGTGAAGCGTTAGAACGTCTTGTACTCAATGATTCTGCTCTTCAATATGAACCTGAGACCTCCCAAGCACTCGGCTTCGGCTACCGCTGCGGTTTTTTGGGCCTTCTTCATATGGAGATTATTCAAGAGAGGATCGAGCGTGAATTCAATATCGACCTTATTGCTACGGCACCCAGTGTTATCTACAATGTTTCATTGACGGACGGCCAAAAATTAACAGTCGATAACCCGGCCAATATGCCGGAGGCACAGCTTTTGCAAACCGTTGAAGAGCCGTATGTAAAAGCAACCATAATGACACCAAACGATTATGTTGGCACAATCATGGAGATCTGCCAGAAAAAACGCGGGATTTTCCAGACCATGGATTACCTTGAAAACAACAGGGTCAATGTCCATTATGAGATTCCATTATCGGAAATCGTATATGATTTCTTCGATCAGTTGAAATCGAGCACAAAAGGCTATGCGTCCCTTGACTATGAACTGATCGGCTATAAACCATCGAAGCTCGTGAAGATGGACATCCTTTTAAACGGAGAGAAAATCGATGCATTATCCGTCATTGTGCATAAGGATTTTGCTTATGAACGCGGAAAGGCCGTCGTTGAAAAACTTAAGGAACTAATTCCGCGCCAGCAGTTTGAGGTGCCGATCCAAGCTTCCATCGGACAAAAAATCATCGCGCGGTCGAACATTAAGGCACTGCGCAAGAATGTACTCGCTAAATGTTACGGCGGAGATATCTCGCGTAAACGTAAGCTGCTTGAAAAGCAAAAAGAAGGTAAAAAACGAATGAAAACAATCGGGCGCGTGGATGTTCCGCAGGAAGCATTCATGGCTGTTCTGAGAATGGACAACGATTGATCTGAAATGTATAAGCAACAGGATGAGACCGCATATTATTTTGCGGTCTTTCACAAATTTTAGACACGAAAGCAGGGATCACATGCCAGAATCGGCTTACTTTCATATCCCGTTCTGTGTGAACATATGCCATTATTGCGATTTTAACAAGGTATTTTTAAAAGGGCAGCCTGTCGATGAATATCTGGCCTATATGGAAAAAGAAATGATCAACACAATAAGGAAGACCCCCTTTTCCAAATTGAAAACGATTTTTATTGGCGGAGGAACTCCTACTGCCCTTGAATATGAGCAATTCGAAACGTTTCTCAATATGGTTAACCGCCATTTCTCTTCTGATGACCTTGATGAATTCACGGTAGAAGCTAATCCGGAACAAACCGATCGTAAGAAACTTGAAATCATGCAAGCATCGGGCGTAAACCGGCTTAGTATCGGTGTACAGGCTTTTCAGGAGCACCTGTTAAAAGAACTCGGAAGGACACATGTGAAAGAGGATGTGTTTCGAACGGTGTCAGAAGCCAAAGCTGTAGGCATAGAGAATATTTCCCTGGATATCATGTTCGGATTGCCCGGACAAAACGTTGATATGCTGAAGGAATCACTTCAATTCGCATTTTCGATGGACGTGCCCCATTTTTCGGCCTATTCTCTTCAGCTTGAAAAAAAGACCGTTTTCTACAATCGTGCAATGAAAGGGGACTTGCTGCTGCCGGAGCAGGAGGTAGAAGCGAGGATGTACGAAGTGCTCATGGAAGAGATGCATAAGCACGGATATGTACAGTATGAAATTTCAAACTTTGCAAGGCCAGGTTATGAAAGCAAGCACAATCTGCAATACTGGAATAATAACGAATATTACGGTATAGGCGCCGGCGCTCATAGTTATGTGAACGGCAAGCGTATGGCGAATGCAGGGCCACTCAAAAAATATATGGCGTTAATCGATGAGACGGGCTTTCCTTACGTTCATTCTGAAAAACTGACTACATCCGCAAAAATGGAGGAAGAGCTGTTCATGGGATTAAGAAAAATGGACGGGGTGTCCGATGCCCGTTTTAGACAAAGATACGGAACTTCCATGTTCGCTGTCTTTGGTCCTCAGATCGATGCATTGCTGGCAAAGGGATGGCTTAAAAAGTCGGGTGACAGGGTATCACTGACCAAGGAAGGAACATTTTTGGGAAATGAAGTTTTTCAGGAGTTTATCGGTGTGGTTTAATCGTTGACAATCTTCCGTTGCTTTTGGTAATTTAATATTAGATTTAGCACTCACTCTTTCGGAGTGCTAACAGCCTCGGAGGTGAAAGGATGTTATCTGAAAGACAGCTTTTTATACTTCAAGTGCTGATTGATGATTACATCCAGCATGTTGAACCTGTAGGATCTAGGACCATCTCCAAAAGAGAAGATGTCCACTTCAGTCCGGCTACCATCCGGAATGAGCTGGCGGACTTGGAGGATTTGGGTTTTCTAGAGAAGACGCATACTTCATCAGGCAGGATTCCGTCAGAGAAAGGATATCGTTTTTATGTGGATCACCTGCTGAGCCCAACGATACTATCAACAGCGGATATCTTCAATATACAGGCATTATTCAACGAAAAACTGGAAGAGACTGAACGTATTTTCGAGCAATCTGCTAAAATTCTTTCTGAACTTACCAACTACACATCTATTATTCTTGGGCCAGAAGCGATTGAAACGACCTTAAAGCACATTCAGCTGATTCCGTTAGGCTCCCAGCAGGCCGTTGCTATCTTCGTAACGAGTACAGGACATGTTGAAAACAGGCATGTCATCCTGCCGGAAGGAATCGCACCCGAAGAGATCGAGAAGCTGGTCAACATTTTAAACGAAAAACTGGCAGGGGTACCTCTCGCTGAACTTCACAAGAAAATCAGGGATGAGCTCAATGTTGTTTTCAGAAAGTATTTGAAGAACCATCAACAGGCTTCATTGTTTATTGATGATATTTTTAAATGGAGCAACAAAGATAAGGTCTTTTTTGGCGGAAAAACAAAAATGCTGTATCAGCCTGAATTCAGGGATGTAGAAAAAGTCCGAATTCTTTTGGATGCCCTGGAGGAAAAAACGGTCATTGAACAGCTGCTGACGGCAAATAATGATGGCATTACCGTAACGATCGGCCAAGAAAATCAGGTGGAAGCGGTCAAGAACTGCAGCCTGATTAAAGCGTCCTATTCTTTTCATGGAAAACATATTGGAACGATTTCCCTGATCGGCCCGACCCGGATGGAATATAAACGGGTTATCGGTTTGCTCGACACGATCAGCAAGGAGTTTACGAACTTATTTAACGCAAGATTTTAACTCAACAAATAAAACCCCATTATTTTAGGGAGGTGACAACATGGAAGACAAACAAAAGGAAACCGCTGACTTTGAACAAACAGATGCTGCAGAAGCGTATCTGGATGCTGATCAGCCAATCGAGACTTCAGATTCAGAGGAGAAAGAGGAGACGGTTGAGGCAACGGAAGAACAGCAGAGAATTTCAGAACTTGAAACCCGTCTTGCTGATACTGAAAACCGCTTGCTTCGCGTTCAGGCTGACTATGAAAACTTCAAGCGGCGCACACGGGAAGACAACGCTGCCCAGTTGAAATATAAATCACAGAGCCTTTTGACACAGCTGCTCCCTGCTCTTGATAATTTTGAAAGAGCTTTGGATGTAAAGGTTGAGGATCCCCAAGCTGCTTCTGTCCTTCAAGGGGTGGAAATGGTACACCGCCAGCTGCTTGAGGCCATGAAGAGCGAAGGCTTGGAAGTGATCGATTCTCAAGGCGCAGCGTTTGACCCAAACCTGCATCAGGCTGTCATGCAAGTACAGGATGAAGAGTATGAATCCAACGTAGTTGTTGAAACCCTGCAGAAGGGATACAAACTCAAGGATCGTGTCATTCGTCCGGCAATGGTTAAAGTAAATCAGTAATATTAAATTCTTTAATATTACATATAAAAGTGGAGGGTATGTAACATGAGCAAAATTATTGGAATAGACTTAGGTACAACAAACTCTTGTGTTGCCGTCATGGAAGGCGGAGAAGCTACGGTTATCCCTAATCCTGAAGGCAACCGGACAACTCCTTCAGTTGTCGCTTTTAAAGATGGCGAGCGTTCTGTAGGGGAAGTTGCAAAGCGCCAGGCTGTCACTAACCCAAATACAATCATCTCCATCAAACGCCACATGGGAACAAACCATAAAGTGGATGCAGAAGGAAAAGAGTATACTCCTCAAGAAATCTCTGCCATCATCCTTCAAAAGTTAAAAAATGATGCTGAAAGCTACCTTGGAGAAAAAGTTGAGCGTGCGGTTATTACTGTTCCTGCTTATTTTAATGATGCACAGCGGCAGGCGACAAAAGATGCAGGGCAAATTGCAGGTCTTCAAGTAGAACGTATCATCAACGAACCTACAGCAGCAGCGCTTGCTTATGGTTTGGAAGAAGATAACGATCAAAAAATTCTGGTATTTGACCTTGGCGGCGGTACATTTGACGTATCCATCCTTGAAATCGGCGATGGGAACTTCGATGTAATCGCAACATCTGGTGATAATGAACTGGGCGGAGACGATTTTGACCAAGTGATCATCGACTATCTTGTTGATCAGTTCAAAAAAGAGAACGGGATCGATCTTTCTCAAGATAAAATGGCGCTTCAGCGTTTAAAAGATGCTGCTGAAAAAGCAAAAAAAGAACTTTCCGGTGTCACTCAAACTCAAATCTCACTTCCGTTTATTACAGCGGATGCAACCGGACCTAAACATTTAGAGGTTTCCATGAGCCGTGCGAAATTTGAAGAGCTCTCTTCTGATTTGGTTGAACGCACGATGGGTCCAACGCGACAAGCCCTAAACGATGCTGGCTTCTCTCCAAGCGATATCGATAAAGTCATCTTGGTTGGTGGTTCTACACGTATTCCTGCTGTACAGGAAGCGATCAAGAAGTTTACTGGAAAAGATCCGTTTAAAGGAGTTAACCCTGATGAAGTGGTTGCACTTGGTGCTGCGATTCAGGGCGGTGTCATTACAGGAGACGTTAAAGATGTAGTGCTTGTTGACGTAACTCCGCTTTCCTTAGGAATTGAAACACTTGGCGGTGTATTTACGAAGCTGATCGACCGTAATACGGCGATTCCTACTACAAAATCCCAGGTGTTCTCAACCGCAGCGGACAATCAGCCATCAGTTGATATTCACGTCCTTCAAGGTGAACGTGAAATGGCTGCTCACAATAAAACACTCGGCCGCTTCCAGCTAACGGATATTCCTCCGGCTCCACGCGGAGTTCCACAGATCGAAGTATCCTTTGATATCGATGCGAACGGAATCGTAAATGTTCGTGCGAAAGATCTTGGAACGAATAAAGAACAATCGATCACTATTAAATCTTCTTCAGGACTATCAGATGAAGAAATCGAAAAAATGGTGAAGGATGCAGAAGAGAACGCTGAAGCGGATAAGAAGAAACGTGAAGAGATCGATCTCCGCAACGAAGCAGATCAGTTGATCTTCGCTACTGACAAGACGCTGAAAGATCTTGAAGGAAAAGTGGAAGAAGCTGAAGTAACAAAAGCAAATGACGCGAAAGAAGATCTTAAAAAAGCTC
This sequence comes from Fictibacillus sp. NRS-1165, assembly GCF_050468105.1. Classification (NCBI taxonomy): domain Bacteria; kingdom Bacillati; phylum Bacillota; class Bacilli; order Caryophanales; family Fictibacillaceae; genus Fictibacillus; species Fictibacillus sp. NRS-1165. The sequence continues at coordinate 101,057 of NZ_JBDPNU010000025.1, forward strand.
TTGAAGGCCAAGATATTGAAGCCATAAAAACAGCAAAAGACGCATTGAACGAGATCGTTCAGCAGCTTTCTGTTAAACTTTATGAGCAAGCTGCACAGGCACAGCAAGCCGCTCAAGGCCAGGAGCCAGGCGAGAAAAAAGCCGATGACAACGTTGTCGATGCTGAGTATGAAGAAATGAATGACGACGAAAAGAAATAATAGCTGGTGATCAGTGAGGAAAAAGTCAAAGTCAGGCGAGCATCTTGGCTTTGACTTTTTTTCCGTTTTGTCGATTAAATATCTTTTCACATATTTAAAGATCTTTCTTGAAAAAAGAATTGGAACAATGGTAAGATAATTTTTATGTGAAGATTCGGGAGTGGGATTTCTATGAGTAAACGAGATTACTATGAAGTACTCGGACTGGACAAAAATGCATCCAGCGATGAAATAAAAAAAGCTTACCGGAAACTGACAAAGCAATACCATCCGGATGTTAATAAGGAAGCAGATGCCGCTGATAAATTTAAAGAGGTCCGTGAAGCATACGATACATTGAAGGATCCTCAGAAAAAAGCGCAGTACGACCAATTCGGACATGCGGATCCAAATCAGGGGTTCGGCGGATTCGGTGGCGCTGGTGCTGACTTTGGCGGTTTCGGAGATATCTTTGATATGTTCTTTGGAGGCGGCGGTGGCAGAAGAAATCCAAACGCACCCCGTCAGGGATCTGATTTACAATACAATATGAATCTGAAATTTGAAGAAGCGGTTTTCGGCAAGGAAACAGAAATTGAAATCCCTAAGGAAGAAACATGCGGCACCTGTCATGGTTCTGGAGCGAAGCCAGGCACAAAACCAGAGACCTGTACCCATTGTAAGGGATCCGGCCAGCTTAATGTTGAGCAGAACACACCTTTTGGCAGAATCGTTAATAAACGGGTTTGCCAATACTGCAGCGGTACGGGAAAACTCATTAAAGAAAAGTGCGGAACGTGCCACGGTAAAGGGAAAGTAACGACTACAAAGAAGGTTAAAGTTAAAATTCCTGCAGGAGTTGACAACGGCCAGCAGATCAGATTGGCAGGACATGGTGAACCGGGCGTTAATGGCGGTCCGGCCGGAGATCTGTATGTTGTATTCAGAGTACTTCCCCACGAATTTTTCGAAAGAGACGGGGACGATATTTTCTGCGAAATGCCGATTACGTTCGCCCAAGCTGCTTTAGGTGACGAAATTGAAGTGCCGACGCTGCACGGACGCATTAAATTGAAGATTCCAGCAGGGACTCAAACAGGAACTCATTTCCGCCTAAGAGGCAAAGGGGTCCAAAACGTCAGGGGAAGAGGCCAGGGTGACCAGCATATCCAGGTGAAAGTATTGACTCCTACGAAATTATCCGAAAAGCAGAAGCAATTGCTCCGCGATTTCGCAGAAATTGGCGGGGATGTGCCTGATGAGCATGAAGAATCATTTTTTGATAAAGTGAAAAGAGCCTTCAAAGGCGAGTAAAGGATCACGAGTAAAGGATCATAGGAATGGAGTTGATAGAATTGAAATGGTCAGAAATTAGTATTCACACTACCCAGGAAGCGGTTGAACCCATCTCAAACATTCTACACGAAGCAGGTGCAAGCGGAGTAGTGATTGAAGATCCGGAAGATTTAATTAAAGAGAGGTCCTCCGTATATGGGGAAATCTATCAACTCGATCCTAATGATTATCCTGAAGAGGGTGTCATCGTTAAGGCTTACTTGCCCGTTACTAGCTTTCTCGGAGAGACCGTCGATGAAATTAAAGAAGCGATCAATAATCTAATGACCTATGATATCGACCTGGGACATAATAAGGTTACGATCAGTGAAGTAAATGAAGAGGAATGGGCAACAGCTTGGAAGAAATACTACAAGCCGGTTAAGATCTCTGAAAAAATTACCATCACACCAACTTGGGAAGACTATAAGCCCGTTAGTTCTGATGAAGTGATCATTGAACTTGACCCCGGAATGGCGTTTGGCACCGGAACCCATCCTACGACGGTCATGTGTTTGCAGGCGATTGAAAAATATCTGCAAAAAGACGATGAAATGATCGATGTTGGAACAGGCTCTGGGGTTTTGAGTATCGCTGCGGCCCACTTGGGAGCGAAACATGTACAGGCATATGATCTGGATGAGGTAGCAGTGGCGAGTGCCCGGCTTAATGTAAAATTAAATAAAGTGGCCGGTTCTGTTACTGTAAATCAAAATAATCTGCTGAACGGGATTGAAGGACCTGTTGATCTGATTGCAGGAAATCTGCTCGCAGAAATCATTTTGCGATTTGTCCCAGATGCCGCAAGGGTACTTAAAAAAGGCGGATTATTCATTACATCCGGCATCATACAAGGGAAAAAGAATGATGTGAAGGAAGAATTGAAAAGAAGCGGCTTCTCAATCGTTGAAATATTGGAAATGGAAGACTGGGTAGCCATCATTGCACGAAATGATGATCCATTATCAAAAGAGGTCTGAGCCATGCAGAGATACTTTGTCTCCCCTGCAGATATGACTGATTTATCCGTGACGATTACGGGTGATGATGCCAACCATATTGCTAAGGTTATGAGAATGGAAGTCGGCGACCGTGTGATCTGTTCTGATAATCAAGGCAGAGTCGCACTTTGCGAAATAAAACAAATAGAACGTGATTCCATCTACACCAGCATCATCGAACCGATTGAGGAAAGCAAAGAGAGTCCGATCCGGGTGACCATTGCCCAGGGAATTCCAAAAGGGGACAAGCTTGAAGCTATTGTGCAAAAAGGCACGGAGTTAGGGGCGCAAGCTTTTTTGCCTTTTTCATCTTCGAGGTGTATTGTTAAATGGGATGAAAAGAAGGGTCAGAAAAAAAAACAGCGGCTCGAGAAGATCGCAAAAGAAGCAGCAGAGCAATCTCATCGAAGCCGTATACCGGACGTTTTACCACCTGTTTCTTTTAAGTCCCTATTAAAAAAAGCCGCAGATTTTGACTATAAAATCGTGGCCTATGAGGAAGATGCGAAAATAGGAGAGACCCAGCGTCTTGCTAAGCTTTTAAACGAGATGGCTCCGGGAGTATCTGTCTTGTGTGCCATCGGACCTGAAGGCGGTTTGAACCAGCAGGAAGTTGATGAGTTAATTGAAGCGGGCTTTATATCCTGCGGCCTGGGACCCAGAATACTTCGTACGGAAACGGCCAGCTCTTATATCCTATCCGCAATTTCTTATCATTTTGAATTAATGAGGTGATTGAAATGCCGTCAGTGGCTTTTCATACATTAGGCTGTAAAGTAAACCATTACGAAACTGAGGCGATCTGGCAGCTGTTCCAAGGTAACGGCTATGAGCGCAGAGACTTTGAACAAACAGCTGACGTTTATGTAATCAATACATGTACTGTAACCAATACAGGCGATAAAAAAAGCCGGCAGGTCATCCGACGTGCCATCCGAAAAAATCCCGATGCGGTCATTTGCGTTACGGGATGCTATGCCCAGACTTCACCTGCTGAAATCATGGCGATTCCTGGCGTTGACATTGTTGTCGGCACACAGGACAGATCTAAGATGCTTGACTATATTGAGCAATATAAAGAAGAGCGCCTTCCGATCAATGGGGTAAGCAATATTATGAAAGCGCGCGTCTATGAGGAACTGGATGTTCCTTCCTTTACAGACCGAACGCGTGCGTCACTCAAGATTCAGGAAGGATGCAATAACTTCTGTACGTTCTGTATTATTCCATGGGCAAGGGGGCTTCTTCGGTCCCGAGATTCGAAAGAAGTTATCCATCAGGCACAGCAGCTGGTGAATGCCGGCTATAAAGAAATCGTACTGACTGGCATTCATACGGCTGGTTATGGAGAAGACTTAAAAGATTATAATTTTGCCATGCTTCTCTCTGAATTGGATGAAAAAGTGGACGGGCTCAAGCGGCTTCGTATCTCCTCCATTGAAGCAAGCCAAATTACAGATGAGGTGATTGAAGTGATGGACCGCTCCGATAAAATCGTTCCTCACCTCCATATTCCTCTTCAGTCAGGTTCCAATACGGTTCTGCAAAGAATGCGAAGAAAATACACGATGGAACTGTTTGCCGAGCGGATCACAAAACTGAAAAAAGCTTTGCCTGGATTAGCGATTACATCAGATGTTATCGTTGGATTCCCTGGCGAAACGGAAGAAGAATTTATGGAAACATACAATTTCATTCGAGACCATAAATTCTCTGAACTTCATGTTTTTCCGTATTCCAAAAGGACAGGTACTCCTGCGGCACGAATGGATGACCAAGTTCCTGAAGATACTAAGAACGAACGAGTCCACCGACTGATTGAGCTTTCAAACCAGCTGGCAAAAGAATATGCTTCCGATTACGAAGGGGAAGTTGTTGAAGTCATCCCAGAAGAAGAGTATAAGGAAGAAGCAGGTACAGGCTTGTACGTCGGCTATACTCCTAACTATTTGAAAGTCAGATTTCCGGCGAATGAGGGAATGATTGGAAAACAGGTGCTGGTGAAAATTCAGAAAGCAGGCTACCCATACAGTGACGGGCAGCTTGTTAAAGTGTTGGATGATCAGGCTTCAAAACAGATCGTAAACCTATAATTGCAAACATAATCAGTCCGGTTCAACCGGACTTTCTTTTGTCTATTGAGATCTCGATTTTATAGTCAAGTTTTGGTAAGATATTAAAGAATGTACTATTGTCTGAAGGGATGATTGATGATGTCTGTTATGGATCTAGCAAGATTAATTGACCACACCGCATTAAAACCGGAGACCACGAAGGAAGATATTTTGAAACTTTGTTCCGAAGCAAAAGAATATAACTTTTTCTCTGTATGCGTGAATCCAACATGGGTGTATACTGCCTTTGAACAGCTAAAAGGATCAGATGTTGCGGTATGTACAGTAATCGGATTTCCTCTTGGGGCAAGCACTCCGGAAGTAAAGGCATTTGAGACGCGAAACGCGATTGAAAACGGTGCTACCGAAGTGGATATGGTCATAAACATTGGAGCTTTAAAAGGACAGGACTACGACCTTGTAGAACGCGATGTCCGTGCAGTTGTTGAGGCTGCCAAAGGTAAAGCTTTGACAAAAGCCATTATTGAAACATCATTGCTTACTGATGAAGAAAAGGTAAAAGCGTGTGAGATTGCGGTTAAAGCCGGAATCAATTTTGTGAAGACATCCACAGGCTTCTCTACAGCAGGCGCCACAGTTGAAGATATCGCTTTGATGCGCAAGACCGTCGGCCCAAATATCGGTGTCAAAGCTTCAGGCGGAGTACGCGACCGGGAGACCACTTTAGCCATGGTTGAAGCAGGTGCATCAAGAATTGGCGCAAGTGCAGGGATTGCCATCGTAAAAGGCGAAGATTCCAATTCTGATTATTAAAACAAAGCGGTTTCTTATTGACCATTATGGAATGGTATATTATAATGGCAAAAGATATGTGACGCATTCCTGACATGATTTTAATGCTGGAATGGTCTGGAGGGAGGGAAAGAAAATGGCAGAAACTCGTGTTCGTAAGAACGAATCCATTGATGATGCTCTTCGTCGTTTTAAAAGATCCGTTTCCAAAGATGGAACTTTGGCAGAAGTTAAAAAGCGCAAGCATTATGAAAAGCCAAGCGTGAAACGTAAGAAGAAGGCTGAGGCAGCAAGAAAGCGCAAGTTCTAAGAGAGGTGTAAGTTATGAGTCTTCTTGATCGATTAAACCAGGATATGAAACAAGCGATGAAGGACAAAAACAAGCAAAAGCTTTCTGTGATTCGTATGTTGAAGGCTTCCCTTCAAAACGAATCAATCAAGCTCGGGCACGACCTGAATGAAGAAGAAGAGCTCACTGTTCTTGCACGTGAAATGAAACAAAGAAAAGACTCCCTCCAAGAATTTGAAAAAGCCGGCCGTAATGACTTAGCGGATGCGTTAAAAGACGAAATTGTCATCATTACGGAATACATGCCGGAGCAGTTAACTGAACAAGAAGTTAAAGACATCGTCCTGGCAGCAATTGAACAAGTTGGAGCCGTATCTAAAGCAGATATGGGGAAAGTGATGGCAGCGGTAATGCCTAAAGTTAAAGGCAAAGCCGATGGTGCTCTCGTCAATCGCCTTGTCCAACAAAATTTATCTTAAACTCGAACAGACGTCTGAGAGGTTGCAACCTCGAGGGCGTCTTTTTGCATTTCGTTCAATAAGCTTGAGCAGATGCGGACCCCAATAACTCATCAAGTTAAATAAATGTGAGATCTTTTTCCAATATTTGAAACTTTTCGCTCGTGACCGCGTATTGATTATAGAGGTACAAAAGGGGGGACGAAATTGAGATATGGTCGATTTTTATTTTTTCTTGCAATCATCATCATACCTCTGATGGCTTCAGTTCAACCTGCAAGCGGTGAAGGAAGCGGCCAAAAGGTGTATGTCATCCCTGTTCAGCAAGAGATCGAGAGAGGGCTTGAAGCGTTCTTAAAACGCAGTATTAAAGATGCTGAAAATGCAGGGGCAGACCACATTATCTTTGAAATCAACACGCCTGGTGGAAGAGTGGATTCTGCTAGTAAAATCGCAGAAATAATAAGAGATACGAAAATACCTACGACCGCCTACATAGTGAAGGAAGCCTTTTCGGCAGGAGCGTATATAGCATTGAATGCCGATGAAATTGTAATGAAACCCTCTACTGCGATCGGTTCAGCAGCAGTGATCGACTCTAGGGGAAATACAGCCGGGAAGAAAGCCAAATCAGCATGGATTGCAGAAATGGAAGCCGCTGCAGAGCTAAATAACCGAGATCCAAAGTATGCCCGGGCGATGGCTGATGATGATATGGAAATAAGAGAACTCGGGCTAAAAAGAGGAGAATTATTAACGATGACTGCTAATCAGGCAGTTAAAGTCGGCTATGCCGAAAGGATTGTAAATAACCGTTCCGAGCTCCTTTCTTATTTAAAACTGGAAGATGCTTCTGTAACAAAGGAAAAGCAAAGTCTGGCCGAAAAAGTAGCCCGGTTTGTAACAAATCCGGTCGTAGTCCCGATCTTGCTTTCCATTGGCTTTCTCGGAATGGTCATTGAGCTGTTCACTGCAGGTTTCGGAATTGCTGGAATCATAGGAATCTCTTCAATGTTTCTCTATTTTTTTGGACACCTTCTGGCAGGGCTGGCGGGGTGGGAATCCATTGCCTTGTTTATTTTAGGCATCATTCTGCTGCTGCTCGAAGTGTTTGTCCCCGGTGGAATTGTAGGAATACTGGGGCTGGCGGCAGTGATTGCGAGCCTGGTGATGGCAGCAGGATCCATAACGACCATTGTAACCTCGATGGGAATCGCGCTCCTGGTGACAATCCTTGGTGCATTTCTATTCCTTAAGTTCTTTGGATACAAGGGGCCTTTGAGAAAACTGGTCTTGTTTGACAGTACGAGTACAGAGAAAGGCTATATTTCCAGTAAACAGCGTCAGGATCTAACTGGCCGTATTGCGGAATCCATCACTCCACTAAGGCCTTCGGGAACCGCAGAGCTTGATGGTGAATATTTGGATGTTGTGACAGAAGGGTCTTTCATTCAAAAAGGAAAGCCGGTCAGAATCGTAAAGGTTCAGGGATCAAGAATTGTAGTAAGAGAAGTGAAAGACTATCATGAAGGAGGAATGTAAATGTTTACAGGCCCAATTGCAACGCTAATTCTGATTGGTATCATCGTTATCATACTGGCCGTGTTATTTACCTTTGTTCCAGTCGCTTTATGGATCTCGGCGCTGGCTGCAGGTGTCAGGGTCGGAATCTTTACATTGGTTGGCATGAGGTTAAGAAGGGTTATCCCTTCAAGAGTCATTAATCCACTGATCAAGGCTCAGAAAGCCGGGCTTAATCTAACGACCAACCAGCTTGAAAGCCATTATCTCGCAGGGGGTAATGTAGACCGTGTGGTCAACGCGTTAATTGCCGCACACCGTGCGGATATTGAGCTCAGCTTCGAACGTTCCGCTGCTATTGATTTGGCAGGGAGAGACGTGCTGGAAGCCGTACAGATGAGTGTTAATCCAAAGGTCATCGAAACACCTTTTATTGCCGGTGTAGCGCTCAATGGTATTGAAGTGAAAGCAAAGGCGAGAATCACAGTGAGAGCCAATATCGAACGGCTCGTCGGCGGTGCCGGAGAAGAAACGGTAATCGCAAGGGTTGGTGAGGGTATCGTATCTACGATTGGTTCTAGCGAGAATCATAAGAAGGTGCTGGAGAACCCTGATACCATTTCACAAACGGTTCTTTCTAAAGGCTTAGATTCAGGCACGGCCTTTGAAATTTTGTCCATAGATATTGCAGATATTGATATCGGAAAAAATATCGGCGCAGCCCTGCAGACGGACCAGGCCCTCGCAGATAAGAATATCGCGCAGGCGAAGGCCGAAGAGAGAAGGGCTATGGCCGTTGCGAACGAACAGGAAATGATCGCAAAAGTCCAGGAGATGCGTGCGAAAGTAGTAGAAGCGGAGGCAGAAGTTCCTTTAGCCATGGCAGAAGCGCTCCGATCCGGAAAACTCGGTGTACTTGATTATGCGAACCTAACCAATGTAATGGCTGATACTTCGATGCGTGAATCCATAGGAAAATCCGCCGATCCGAATGGTGACGATGAACTTCCAGGGAAAAAAGGAAAATAATCATGGAACATATCTTGGATGCTCTCGTAGATTTGATTCCTTTCCTGATTTTTATTGGAGCCGGCTTGTTCGGGTTAATGAAGAAAAGGCGGAAATTTTCAGCCCATCCCAAACGAACGGTCAAGACGCAAGGAAATGCAAGTTCGATTTCCCAGCCTGATGCGGAAGAATCAAAAGTGAAAGCGTCTCCGTTGCCGGAAGCAGCCTACCAGCAAGCCAGAAAGAGAGCGCAAGAAGCATTTTCGATAGAGCCTTTAAAGAGCAACCGTTATAAAGACAGAAGCGATGAGATTGTAACAATGAAGATGAATAAAGTGAACATTGTACAAGGAATCGTTTGGTCCGAGATTCTCGGAAAACCACGGGCCTACAATCCTCTGCATATACGAAAAAAATAACCGGTTATGAAAAGACGGCCAGATTGGGCCGTCTTTTTTTATTTAGGTGTGATAGTTTATCCCACATCTTCATAAAAATGAGATGAGAGGGGTGTTGCGGATGGCAAAGTGGAGACAGCAGGTAACAAAATGGCTTGTGGAAAAATTGGATCTCCCTGCGGATGCCATGATGGATCTGCCCCGTATTACGATGATTGGCCAGTTACATATTTATATAGAGAATCACCGGGGTGTCATTGCTTTTTCAAAAGAGGAGCTAAAACTCCGACTAAAACAAGGAAATCTTGTGATCAAGGGCCAGGAGTTTGTAATAAAAACTATTTTGCCGGAAGAAATTCTGCTTGAAGGCAGTATAGATGGTGTCTACTATGACAAAGCCACGTAAAACTGTGGACAGGAGGCTGTTATGAAAAAGGACTGGCTGGAGCCGATTAACAGTTATGTAAAAGTTGAAATACGCGGAGAAGGCATAGCAGAATTGATTAACGCATGCCTCGCACGAAATATCTCGATTTGGAATATTAAACGAACAAATGAGAATGCCGTTTCAGCTTGTCTTTATACGAAGAATATAAAGGGGCTCCGGCCTCTCTTAAAACAAACAGGCTGTAAAATTCGTTTTTTAGAAAAAAACGGACTCCCGTTCTGGGCTGCCAGAATGTGGAGAAGGAACGGACTTATATTAGGTCTTGCAGGGTTTTTGGTCATCCTGTTTTTATTATCCAACATGGTTTGGAATATTAAAGTGACAGGAGCAAATCCTAAAACAGAATACCAGCTGCTGAATGCGGCTAAGGAACTAGGCATAAAAAAAGGGAAATTTATTTTCCTTCTGCCGAACGTCAGGCAGCTTCAACAGCAGCTGACCAACGCTATGGATAATGTGACATGGATCGGAGTAAGCCTGAATGGGACAACCTATAACTTTCAGGTAGTGGAAAAAGAGATCCCGGAGCGTAAAAAAGCTCTTTCTCCAAGACATTTAGTCGCAAAGAAAGATGCGGTAATCTATGACATGTTCGTAGAAAAAGGACAACCTGTAGTTGCTCCGCATCAATTTGTTTATAAGGGAAGCTTATTGGTTTCAGGATATATCGGAAAAGAAGGCAAAACTAAGCTTGTACCCGCAAAAGGTGTAGTATGGGGGGAAACCTGGTATACGACGAATGTGACGATCCCGCTGGAAACAAAATTTCAGACTTATACAGGAAGTTCGATCATACAGCATAAGCTTAATTTATTTGGTCTGAGGATTCCGATTTGGGGATGGAAAGACGGGGAATATAAATCAAAAGAAGTCAGTGAAAATGAAACCCCGCTGAAGTTCTGGAAATGGACGCTCCCGATGTCCTATATTAAAAAAGAAATCAGGGAAACAGATGGTGTAAAAAGAGTGTATACGAAAGCGGAAGCGATGGACGCAGGCAAGGCTATGGCAAGAAAAGAAGTGAGGAAACTGCTCGCCCATGATGCCAAGATTAGAGAAGAAAAAATTTTGCACCAGTCCGTATCTAATGGTAAAGTAAATTTATCGATGCACTACCAGGTAATTGAAAATATTGCATCTGATCAACCTATACTTATCCAACAAGGAGACTGAGTAGTTTGTCAGAACCCATTAAATTACAGCGATTACAACTAGAAACTCAAGGGGAAGCCCAAGCGCTTTTTGGACCAAATGATGCCTTTCTGAACATTATTGAGGATAAGCTGGAGGTTACGATTGTAACAAGAGGCGAAGATATTTCTGTTACTGGAACATCCGACACCGTCCAAAAAGTGGAGGATGTCTTAATGGTACTCTTGAACCTTATCCGAAAAGGGATTCACATTTCAGAAAGAGACATCGTTTACGCGGTTCAGCTTGCTGAAAGGGGCATGCTTGAGGAAATCACCGAATTATATCAACAGGAGATTACAACCAACGTTAAAGGTAAACCAATCAGGGTGAAGACACTCGGTCAGCGCCATTATGTAACTGCAATGAAAAGAGGAGACCTTGTTTTTGGCATTGGTCCAGCGGGAACAGGAAAAACATATCTAGCTGTCGTGATGGCTGTCGCTGCTTTAAAAGAAGGGAAAATAAAAAAAATCGTACTGACAAGGCCGGCGGTTGAAGCAGGTGAGAGCCTCGGATTCCTGCCTGGTGACTTAAAGGAAAAGGTCGATCCATATTTACGCCCCTTGTACGATGCGCTTCACGATCTATTGGGAATGGAGCATACAGAACGGCTTCTCGAAAGGGGCACGATTGAAATTGCCCCGCTTGCCTACATGAGAGGCCGGACTCTTGATGAATGTTTCGTTATTTTGGATGAAGCACAGAATACATCTCCGGAACAAATGAAAATGTTTTTAACACGCCTTGGTTTTGGTTCGAAAATGGTGATTACAGGGGATCTGACACAAATTGATCTGCCGAAAGGAAAGGAATCAGGGCTGAAGATCGCCGAGCGGACACTCAATGGTGTTCCAGGTATACAATTCATATTCTTAAAACAGCTGGATGTAGTAAGACACCCGCTTGTGCAAAGAATTATATCAGCATACGAAAAGACGGAGAAGTAGAAAAAACGTTCGGGTTCATGAAAAACCTGAACGTTTTTTCTTTTTTTATTAAATATACATTCTATGTCCAGTTTTTGTTAATATGAAGATAACAAAAAGCTGAGACAGGCGGGGGATGTTCAAGTTGACGAATAAGATAAAAAAACATTTTCGCATTAAAAAGAGTCTGCAAAACAAATGGAATTTCTTTATGTTTGGTTTACTCGCTCTTATCATCTACGCAAGCCTGCTCAGCAATGTAACTCCCGATACGGTAGATGTCGGGCCGTACTCCATTTCCCCGCGTGATATCCAATCACCCATCACGATTGAAATGAAAGAAGAAACACTGAAAAAGCAAAACGAAGCCGCGGATAAAGTGGAGAATATTTATTCCTATGACGAAGAGAGTCCGCTGAAACAGGCAGAGAAGTCCAATGAGATATTTAAGGCGATCGAGAAGATCAATGAGGCGGAGAAGGACAATAAAAAAGATAAAGAACCGCTCACATTGGAGCAGAAAATCGATCAGATCAAGGGGATGGTCGGAAACGATCAGATTTCACCTGAAGCCTATACTGCCTTGTTCAATGCTTCACCGACTGAACTTAGAACAGGGAGAGATCTTGCAAGTTCAGTGATCAATGACACGCTTAAAAATAAGATCAGGGTTGATCAGATTGAGTTTTTCCGTGATCGTGCAGAAGATAAGATTCAGCAGAATTCGAATTTTTCGGGCGCGTTAAAAAATGCGGTTGTTGAACTGACGAGAAGCAATATTATATCCAATTATCTTCTGGACGTGGACAAGACCAAATTGGCAAAGCAAAAGGCTATTGATGAAGCAGAGCCGGTTGAAATTAAAGAAGGAGAGATCATCGTCCGAGAGGGGGACGTCGTTACACCGGAGAAATTCAGGCAGCTTAAGCTGGTAGGACTTCTTGATAAGGAAATTGCCATTTATCCGTATTTGGGCCTTCTGCTTTTTGTTCTGATTTTAGTCATGGGCTTGTATTATTTTATAAGGGAATCTCTAAAAGCTACGGTTCCTCTGCAAAAAAAACAGATAATGCTGTATGTCATCCTGGTCACTTTTTCCCTGATCGTAATGAAACTGACAAGCTTTATTGATAAACTCGAGGTTACTGGTATCTTCTTTGTGGTACCGATCGCTGCAGGGGCTATGATGATAAAAATGCTTCTTAATGAGTTTACAGCCATCCTGTCCAGTGTGTTATTTGCCGTTTGTGCCACCCTGATCTTTAATGAAGGATCAACAGGTACGTTTAATTTTCCTTTAGGCATCTATGTATTGCTCGGGTGCATCGCAGGCATCATTTATTTAGGAAAACGGCATCTCAAAACAAGAATTTTAAAGTCTGGAGTATTGGTTTCCTTCGTAAATATTTTATCAATATTGATCATTCTTTTGCTTCAGAACGGGAAGTACTCTCCGGTTCAAATCGGAGTGGAGATTGGATTCGGCTTTTTATCAGGCTGCCTCGCATCTGTTTTGACTCTAGGGCTGATGCCGGTATTCGAATCCTGGTTCGGCATCTTATCCACAACGAGGCTGATCGAACTTTCAAACCCTAATCATCCGCTGTTGAGAAAACTGCTGATCGAAGCTCCTGGTACCTATCATCATTCCGTTATGGTGGCTAACCTGTCAGAAGCCGGCTGTGAATCGATAGGAGCAAACGGCCTTCTTGCCAGAGTGGGATCTTACTATCATGATCTGGGTAAAACGAAACGGCCTCATTTCTTCATCGAAAACCAGATGAATATGGAAAATCCGCATGATAAACTGACACCGCAATTGAGCAAGACGATCATTATTGCCCATCCGTATGATGGGGCGGAAATGTTGAAAGAATATAAGCTGCCGGGAGAAATTATTGATATCGCTGAACAGCATCATGGAACATCCTTGCTGCAATATTTTTATCACAAGGCAACAGAGATGAGCAACTCCGAGATTCAGGAATCAGATTTCAGGTATCCTGGCCCAAAAGCACAGTCCCGAGAAGCGGCGGTAGTAGGAATTGCAGACGGTGTAGAAGCGGCTGTCCGCTCGCTATCCAAACCGACACCGGTTAAAATTGAAGCGATCATCCGAAAAATTATCACAGAACGCCTGGAGGATGGGCAGTTCGATGAATGTGATCTTACGTTTAAAGAATTAAATACGGTTGCAAAAACACTCAGTGAAACACTAAACGGGATATTCCATTCGAGGATTGAATATCCTGAGCAGCAAATCAAAAAGAAGGTGGACTAATAATGAGCTTACACATTGATTTTACAGACGAAACAGAACGAATAACTCCGGAGCAAACGGAAGAATTAACAAACCTTTTAAACCATGCGGCCGTTATGGAAGGTATCCCTGATGAAACAGAGCTCTCTGTTACCTTTGTAACCAATGAACGGATTCACGAGATCAATAAACAATTTCGGGACAAAGATACACCTACGGATGTCATCTCTTTTGCGATGGAAGAAATGGGGGAGGGAGAAATGGAGATTACCGGTGCAGACTTGCCGAGAACACTTGGCGACATCATCATCTCTGTAGAAATTGCCAAAGGCCAGGCGGAAGAGTATGGCCATTCTTTCATGAGAGAGCTTGGTTTCCTGACCGTACATGGATTTCTTCATCTCTTAGGCTATGATCATATGAACGAGCAAGATGAAAAGATAATGTTCGGCCGTCAAGATCAAATTTTAAACGAGTACGGGCTGACCCGATAAGATGGGGCCATCAGCCCGCAGGTTTGTTAGAAGTTTTGGATATGCCTGGGAGGGAATCAAAGCTGCGGTTTCCGGTGAACAAAACATCAAAATTCATCTTGGTGTGGGCTGTATCGTTTTACTGGCCGCCTACGCCCTTCATTTTTCAGCCGAGAGGTTTGCTATTTTGCTGCTTGTCATTGGGTCAGTGATCTGTCTGGAAATCATGAATACAGCCTTGGAACGTGTTGTGGACCTGGTCACGGACGATTTTCATCCATTGGCGAAACAAGCCAAAGATATGGCGGCAGGTGCGGTTTTGGTTTTTTCGGTAATTGCTGTTATAATCGGATTACTCCTATTTTTTAAACCTGCCTTACACTATTTCTCATAGATGTCAGCCGCTAAAACAAGAACCGGGCTGCTATTGAAAGGTGGAACTCGAAATGGAAAAAGAAAATTTGATTAAGGAAGCGGTTTCAGCAAGAGAATTTGCTTATGTGCCATATTCAAAATTTAAGGTAGGCGCTGCACTTTTAACAAAAGATGGGAAAGTGTACCGGGGTGCAAATATTGAAAATGCAGCTTACAGTGTAACAAACTGCGCAGAACGGACTGCGCTGTTCAAAGCGGTATCAGAAGGAGACAAAGCGTTTGCCGCACTAGCAGTCGTCGCAGAGACCGACCGGCCCGTACCGCCTTGCGGAGCGTGCAGACAAGTGATCTCAGAATTTTGCCCGCCTGGCATGAAAGTTTATTTGACCAATTTAAAAGGAGACATTAAGGAGACGACTGTGGAGGAATTGCTTCCAGGGGCGTTTTCACCGGGGGATTTAAATGAATAAAACAGGTTACAAATCAGGCTTTGTTTCGATTATCGGAAGGCCGAACGTTGGAAAATCAACATTATTGAATCATATCATCGGCCAAAAGATCGCGATTATGAGTGACAAGCCGCAGACAACTAGAAATAAGATCCAAGGAGTGTATACAACGGATCAAGCACAGGTTATTTTTATCGACACTCCGGGTATCCATAAACCAAAGCATCGCCTTGGCGATTTTATGACTAAAATCGCTCAGCAGACATTAAGGGAAGTAGATTTAATCCTATTTGTCATCAATGCTGAAGAAGGATATGGAAGAGGAGATCAGTTTATTATCGATAGACTGAAGGACATCAAACAGCCGATCTTCCTTGTCATTAACAAAATCGATACCATTCATCCTGACCAGCTTCTGCCTCTGATTGACTTTTACAGGGACAAGGTGGAGGTACAGGAAGTCATCCCGATTTCGGCTCTTCAAGGCAACAACGTCAATACCCTCATGAACCAGATCACAGATTACCTGGAGGAGGGGCCGCAATATTATCCCGAGGACCAGGTAACCGATCATCCTGAACGGTTTATTGTCAGTGAACTGATCCGTGAAAAAGTACTGCACCTTACGAGAGAAGAAATTCCTCATTCGATTGCTGTCGTAATCGAACAAATGCAGCGCCGGGATGACCGTGATGTGGTTTTTATTAATGCCACGATCATTGTTGAACGAAAATCCCAAAAAGGAATCATTATTGGGAAACAGGGTTCGATGCTGAAAGAGGTTGGTAAACGGGCTCGGACGGATATTGAAAATTTACTGGGATCTAAAGTTTTTTTGGAGCTTTTTGTCAAGGTTCAGAATGATTGGAGAAACAAGCTGAGCAACTTAAAAGAATTTGGATTTAACGAAGACGAATATTGATCTTCCATATTTTCCTTCACATGAAAACGATATTTAAGGCAAACCTAAAGGCAAGGGAGTTTTAAAAAACAACGTGAAAGGTGGAGCATTCCGATGAAAGAATTTACCTGGAAGGTATTTTGCGAAACGGGCAGTATTGATACCTATTTGTTGTTTAAAGAACTTGAGGTCGACATGTCAACCAGTGGGGCGCAGCAAGAAGATCAGCAAGCACAATTCGACTCTCCCATCCAATAAGGTGCCTTCATTAAATGACCTGGTGGTGGTGCAATCATGCTGCAAAAGGTTGAAGGAATCGTCATCCGAAAAGTGGACTACGGCGAAACTAACGTAATTCTTACTCTTTTTACGAGAGAAAACGGTAAAATCGGTGTTATGGCAAGAGGGGCGAAGAAACCAAAAAGTCGCCTCTCTTCTGTTGCGCAGCTATTTACATATGGACATTTTGTTTTTCAGCAAAGCAGGGGGCTGGGGTCTCTCAGTCAAGGGGAGATCATCGACTCGTTCCGAGGCATTAAGGAAGACTTATTCAAAACCGCATATTGTGCTTATATGGTCGAATTTCTTGGTAAGGTAACAGAAGAGAAAACACCGCAGCCCTATTTATTTGAACATCTTTGGCAATCTTTTAATCTAATAAATGACGGTGCAGATCCAGAGGTGATCACGTTTATTTTTGAAATGAAGATGCTGCAGCAAGCAGGCATTGGACCCCAGGTAAACCATTGCGCGAACTGTGGCAGAACGGAAGGTGAATTTGCCTTTTCCATACGGGAAGGCGGATTTCTCTGTGACAGATGCCATCCAATGGATCCAAACCTCATTCCTCTTACGCAAGCGACAGCAAGGCTACTCCGCTTGTTTTATCATTTTGATCTAAACCGTCTTGGAAATATATCATTAAAAAAACAGACGAAGGACGAGATCAGGTTCGTTCTTTCTACCTATATCAATGAATACTCGGGATTGTACTTCAAATCTAAAAAATTTATTGATCAATTGAATAAATTTGAATAATCATGCTGCTTTTATACCTTTTAGCTTCGTTTGCTCCCATAATTAGTATATAATGTTTAATTAAGAGTATAACACATTTAAAGTTTGCTAAGGTGGTGCGAACAATCGAACTGAATAAAAGGCAAGAAACAATATTGCAAATCGTAAAAGACCATGGCCCTATAACTGGAGAACATATTGCAGACCGTTTGCATTTAACGAGAGCAACGCTGCGGCCAGACCTTGCTATTTTGACCATGGCCGGTTATTTGGATGCCAGACCGCGCGTCGGCTATTTTTACACAGGCAAAACAGGTTCCCAGCTGTTGACTGAGAAGATCAAGAAGATACAGGTCCATGAATTCTCTTCAATCCCTGTCGTTGTTGCTGAATCGGCGACGGTATATGAAGCCATCTGTACCATGTTTCTCGAAGACGTGGGAACTTTGTTCATCGTGAATAAAAACTCTCATCTTGTAGGCGTCGTCTCGAGAAAAGACTTATTGCGAGCCAGTATGGGAAAACAGGAACTGAACGCCATTCCGATCAATATTATTATGACCAGGATGCCGAACATCACATATTGTTTTAAAGAAGACCATTTATTGGATGTAGCCCAAATTCTCATTCAAAAGCAGATCGATGGGCTGCCGGTCGTAAAGAAAGCTTCCAACGACGAAGGTTATGAAGTCGTTGGAAGAATCACGAAAACGAATATTACCAAGGCCTTTGTTGAATTGGCCAGGGATGAAATGATTATATGATCTTCGCAATCAGGAGGTAATGATGACTGACCAAATAAATCGCCCAATGATCTATGTTGTATCTGATTCTGTTGGTGAGACTGCAGAGCTTGTTGTAAAAGCCGCGGCCAGCCAATTTAATTCAACGGCCATTGAGCTAAAACGAGTTCCTTATGTAGAAGATAAGGAAACCATCAAAGAAGTTGTAGCGTTAGCGAAAGAGCATCATGCGCTGATCGCGTTTACATTGGTTATACCTGAGATGAAGGAATTTCTCCTTCAGCAGGCACTTGGATCCGGAGTGGTTGCAGTAGATATCATCGGACCAATGATGAATCAGATGCAGCAGCTTCTTCAGCAGGTCCCCCGATATGAACCGGGAATCGTCCATCAGCTCGATGATGATTACTTCCGAAAAGTAGAGGCCATTGAGTTTGCGGTAAAGTATGATGATGGAAGGGATCCGCGGGGCATATTGAAAGCGGATATTGTCTTGGTAGGAGTATCGAGGACATCAAAAACGCCTCTTTCCCAGTATCTGGCTCACAAACGGCTGAAGGTCGCCAATGTACCTCTTGTTCCAGAAGTAGAACCGCCTGACGAATTGTTCAAAGTGTCTGCAAAAAAATGTTTCGGATTAAGTATCACACCTGAAAAATTAAACGATATCCGCAGAGAACGACTGATGGCTTTAGGGCTGAACTCGGAGGCGAACTATGCGAATATCGACCGCATCAGACAGGAACTCGACTATTTTAATAAAACGATAGACCGAATCGGCTGCAGGGTGGTTGATGTTTCTAACAAAGCCGTAGAGGAATCTGCCAATCTCATCTATAACATTTATATAGGCAAGAACTACCGATAAGCATTCTGCGTACAAAATCCAAAGATTTTGTACGCTTTTTCTTCGGCAGTTATTTTTCTGGCATTATTATAAATTTTTAGCTATAATATAAAATTGTGATTAAAAGTTAACAATGGAACCTAGAATAGGATAAGAATGTTCTTTCCAACGCACGGGAAAGACTGATTTCTATGAAATATCATTCTTCTGCACGAAGGAAAAACAAAAAAAGGTTTTCTTCGACAAGCTTATTTTGTAGAAGGATTCTAATGGAGGATGTAGAAATTTATTTTATGCCTAATTCTAAACGAAAAGTATGGATAGACGGAGATGCATGCCCGGTTCCGATTAAGAACGTGATTATCGAACATTGTCGGGAATTTAATTTATCGGCATTTTTTGTCATTTCATACGCCCACTACACGGCTCCTTCACCAGGTGTAGAATGGATTCTGGTTGATGCCAATCGTGAAGAAGTCGACTTGTATCTCATGAATCATTCAACGAAGGGGGATATTGCAGTTACACAGGATTTTGGCCTCGCCAGTATCCTGGTTCCAAAAGGTGTGGTTACGTTCCATCCCCGCGGCTTTATATACCGGGAAGAAGATATGGAAAAAATGCTTTTTGAAAGGTACATTTCCGGGAAAGAAAGAAGAGCCGGTCATCGTACAAAAGGGCCAGCGAAGTTTCAGGAATCAGATCTTGAACGCTTCACTGGACAATTTAAAAAAATGTTGTCGAATATTGAAGGAATTCATTAATTCCTAACGAATAACTATAACCTGTGTGATTTTTCACAGTATGGAAAGTAATAAAGCGGTGTTTAAACATGGCAGAAAGAATTCCGGACGAACTGATCGAAAAAGTTCGAACCTCGCAAGACATTGTTGAACTTGTCAGTGATTATGTGACCTTAAAAAAA
The DNA here is from genome assembly GCF_050468105.1 of Fictibacillus sp. NRS-1165. Classification (NCBI taxonomy): domain Bacteria; kingdom Bacillati; phylum Bacillota; class Bacilli; order Caryophanales; family Fictibacillaceae; genus Fictibacillus; species Fictibacillus sp. NRS-1165. The sequence continues at coordinate 120,671 of NZ_JBDPNU010000025.1, forward strand.
CAAGGTCGAAATTACTTTGGTTTATGCCCTTTTCACGGGGAGAAATCCCCTTCCTTTTCTGTTTCGCCTGATAAGCAGATCTACCACTGCTTCGGCTGCGGAGCAGGCGGAAATGCCTTCTCTTTTTTAATGAATATTGAGGGGTTTTCTTTTCTTGAGGCGGTAAAGCATATTGCACAGCGAACAGGAATAGATTTACCTCAGCTGGAACGTCAGCCTGGAAACAGCAAGTCAACGGATAACCGGGCAGTCATGGGTGAGGCACATGAGCTTTTGGCGAAACTATTTCATCATTATCTGCTCAATACTGAGCAAGGTTTAAAAGCACTCGACTATTTAAAGGACAGAGGGTTTTCAGATGAAGTGATCTCCCGCTTTCAGATCGGGTTTGCTCCTGATTCATGGGATGCAGCCACTAACTTCCTGAGCAGAAGGAATTTCTCACTGGAATTATGTGAAAAAGCTGGATTGCTGGGCAAACGGGATTTCGACGGAAAATATTTTGACCGGTTTCGAAACCGTATTATGTTTCCCATCTGGGATAAGAACGGTAAAGTCATCGGCTTCGGAGGCCGGATTTTAGGTGAAGGTGAACCGAAATATTTAAACAGTCCTGAAACGATGCTGTTTAATAAAGGGAAAAACCTGTATGCCCTGCATCTTTCTCGACCAGAAATGAGAAAAAAACAGCAGGCTGTTCTATTTGAAGGCTATGTTGATACGATCGCTGCCTGGAGAGCAGGCGTCGAAAATGGGGTGGCTACGCTCGGCACCTCTTTGACAGAAGATCAGGCTAAACTCCTGAAACGAAATGTACCTTCCGTGGTTATCTGTTATGACTCCGACCATGCGGGTGTAGAAGCTACCTTTCGAGCTTCTTCCATTTTGTTAAAGGCAGGCTGCAATGTGAAAATCGCGAAGATGCCAGATGGTCTTGATCCCGATGACTATATCCAAAAATATGGAGCCGAGAAGTTTAACAGGGATGTAATAGGGGCAAGTTTAACCGTAATGGCTTTTAAAATTCAATACTACAGAAGAGGGAAAAATCTCAGCGATGAAGGAGAACGGATGCTCTATATCGAAGAGATAATCAAGGAAATCAGCCAATTGCCCAATGCCGTTGAAAAAGATCACTATTTAAGGCAGCTGGCTGATGAATTCAACCTCTCTCTGGAAGCTCTAAAACAGCAGCAATTCTACACAGCAAAGCAGCAAAGGCGAAAAAAGGATAATGTTGACACAAACAGGAATAATAATCCTAGGTATAATACTTACTACAACAAACCCCTTTTGCCAGCCTATCATAATGCTGAACGGATTCTGCTTGCGCATATGCTGAAAAATACAGACGTTGCCATCAGGATTCAGGAGTTACTCGGAGCATCTTTTAACATTGAAGAACACAATGCGGTCGCAGCTTATTTATATGCCTTCTATGAAGAAGGAAATTTGCCCAATGTTGGTTTGTTCCTGCAGCGCATTGAAGATGACAGGTTAAAGAAGATTGCTTCTGAACTGGCGATGCTGACTGTCAATGAACATCTTTCCGATAAGGAAATGAGTGATTATATAAGACAGATCACCAACTATCCAAAGTGGTTGGAGATACAGAGTAAAGAAAAGCACAAAAAGGAAGCGGAACGCGGGCAAGATTTTGCCAGGGCGGCCCAAATAGCAATGGAGATACTTCAAATGAAAAAAGAATTAAAAGGCTGATTATTTTTTTGTTGAAGTGTGGAAGGAGGGGATCGAATGGCTGAGAAACCGAACCGTCGCGAGACGGAGGGCGAATTAACCATCGATCAAGTAAAAGAGCAGTTAATTGAAGCAGGGAAAAAAAATGGAGTACTGACTTACACGGTCATTACAAACAAGCTCGCGCCGTTTGATCAGGATTCAGAGCAAATGGATGAGTTCTACAACTTTCTTGAAGAACAGGGTGTAGAAGTAACCGATGAGTCCGATTCAGACGAGGAAGAGCCAAAATTTGAAGCAGGCAAGGAAGAGGAGGAATTCGACCTCAATGATCTCAGCGTTCCTCCGGGGGTAAAAATTAATGACCCTGTACGAATGTATTTAAAAGAGATTGGCCGTGTTGATCTTCTTTCTGCAGAAGAAGAAATTTCCCTTGCTAAACGAATTGAAGACGGTGATGAAGAAGCAAAGCGCCGCCTTGCTGAGGCAAACCTTAGGCTCGTAGTAAGTATCGCCAAGCGTTATGTAGGCCGCGGCATGCTCTTCCTTGACTTGATTCAGGAAGGCAACATGGGACTTATTAAAGCGGTAGAGAAATTTGATTATCGCAAAGGTTATAAGTTCAGTACGTATGCGACTTGGTGGATCAGACAGGCTATCACACGAGCCATAGCTGACCAGGCAAGAACCATCCGTATTCCTGTCCACATGGTGGAGACGATTAATAAACTGATCCGTGTCCAGAGACAGCTGTTGCAAGACTTAGGCCGTGAACCGACGCCTGAAGAAATAGGTGCGGAAATGGAACTTACACCGGATAAAGTACGTGAGATCCTGAAGATCGCTCAGGAACCTGTTTCACTTGAAACACCGATTGGTGAAGAAGATGACTCTCACCTAGGTGATTTTATTGAAGACCAGGATGCACTTGCTCCTTCTGAAGCTGCAGCTTATGAGCTGTTAAAAGAGCAGCTCGAAGATGTACTCGATACCCTCACCGACAGAGAGGAGAATGTTTTGCGTCTAAGATTTGGTCTTGATGACGGCCGTACCCGTACGCTTGAAGAAGTAGGTAAAGTTTTTGGTGTAACACGTGAACGGATTCGCCAAATCGAAGCTAAAGCACTCCGAAAACTTCGTCACCCGAGCAGAAGCAAGCGATTAAAGGATTTCTTGGAATAGAATAAATATTAAGTCTGCCCTGTCCGGCAGGCTTTTTATTTTGCCGGTAGCGGACGTCATGTGCTCGAATAAATAGGATAGAATAACATTTTTACCAGTTATTATTATATATTTTACTGATAAATTTTACTGAATGCAAATCGTCTTCGCAAAATTAGACTTCCAAAAGAAGGAAAACAAACCCGAAAATAATAATGTTAATGTTGTAAAAATTCTGCCTTTATATCTATAATAAACTTGAAAGCGATTACACACAATGGTGAAATTATACAAAAGGTGGGGTCATCCATGAATTATGCATTGACAGATGAGCAAGCTATGATTCAAAAAATGATGAGGGAATTTGCAGATGAAGAGGTAGCTCCTGGAGCCGAACAAAGAGATAAAGAGAAAAAGTTTCCTGTGGAAATTTTTCAGAAGCTAGGGAAGCTGGGGATCATGGGCTTGCCATTCCCTGAAGAGTATGGGGGCGGAGGGGCCGATACGATTTCTTTTGCGATTGCCGTTGAGGAACTGAGCCGGGCTTGCGGATCTGCCGGTATAACGTATTCAGCACATGTTTCTCTTGGCGGCGCTCCTCTCTATTTGTTTGGAACAGAAGAGCAGAAGCAAAAGTATCTTGTTCCGATCTGTACTGGAGAATCGATGGGTGCTTTTGGTCTCACTGAACCGAACGCTGGTTCAGATGCAGGCGGAACGCAAACGGTGGCGGTGAAACAAGACAATCAATGGGTCATCAGCGGAAGCAAGTGCTACATCACCAATGCAAGCTATGCCAAGCATCTCGCACTCACAGCGATTACAGGGAAAAAAGATGGGAATAAAGAGATCAGTGCGATTATTGTTCCAACGGATGCTGAAGGGTTCAAAGTGATCGATAACTATGAGAAGCTGGGGCTCCATTCTTCAAATACAACGGAACTGATTCTTGATCAAGTAAAAGTTCCGGGGGAGAACCTGCTTGGAAAGCGCGGCGATGGCTTTAAACAGTTTTTAATTACACTTGATGGCGGACGGATTGGCATTGGGGCCATGGCAGTCGGGATCGCACAGGCAGCCTATGACAAGGCGCTTTCATATTCAAAAGAAAGAAAACAGTTTGGGACCGCCCTTTCTAAGTTCCAGGCCATCCAATTTAAACTTGCTGATATGGCCATGAAAATTGAGCTTGCTAGAAACATGGTGTACAAAGCGGCCTGGTTAAAAGACCAAGGGAAAAAGTTTTCAAAGGAAGCTGCCATGGCGAAGCTTTATGCATCAGAGGCTTGTATGCAGATCTGTTCGGAAGCTGTACAGATCCACGGCGGATATGGGTACATGAGAGACTACCATGTGGAGCGGTATTTCCGTGATGCAAAGCTGACAGAAATCGGTGAAGGAACGTCCGAGATTCAAAGGATGGTAATATCCAGAGAAATAGGCTGTTAATTCTAATCATTGGGGTGAATTATGACAGAGCTGCAATCCGTAACTATTGGAAAATATCTTGAAGAGCAAGTTAAGAAATTCGGCTCTCGTGAAGCTGTTGTATACAGCGATTTAGGAATTCGGTATTCCTATAAAGATTTTTACGATTTAACTGTGAAAGTAGCTAAAGGATTAATGTCACTCGGTATTAAAAAAGGAGATCACATCGCCGTCTGGGCGACCAATGTGCCGGAATGGATACTGCTGCAATTCGGTTCTGCAAGGGCAGGAGCAGTGCTGGTAACGGTTAATACCAGCTATCAGCAGAATGAATTGGAATATCTCCTTAAACAGTCTGACGCAAAAGCTTTGTTCCTCATTGAGGGATTCAAGAACACTTCATATGTAAACATGGCCTACCATATTCAGTCCAAAAGTGAACAGTTTCCGCTGCTGGATCAGCTCGTCTATATGGGCAAAGGCCAGCCAGAAGGTATGTCAAACTGGGAAGAGATGCTTCGTTCAGGAGAAAACATCACAGAAGATGAGCTGCTTGACAGAGAATTAAGCCTGGAGCCATCCGATGTCATTAACATGCAATATACCTCTGGAACGACTGGTTTCCCAAAAGGAGTTATGCTGACACACAGCAATATTCTTGGAAACGCTCACCGGTTGGCAGCAGCAATGAGGCTAACACATGAAGACCGTTTATGCATACCGGTACCGTTCTTTCACTGCTTTGGGTGTGTAATCGGAACGTTGACTGCGGTTTCCGCGGGCGCGGCTATGGTTCCTATCGTACAATTCAGTCCTAAGGAAGTCCTTGAAACGGTGGAAAAAGAAAAGTGCACCGCTCTTCATGGTGTACCGACGATGTTCATCGCAGAGTTGAACCATCCAGAGTTTGACCAATATGATTTAAGTTCTCTGCGAACAGGTGTCATGGCGGGTTCCACATGTCCGATTGAGGTCATGAAGAACGTCATCAGCAAAATGGGAATGTCAGAGATAACGATTGCCTATGGGCAGACGGAAACCTCTCCGGTCTTTACTCAAACGACACCGGATGATCCTATTGAAAAAAGGGTTGAAACGGTTGGAAGGAAACATCCAGGTGTTGAAATCAAGGTGATTGATCCTGCCACAGGTAAAAGGGTAGCTCCTGGAATACAGGGGGAACTCTGCACAAGGGGTTATCACGTGATGAAAGGATATTATAAGATGCCAGACGCGACCAAAGAGGCCATTGACCATGACGGCTGGCTCCATACAGGTGATCTGGCTGTTATGGACGATGATGGCTATGTAGCGATTACAGGCCGGTTAAAGGATATGATAATTCGCGGAGGTGAAAACATCTATCCTCGGGAAGTGGAAGAGTTCCTGTATTCGCATCCTTCTATTCTAGATGTTCAGGTAATCGGTGTTCCGGATGAAACCTTCGGTGAAAAAGTTGCTGCTTGCATACAGGTAAAGGAAGGCCACAGCATCGGTCAAGAGGAATTGGCTGCCTTTTGCCAAGGCAAGATTTCTAAGTTCAAAATTCCTGAATACATGATAATTGTCGACGAATACCCGATGACGGCATCCGGTAAGATTCAAAAGTATAAATTGCGTGAAGAGGCTAGACAGCGTATTGAAGCAGAAAAGGGTATCGTGACGTGATCGTCCGCATCTGCGGACGGTTTTTCTTTTGAGGGGCATTTTACAAAACCAGTAAAAGTTTAACTTTTTCTTTCCTTCGACTCTTTTTTCAAGTAAAATAGGATATGGATTGTTAGCACTTACATAAGCAGACAAAATGTACATCAAATGTAGAACAGATGAAGGAGGAAAAATGATGAAACGTAATCCGCTTATTCCTTTTGTCTTTACGGGAGTAATTGGCATTATTCTCGTTATCGGCATGTCATTTTGGGGAATACATAATCAGGAACAAGCGAAAAAGGAAAAAGAACAGGCTGCCCTTGACCCTGCAGCAATTTTCAAACAAAACTGTTCTTCCTGCCATGGCCAAAACCTGGAAGGCGCGGTTGGTCCTAACCTTCAAAAAGTCGGAGCCAAATATTCAAAAGAACAAATCACGGATATTATTAAAAACGGTAAATCTGGCGGAATGCCAGCTGGTGTCGTAAAAGGTGAAGAGCAGCAGATCATTTCGAAATGGCTTTCAGAGAAAAAATAAAAAGGAGCTGGCTCCAATCAACTGCCTCATGGCGAATGATTGAGTCAGCTTTTTACTTTTGTCCGGTGACATGATTATAATAGTAGTACGATAATAAAAACAGGTGGATTTAAAATGAAACGAGATAAACTTTCCCTAAGACTTAAAACAGTAGCAGATTATGTGCACCGTGAGTCAGTTATGGCTGACATCGGTTCTGATCATGCTTACCTACCGTGCTATTTAGTGCTTGAAAACCAAGTGGCATATGCAATTGCAGGTGAAGTGAATGAAGGACCCTATCAATCGGCATTAAAAGAAGTGCAATCAGCAAATCTCCAAACGAAAATATCCGTCCGCAAAGGAGACGGCCTTGAAGTGATTTCTCCGAACGAGGCGGACGTTATTACGATTTGCGGTATGGGTGGCCAACTGATCACCAGTATATTGGAAAATGGCAAATCAAAGCTGGCAGGTGTTAAAAGGCTGGTGCTGCAGCCGAATGTGGGGGCAGATTCGATCAGAAAGTGGTTGATCAAAGAAGGCTGGACGTTAACTCATGAAGAAATTTTAAAAGAAGACGGCAAGATTTATGAAGTTCTGGTGGCCGACATCCAGGAGGGCGTTCAGCCCTATACGAAGGATGAATCCCTTGAATTATTGCTTGGACCTTACTTAATGAAACAAAAGAATAAAACGTTCATTGAAAAATGGAAGGGTGAGCTTGAGCAGTGGAATAAAATTATGCTGCAAATGGAATCAAGCCAATCTCCTGATTTGATGGAACGAAAACAGCAACTGCTAAAAAGGATTGAATCAGTGGAGGAGGTACTGAAATCATGAATAAATTCGCCAACGGGCAATCAGTCATTGCTGAATTGAACACTCTCGCCCCTAAGCACCTTGCGGAAGAAGGAGACCCGATCGGGCTGCAGGTCGGAAATTTGAACAAGCCTGTAAAGAAGGTCATGATTGCCCTGGATGTCCTGGAAGAAGTAGTAGATGAAGCGATTGAAACAGGAGCAGAATTGATTATAGCTCACCACCCGATGATTTATCGCCCGCTCAAGAAAATTGATCTTTCCATGCCGCAGGGCAGGATCATTGAGAAGCTTATTAAAAATGACATTGCCGTATATGCGGCTCATACAAATCTGGACGTCGCTAAAGGCGGTGTGAACGACTGGCTGGCTCAAGCTTTAGGGCTTGAACAGACGGAAGTTCTTAAGGGCACCAGAGAAGTATCGCTCGTCAAGCTGGCGGTTTATGTACCGGAAGATTATGCTGATACAGTCAGAGAGGCCATGTCGGCTGCTGGAGCAGGTCATATCGGCCAATACAGCCATTGTACCTTTAACACAACTGGCGAAGGTACGTTTAAGCCCCTTGAAGGGACAAAACCGTTTATCGGTACGCAGGGGCAGATCGAAAGGGTAATAGAAATCAAGGTTGAAACAGTCATTTCGGAAGACCTAGTGAAACCGGTTGTATCCTCTATGAAAAAAGCTCACCCGTATGAAGAGGTGGCCTATGATCTTTATAAGCTTGAAAACCAGGGAGAAACCCTCGGTATCGGTAAAATCGGCCGTCTGGCTCGGGAGATGTCGTTCGAACAATTTATTCAGCATGTCAAAGAAACTCTGGATGTTTCTTCTTTGCGTGCTGTAAAAGGCCATTCAGGGCCCATCAGAAAAGTCGCAGTGGTCGGCGGTGACGGAAACAAGTTTATTTCTGCTGCGATTATGAAGGGAGCTGATGTGCTTGTCACAGGAGACATGTATTATCATAATGCCCATGATGCACAGGCTGTTGGACTTTCCATTATTGACCCGGGGCATAACGTGGAGAAAATCATGAAAAGAGGCCTCTGTGAGTATTTAACGGATGAAATGAAGAGAAAGGGATATGCCACGGAATTCTTTTCTTCGGAAGTTCATACTGATCCTTTCTTATTCTTTTGAATAATTGACGGTCTCAACCCGTTGCCCATTAGGAATATCATCAATGTGCTTTAACAATAATAAAGGCTGACAAAACCGTTCGTTTCGTCAGCCTTTTTGTTATTGTTTCGTTTTCACTTTTGGCAAGATCTTACTTAAACCAACCTTTCGTTCTTTATCCCAAGTGGAAGGATCTTTTTGATCGTACTTCTCTAGAAAAGATATGACTTCCTTCGTAATGGGGGTGGGTGTAGACGCGCCGGATGTAATTCCCACAATGTTCACATCTTTAAGCCAATCCAGGTTGATCTCTGTAACATCAGCAATTCGGTAAGCCGGTGTCCCTGCAATTTCTTGTGAGACTTGAGCCAGACGATTGGAGTTGTTGCTTTTCGGATCGCCCACGACCAGAACAAGGTCACATTCTTTCGCCTGCTCAGCCACGGCTTCCTGACGAACTTGTGTAGCCAAACAGATCTCTTTATGAACTTCCGCGTTTGGATATTTAATCAGCAGCTGTTTAATGATCTCAGCTACGTCCCATTGGCTCATTGTCGTCTGATTCGTAATGAGAATCTTTTGTTTCTCAATCGTCAAATTGGCAATGTCCTGAGTGTTTTCAATGAGATGAACCGCATGCGGAGCGATTCCAATCGCACCTTCCGGCTCAGGGTGGCCTTTTTTGCCGATATAGATGACTTCATACCCTTCTTTTTCTTTTTCACGGATTAAGTCATGAGTTTTGGTAACGTCTGGACACGTAGCATCAATTTCGATCAGCCCTTTTTCATGAGCGATGCGTCTGACTTCTGGAGACACTCCGTGCGCTGTATAAATCACCGTGCCAGATTCGATGTTGCGAATGATGTCCAGACGGCTCTTCCCGTCCAGTGTGATGATTCCCTCTTCTTCAAATGCGTCAGTAACATGTTTATTATGAACAATCATGCCCAAAATATAGATAGGTCTGGGCAGTGATGGGTCTTTAGCCGCCTGTCTTGCTAATACCATGGCGTCTACTACGCCATAGCAGTAACCTCGAGGAGATATTCTAACAACCTTCATTTTCATCTCTCCCTTATAAACTAAAAAAGTCAGCTGTTCAGATGATTGTAGTCTGAACATCTCTTATCATTATAAAGGAGAGTGTTTAAGAAAACAATGAAGCGCACTTAAGGCTAAATGAACAGCTTCGGTGGTGGCTGCACGCGTTTGACCGGCCTCTTCTTTACTGTTTTCGCAGGCAGAGATTTGTTTTTCACTTTGCCCGCTGCAGGACCGATGATTATTTTAGCGTCTTCAGGCGTTCCTGCCGGTATATCATAAGGAAAGCTGCTTTCATCCAGCATTTCACTGTCCAGTTCAATTTTTACTGGCTTGGGCTTTGCTTCGGCTTTTGGCTTCTCTTTCTTTTTAGGCTTGCTTAAACCAGCTTCTGCCTGTGCTTCTTTTTTTGCTTTTGCTTTTTCGTTTCTGGCTTCCTTTTTTTCTTTCAACGTTTTATTTGTGTTATCTTTGAATTCTTTTAATGACTTCATCATGTCCGGCAGATTTTTCACCATTGGACCGTATTGTTTGAACATCGGCCCCATTGTTTCAGCGATCTGCAGCATTTTTTGAACGTTTTCAACCATCGTCAGCACGTTCAACGGAGATCTTGCTGCACCGCCTAGACCAGCAAGAGACCGCATTCCTGCTGGAGCAGCAAAGCGCTGCCCTGGGGGCATACCGGTCGACCGGCCGCGTTGAGGACCTATAGGGGGATATGGATGCATCGTTTGACCCTCCCTTCAAAAAAATACCCTTCACTTAAAGATATGAAAGTTTGGCTCAGGAGGTGTGCGAATGTCATGGCAAAACCGCCGAATTCCTTTTCTTCATAGCTAATTTCCAAGACTTCATCTATAATACTAAAAGTAGACAATACAAATGGAAAAAAGTCAGGTGATAAAAATGAAAACAGCGTTTGACCGTTTAAATATAAAACCGTTTTTATTAAACGCAATGATCGAGCAAGGATTCAAAAAACCAACAGATATTCAGGAGCGGGTTGTTCCGGGTATACTGAATGGTTATGATATTATTGGCCAGTCACAGACAGGTTCAGGTAAAACATTGGCATTTCTTTTGCCGGTCCTCAACAAGATCAATACCGAAAAAAATGAAATTCAAGCGATCATCACTGCGCCTACCCGAGAACTCGCACAGCAGATCTTTGATGAGTATGAAAAGCTTTCGGCATACTTTCCTGAAGACGAGTTTATCCGTGCTAAGACTGTCGTAGGCGGAACCGACCGAAAAAGAATGGCTGACCGCCTGAAGAATGCACCTCATCTTATTATTGGAACACCGGGGCGTATTAAAGATCTGGTGAACAATGAGGGAATTAATATCTTTACTGCAACCACCCTGGTGGTTGATGAGGCAGATCAAATGCTTGATATGGGATTCATCGAAGATGTTGACCAGGTGGCTGCGCGTATGGCAACAGAAATTCAAATGCTTGTTTTCTCTGCGACCATTCCGGAAAAGCTCCAGCCGTTGCTTAAAAAATATATGAACAACCCACGCCATGTTCACGTGAGTCCGGAACAGGCAACAGCAAAAGAAATTAAACACGTATTGATACCACTGAAGCATAAAGACAAAATCAAGACGTTGATTGAGGTAGCTAAAGCATATAATCCTTACCTCTGTTTAATTTTCGTGAATACGAAGAAAACCGCTGATGAAGTAGCCGACGCCATGCTGGCAGAAGGTATGAACGCTGAACGCCTGCACGGAGATGTTCCTCCGCGTGAACGAAAGAATATTATGAAGCGTGTGCAAAAAGCAGAGTTTCAATATGTCGTAGCTACCGATTTGGCTGCAAGGGGAATCGACATTAAAGGAGTCAGCCATATCATAAATTTTGAGCTGCCGTCTGACCTCGATTATTATATTCATCGTACGGGGCGGACTGGCCGTGCAGGAATGACTGGAATAGCGGCAACTATTACGGAACCGTCTGACCAGCTTGCCATCCAAAAGCTGCAGCAGCGTAAAATTCCGTTTGTTCAGGAAGAACTGAAGAACGGAGAATGGAAAGAGATGCCTCTTCGAACGAAAAAGGCTTCTGTTCAAAAGGGAAGCTCCGGTGTAAGTGTCCAAAAACCTAAAAAGGTTAAGCCTGGTTATAAAAAGAAGATGGCAGAAGAAAAGAGAAGATTAGAAAAAAGGCAATACCGAAATAAAAAGTAATGATTAAGGTTAGAGAGGGAGAAGGATTATGGTGAAACTAGGATCACACGTATCGATGAGTGGAAAGAAAATGCTCCTGGGTGCAAGTGAAGAAGCTGCTTCCTATGGAGCAAATACGTTCATGGTGTATACTGGCGCGCCCCAAAATACCCGAAGAAAAAAGATAGAAGATCTGAACATTGAAGCGGGGATCAAGCATATGCAAGAGAACGGCATAGCCGAACTTGTCGTCCATGCACCATACATCATTAACATCGGAAATTCCGTTAAGCCGGAGACCTTCCAGCTGGGTGTTGATTTTCTGCGTTCAGAGATCGAACGTACAGCAGCGATCGGCGGGAAGCAAATCGTTCTTCATCCTGGAGCCCATGTTGGCGCAGGAACCGGAGAAGGAATTAAGAAGATCGTCGAAGGTTTGAATGAAGTGCTGACACCGGAGCAAAATGTTCAGATTGCTCTGGAGACAATGGCAGGCAAGGGGTCTGAGTGCGGTTGTACGTTTGAAGAACTGGCTGCAATCATCGAAGGGGTGCACCTTAACGATAAGCTTTCAGTCTGTTTCGATACGTGTCATACTCATGATTCAGGCTATGACATCATCAATGATTTCGATGGGGTTCTGAACACGTTTGACCACTTGATTGGTCTCGACCGTCTGAAGGTCCTTCACATCAATGACAGCAAAAATGAGCGGGGTGCCCGAAAGGACCGCCATGAAAATATTGGATTCGGAAAAATTGGTTTCGATGCGTTAAACTATATCGTCCACCATCCGCAGCTCGGCGATGTGCCTAAAATACTGGAAACTCCTTATGTGGGGACGGATAAGAGCAACAAAAAACCTCCATACAAGCTGGAGATCGAAATGCTGAAGAGCAAAGAATTTGTTCCAAGCTTGCAGGAGCAGCTCCTAACCGTATAACCGTATAAAAAAGAGGCGAACCCTTCGCCTCTTTTTTATCTGTTTAAATAATTGTTAATTAAGTATTGGATATAATTTGCCTTCTCGCGGCTCACTTCTGAGGCAATGGCTTCAATGATTTCAGCACGCTGGGCCGCATTCGTTATGTTTATGTTATATCTTCTTAAAATCCCGATCACTTTCGTGGCTTCCTGCATGGAAACTGGATAATGATACTGTCCTGCCAGCTGAACGAGTTCCTGGGCAGTCAGCTGATTAAGTTTCGTGTTGACCATGTGGACCATAAAAGGATTCATGTTATCCCCTCCTGTTCACCCTATCCTATGAAAGAGCGGAAAAAAAGTGAACAAAAAAAAGCCGCTCGAAGCGGCTTTTTTAAATATTTATATCACAGAATGAAACATGAAATTAATCAGGAATAATAATGCAATAACATAAAGAGGAGCAGGAATCTGCTTACGCTTTCCTACGGCCATTTTTAATACCGGGTAAGCGATGAATCCAAAAGCCAGCCCGTCAACGATACTGTAGGTTAAAGGGATGAGCGCGATGATCAAAAATGCAGGAAATCCTTCTGTAAAATCGGAAAGGGGAATATGCTGGATGTTCTGCACCATCAATCCGCCGATAATGATTAAAACAGGAGCGATCGCCCCGTTGGGAATCATGCTCAAGAATGGTGTGACAGCAATCGAGGCAACGAACAGGATTCCTGTAACGACACTCGTCAAACCGGTTCTTCCTCCTTCGGAAATTCCAGCAGCACTCTCCACCGTTGAAATGGTAGGGCTTGTACCGAAAATACCGGAAATGAGCGATGTGACGGCATTAGCCTGAAAAGCTTTAGGAAATTTTTTGTGATCCGGCAGCAGGCCATGAAGGAGCCCCATATTTTCAAATGTAACAATCATTGTAAGAGAAAAAGTGGCAATCCAGAATGGAAGGCTGAAGACGCCTCTAAAATCCGCACCGAAAAAGAGCTGCATAAACGGTTCTAATTCAAGCGTATTATGGTCATCTTCTGTACCATGTGCCCATCCTGTAAGGTAACCGATCAGGCATGTAATCGCAATCCCAATCAAGAAGCTGCCTTTTACATTTCTTGAAAAAAGGAATAGAGTAACAACTAGCCCGATGATGGTGAGCAATGTGGCCGGATTTCCCAGGTAGCCAAGCTTTACAAATGTAGTTGAGCTGGCTTCAATGATTCCGCCTTTTTGCAAGCCGATAAAGGCGAGGAATAATCCAATTCCAACCGTTATACTATGCTTTAAAGAAGCAGGAATACTTTCAGACAGTACATCTTTCAGACGGGTGAATGCGACAATGAGAAATAAAATACCGGAGATGATAACAGCTGCAAGCGCTTCTCTCCATGAGAGTCCCATTCCTTGTATGATCGTATACGTAAAAAAGGCGTTGACTCCCATACCCGGTGTCAAAATAATCGGGGCGTTTGCATAGAACCCCATAAAAAAGCATCCGGCAACAGAGGTCAGAATGGTGGCCAGAAGTACACCGTAATAGGGCATACCAGCATCAGCCAGTATTAGCGGATTGACAATAATGATATAAGCAACAGTGAAAAATGAAGTCACACCTGCCAATACTTCCTGTTTTATGGAACTGCTGTATTTCTCTAACTGAAAAAATTTTGATACGTTCAAGTGTTTCCCTTCTTTATTTACTTATCCCTCTCCCACCCAGCAGCTGAAGAGCTGCCAATTAAAAATTATAACGCAATGCCTTCTTCTTGACTACTCCTTCTTTTTTAAGTTATTAACAGTAGGGGGGGCAGACATTTAACTCAGAAAAGGAAGATACATCATGACTTATAAAGCAGTATGTTTTGATATGGACGGAGTTTTGGTGGATACGATGAAAGACCATGCGAAAGCATGGAATTATGCTTTTGGGGAACAGGGTTATAACATCAGTGAAGATTATTTTTATGAGCTGGAAGGCATGCCGGGCATGCAGACCATCACTCATGTTGATCAACATCGTTTTCTCCAATTATCTGAACTTGAACAGCAGTCTATTTATCATATTAAACGGGCGTTTTTTGTTCAGCATTCGCAGTATTCCTTTTATAAAGATACGGTTGAGGCCATAAAGGCTTTAAAGGAAGCAGGAATTCCGATCGCCCTTGCTTCAGGAAGCAGAAAAGAGTTTGTTCATGAAGTGCTTAAACAGCTGCCGGTTTCATTTGATGCTGTCATCACGGGAGATGATGTAAAAAAAGGGAAGCCCTCCCCAGAGCCTTATGAAAAAGTATTCAAACAGTTCCCCTTTGCAGCCGATGAATGGATTGTCGTTGAAAATGCACCACTCGGTATTCAATCCGGCGCTGATTCAGGTGCTCATGTTCTTGCGCTCTTGACAACAATGCCAAAAGAGAAGCTGTCTCGAGCAGATGAAATTCTTCATGATCACGGAACTTTAAAACAAAACTTGTTGAAAAAGTTGAGAGGATAATCGTGCTATTTTACAAAATGAGGGGTTTCTTGTATAATTTATTGGAATTTAAATCGTAACCGTTACTATTAGATGGAGGCGCGTATGTCAAAGCAAAATAAACCTGCCGTTAGAATAGAGGACCTTTCATTCCATTATCAAGACCGAAACGTTCTTGAACATATCACTTTTGAGATCCCCGTAGGATCGTTCATGGGCTTGGTTGGTCCGAATGGCTCTGGCAAATCCACTTTGATCAAATGTCTTTTAGGACTTTTAAAACCGCAATCCGGCAATGTATATTTGTTCGGACAGCAATTGAGCCTATTTAAAAATTGGGATGAAATCGGGTATGTATCACAAAAAGCCAACAGTTTTAATACGGCCTTTCCAGCGACGGTCTATGAAGTAGTATCGATGGGTCTTTTTGGAAAGGTTGGCCTTTTCCGTTTTTTGAACAAAGTGCATAAACGAAAAATTGAGCAGGCGATTGAAACCGTAGGCATGGCAGACTATATGAGCCGGAATATCGGGGAGCTTTCTGGAGGACAGCAGCAAAGGGTGTTCATCGCGAGAGCGCTTGTTAGCGATCCGAAATTGTTAATACTGGATGAGCCCACGGTCGGTGTAGACGCTGCATCCGTTGCCGGCTTCTATCAGATGCTGAAGAACTTGAATCGTGAGAAAGGCTTGACGCTGCTGCTCGTTACTCATGATATAGGAGTCATGTCTGACTATGTTACCCATGTCGCTTGTTTGAATAAACAGCTGCACTTTCATGGCAATACTGCCGAGTTTGAAAAGGTCTCTAAAGAAGGATTTTCACAAATGTATGGGCATCATGTCCATGTACTAGAACATCAACATTAACCGGAGGAAGAGTGGATGTCATTCCCGTTTTTTCAATATGAGTTTTTGCAAAATGCGTTTATTACAGGAATTATGATCGGCTTATTGGCCCCTGTACTTGGCGTATTCATTGTTGTTAGAAGGCAATCTTTAATCGCGGATGCACTTTCCCATATTACATTGGCAGGCATCGCAGCAAACCTGATGCTTGGCCGTAATGTCGGATTCTTCAGCGGGCTGAATCCGATTTATATGGGGATGGTCTTCTCGGTAGGAGGTGCAGTAGGGATCGACCAGCTGCGCAAGGTGTATAAGCATTACGAAGAACTTGCCATACCAATCATCATGTCAGCCGGAATAGGACTGAGTGTGATCTTTATTTCACTTGCCAATGGATTCAATACGGACTTGTTTAATTATTTATTCGGAAGCGTGCTGGCTGTAAAAAAATCTGATGTATGGACGATCTTCTTTATTTTGCTGATCGTATTTGCCTTTGTTATCTTTTTATATAAAGAATTATTTGTTCTTTCTTTTGATGAAGAACAGGCAGCGGTTTCTGGGATCAAAGGAAAATGGATAAATTTTTTCTTTATTGTTTTAGTGGCTCTTGTCATTGCTTCATCCATGAAGATTGTAGGCATCCTTCTTGTGTCTTCATTGATGACCCTGCCGGTTGCGGCGAGTATCAGGCTCGCGAATGGATTTAAACAGACCTTTCTGCTGTCCGTCGTCTTTGGTGAAACAGCCGTCATTCTTGGACTGATTCTTTCGTATTACCTGGACTTCGCACCAGGAGGAACGATCGTTATGATCTCGGTCATCATTTTATTACTCTCTCTTCTGTGGAAGAAGCTGCGTTCCAATAGAAAAATTGCAATTAACCAATAGTGGAGGTGCAGTATGGACGTTTCAACCGCCATTGATTTATTAAAAAGGAAGGGCTATAAATATACCGATAAGCGAAAAGATATGCTTCAGCTGTTTTCTGATGAAAAAAGGTATTTAAGTGCCAAAGACGTTCAGGATTCGCTGAAGGAGAACTATCCGGGATTGAGCTTTGACACGATTTACCGGAATCTTTCCACCTTTTCTGATCTGGATATCTTAGAAGAGACAGAGCTGGAGGGAGAGAAAAAGTTTCGTTTCACGTGTCCAACAAGGGAGCACCATCATCATTTAATCTGCTTAAAATGCGGAAAAACAAAAGAAATCAATGCCTGTCCAATGGAAAATGTAACTTCAGACCTGTCTGATTTTACAGTAACCGGCCATAAATTCGAAATTTACGGAGTCTGTCAGGTATGTGAACTGAACGTTGTATGAGTCCCTTGCAAATGTGGAATCCTATCTGCAAAAGGAGGGAGCCATTTTGCCAACAGTAAAATGTAATGTAGCCAATTGCACGTATTGGGGAGAAGGCAACAACTGTGTTGCTGACGCCATCTTGGTTGAAATCGATAAACACGCGAACAATAAATATGACATGGAAGCAAGCGGTGATTTAATCGGCGATGCGAAGCATAAGGATAGTGCCCATAAATCAGCTGAAACATGCTGCCATACCTTTAAACGGAAACAATAACGAAAAGGAGCGTACACCGCTCCTTTTTGTTTGCTCAGCTTTTCATTAAATTAACAACTATATTTACCTTTATTAAAGCCATACTAAAAACGCTCCACCAAAGAAAGTGAGGGATTTGGTATGGCAGAAGATAAAGAATTTGAATCGGAATACAGTCGAGAACCTGTTAACCGGGATTCGGATTACAGAGAGGAAATGGCTGCTGATGTTGTCCCGATCACAAGCGGAGCAGCCCTTCCTGAGTATGATCGTCCCCGAGACGAGCGTGAGCGTACAGCAAGAGAAAGACATGAAGAAAGAGATGGCGGCGGCCAGGCAGGAAGGGTAATCGGAATGTTCTCCGTTATCCTGTCTGTCCTGTCATTGTTTATTCTTCCTGTGCTTTTCGGAGCTGCCGGGATTATCGGCGGTTTTATTGCAGCTAGGCGCGGAGCAACCACTTCTGGTTACTGGGCAATCGGAATCGGGATTGCTTCCATTGTCATCGGTTTATTGTTTGCCCCCTTCTTTTAACTATCGGAGCATAAAAGCCTGCCGGACTTGCCGGCGGGCTTTTTGTTAATTTACTAATTCTGCTTGTTGTTTAGCATGATGCTCTTCAGCCAATTTATCAATTTCCTTTTTCAGCTCATCAAGCAGCTGATCTTCTGGGATCTTGCGTACTATTTCTCCATGGCGGAAAAGCAAACCTTCGCCTCTTGCGCCTGCGATTCCAATATCAGCTTCTCGCGCTTCTCCTGGTCCGTTAACAGCGCAGCCGAGCACAGCAACCTTGATCGGCGCACGGACTTTAGAGATATATTCTTCTACTTCATTGGCGATCGAAATCAGGTCAATTTCAATCCTTCCGCAGGTAGGGCAAGAAATCAATGTAGCCGCATCAGAGAGCAACCCGAACGATTTCAAGAGTTCTCTTGCTACCTTCACTTCCTCAACTGGATCCGCACTTAACGATACACGGAGTGTGTTTCCGATTCCTTTGTTAAGAATAACACCCAATCCAGCCGCACTTTTTACGGTTCCGGCAAAAAGAGTTCCGGATTCGGTGATGCCGAGATGAAGAGGATAATCAAAGGCTTGGGCAGCTTTTTCATAAGCTTCGATCGCTAAGTTAACATCAGAAGCCTTCATCGATACGATAATGTCATGAAAATCGAGGTCCTCTAGAATCTTAATATGATCAAGCGCACTCTCAACCATGCCTTCTGCTGTCGGATATCCGTATTTTTCAAGATATTTCTTCTCAAGTGAACCGGCGTTAACACCGATACGGATGGGAATTCCTTTAGCTTTCGCCGCTTTAACGACAGCTTCTACTTTTTCTTTGCGCCCGATGTTGCCCGGGTTGATCCGGATCTTATCAGCGCCTCCCTCAATCGCTTTAAGTGCGAGCTTATAATCAAAGTGGATATCTACGACAAGCGGAATGGATATTTGTTTTTTTATATCGGCAATAGCCTCTGCTGCGCGCATGTCAGGACAGGCGACACGGACAATTTGGCATCCTGCCTCTTCTAAGCGTTTAATTTCTGCAACGGTGGCTTCAACATCATGTGTTTTTGTAGTCGTCATGCTTTGAACGATGACCTGGTCACTGCCGCCGATCGTTAATGGGCCGACTTTGACTGGTCTCGTTTTTGAACGATGCGTAATTTCACTCATTGGTGAACCGCTCCTTTAATTTCAAGTATGACAGATATGAATCAACATCTGTACAGTAGTACATTTTATCAAGGGTTCCTTTAGTTTGGCAAGAAATCTAGTGTTTTACTTGCTTGTAGACCGGAAAATTATACATTTTTCCAACTTGAATGCTTTCCGGCCGAATATTGTGATTATATCGTTGAAAGTCCTTGATGATTTCAGGAATCGGCTTTGAAAGTGATTCAGGATTGACTTTTTCAATGATGGAGAGAACGGTATCTCCAGAAGAAACTTTGACTTTTTTATAAGGTATGCTATTTTTTATACTAACTGCAGCAACGGGGGCAGGTTTTGAACTGTAGGACTGTAGGGTTCCGATTTTGAGATCATAGGCGATCGTATAGACGATTAATAAAGACAGGCAGAAGAGCAGAAACTTTTTCACTGGCTTGTCCCCCTTTTGATATATGGAGAATATATATGCTGCAGCCGCGGGGGTTATTCCTTTTTTACACACTTCATTTTCAAGTTAGAAATTGCTCCCTGAAAGTTGTGTGGTGTAAAATGGAAATGTGTCTGAGAAGAAAGAGACACAGATAGTGGAGAAAAGGGAAATACGAACAATGAGGTGGAGAATAAAGATGAAATGGAACGCAAAATGGGTAGTGCCAATAATGGTTGTACTTACGTTGATGGTACCTTTAAAAGCATTTGCTGATGCAGCGCCAGGAGATGTAATCGTAACACTTGGCGAAGATTTGAAACCGGACCAAAAGAAACAGATTTTGAATGAGATGGGTGTAGACTCCAATGTGGATACTGTAACGGTGTCGAATGAAGAAGAGCACCAATATCTAGGGAAGTACATTTCCAAAGCACAGTTAGGAACCCGTGCCATCTCTTCTTCAAAAATTACACTTGCTGAGAAAGGCAAAGGGCTTCATGTCGATTCAAAAAACATCAACTGGGTAACGGACAGCATGATCGTTAATGCGCTTGTTACGGCTGGGGTTAAGGACGCGGATATTTATGTCACCGCGCCGTTTGAGGTATCCGGCACTGCTGCTCTTACCGGTATCCTGAAGGCCTATGAACAAAAATCCAACATAAATATTTCTGAAGAAAAAAAGCAAGTGGCTAATGAAGAGGTTGTAAAAACTGCACAGCTTGGTGACAGAATCGGCACAAAGGAAGCAACACAGCTGATCACAGAAATTAAACAAGAGCTGGCTGATCATCCGGTTAAAAATGAAGACGAACTGCGTGACTTGATCAAACGTGTCGCTGAGCGGCTCGGCATTCAGCTGACAGATGAAGAATTAAACGGACTTGTGTCCCTATTTAATCGAATGAAGGATCTGAACATCAACTGGGATAACGTTCAAAATCAGCTTCAGAATGTTCGGGATAATTTAGATGGTTTCTTGAATAAAGAAGAAACCCAATCTTTTCTGCAAAAGTTTATCGATTTTATCATTTCTATCATTGATGGGATAAAAGGTCTTTTCCAAAAATAGCAAAGTCAAAAGAAGGAGCCGGAAGGCTCCTTCTTTTTTATCCTATAGGCAAAGGTGTTTCTTTTATAGAAAGATGAAGAAATATAGATGCAACTGCCCAGTAAATGAGGAAAGAAAACGGCACCTCTGTATGTAAAACTTTCATGATGGCGAAGAATACAGTAGGAAGTGTGACTGCATAAGCAGACATCACCCATAAATGTCTGTAAGATAGGTTTCGATGGCTGATATTCTGCAGTACCAAACCGATGACGGCTAATACCGTGACACCGATAAACTTTAATGCGACCGTAAACACATAGATAAACAAAAATAACAAAGGAAGCAGTATAGGCAGAAGATCGACCAAGGTGTTGGTCCAGGAGCTGATGTCCTTTTTGGTCAGACTCAAATCCCCTAAACTGTTATATGGGACTTTCTGTGTCTCACCGCCGGATATAACGATAGCTTCATTATGCAAGAGAGCAATGACATTTGTATAATCTGAAAGGTCATCCTCTTTGATCGTTCCGGTTGTGTCAAAAATAAAGGTATCGCTGCTGTCGGTATGGATAACCGGCTTTTTCAGATCGGAGGCCAGCTTTCCATTTTGAAGCGTAAAATCAGGAATCTCGGAGGTCATTGATTGCTTGAACTCTTCGAGGCCTGATTTAAAGGATAAGGAAAAGCTGATGCCCACGGGGATCGAAGTTAGCAGGATTAAAAAAAATACATAGCCGATGGCTTTGCCGATTCCCTGATAACGGAGACGGGCAATTGTCGGAGGTGAATACAGGCTTTTGAAAAAATGGCTGAAAATTTTCATTGAACTCCTCATTTCATGAATGGTCTGTTTTTAATTTTAGCGAATAATGGGGAAACAAACAATGCGCAGACCATTCCTTTGTAAAGGTTTTGCGAAGCATCTTTACATGTCCTTCATAAAACTAGATAATGACATAAGGAGATTAGATAAAGGGGTTGTCAATTCATTGGGCGTTCAGGATATGCTGTTTCAATTCATAGGCGGGCTCGGCCTTTTTCTTTTTGGAATTAAATATTTAGGTGAGGGTCTGCAAAACTCAGCGGGCGACCGGCTGAGAAATCTTTTGGACAGTCTGACGACCAATACGTTTACCGGGATACTGGCGGGTTTATTCGTGACCATGCTGATTCAGTCCAGTTCAGCCACCACTGTTCTGACGGTAGGGCTTGTGAATGCCAGGATGCTGTCACTACGCCAGGCTGTTGGCATCATAATGGGGGCCAACATCGGTACAACATTTACTGCGTTCATCATTGGATTTGATGCTGCGAGTTTCGGTCTTCCGCTGCTTGCTGCAGGGGCATTCTTTGTGTTTTTTATCAGGGATTACAAATATGTATTTATCGGAAGAATCTTATTCGGTCTTGGCGGGTTATTTTACGGCCTGCAGCTGATGGGGGCCGGGATGGAACCTTTGCAGTCCTCCCTGGATTTTAAAAACATCACTGAACATTTAAACCAGCAGCCGTTTTTGGGCATCGCCCTTGGAACTATAGCTACAATGATTCTGCAGTCCTCCAGCGCGACCGTTGGCATCCTGCAGCAGATGTTTTCCATGGACCTTATTCATTTAACAGGTGCGCTTCCCGTTCTTTTTGGAGATAATATCGGAACGACGATCACAGCTGTTATTGCAGCGGTCGGCGCCTCTCAGAACGCGAAGAGAGCAGCACTGGTCCATGTACTGTTTAATGTGATTGGGACGATTATATTTGTGATTTTCTTTGTTCCATACAAAGGGCTGATCGAATGGATTTCAGGCAGCCTCCAACTGCAGCCGACCATGGAGATTGCTTTTGCGCATGGTATCTTTAATGTAGGGAATGTGATCATCTTATTTCCGTTTATTTCGCTGCTCGTCTTTATTGTTTCGAAACTGATCAAAGATGATGAGTGGTCTGTCGACAATAAAACGGTCAAATTGGATCAAAAAGTCATCAACAGTTCACCGGAATTTGCCTTGCATCAAGCACGGCAGGAGCTGCTGAAAATGGCAGCCTATTCACGGGAAGGGCTCAACCAGGCGCTTCTTTTCTTCCAAACACGGAAAAACAAGCATGCGGACATCGCCATGCAGTATGAAGAGGAAATCAACCGGTTTGACCGACAAATCACGAAGTTTCTCGTTAAATTATCCATTCATTCCTTGTCAAAGAACGAATCAACAGAGCACACAATGCTTCTCAATCTATGCAAAGACATTGAACGAGTCGGTGACCATATAAAAAATATGATTGATATGGTCTGTTTCATGGCCAGGAATAACATTAAGCTGTCGGAAGTTACAACACGTGATTTTGAGAACATGATGATGCTGACTCAATCCTGTCTCACCAAGGCCATCATATCTCTTGAAACAAATGATAAACGGATGGCAGAAGAGGTTTTAACGATTGAGGATGATATTGATGAAATGGAGAAAACACTGAGAAAGAAGCATATCCAGGACATAAACAACAATTTGAGCACAGGACAAGAGAGTGTGGTGTATGTTGACTTTATAAGCAACCTTGAGCGGATCGGTGACCATTCGGTAAATATTGCTGAGGCTGTGCTGGAACGGTAAACTGGATGGTGAAGGGGGCATTATTTTGGATTTTCTTTATTGGATATTGATCGGCGTGTCATTTCTCCTGGCATTTGCCGCCTTGATTTTTCCCATTCTGCCTGGGGCTCTTTTTATGGTGCTCGGGTTCGTGCTTTACGGTATCTTTTACTCCTTTCAGCCATTCACGGTCTTCTTTATCGCAGTACAAGTATTTTTGCTGGCGAGTTTGTTCGTTGTCGATTACTTCAGCAATTTGTACGGTGTAAAAAGAAGGGGAGGGTCTAAAGCGGCCATCTGGGGAAGTACGATTGGTTTGCTCGTCGGCCCTTTTATCATACCTGTAGCCGGTATCATCGCCGGCCCGTTTTTAGGTGCATTTCTTGCGGAATTGCTGATCGGGCGCAAATCAATGGGAGAATCCGTAAAGGTGGGATTTGGATCTGTCCTTGGTTTCTTGGGGGGTACTGTTGCTAAAGTCATCATTCAGGCGGTCATGATTGGATATTTCCTATTTGTCGTAATTTAAAAAATGGCTTGCTATAATGTTGGGGACGTGCTATATTTATGTCTGTCTCACCAAGGAATTTCGCAAAAAGCGAAAAAAAGGTTGACTTACATAGCAGAAAAATGGTATAGTAATTCTTGTCCCTAAGGGGACAGCATATTGTTCCACAGTAGCTCAGTGGTAGAGCTATCGGCTGTTAACCGATCGGTCGTAGGTTCGAGTCCTACCTGTGGAGCCAAAATATGGCGGTGTAGCTCAGCTGGCTAGAGCGTACGGTTCATACCCGTGAGGTCGTGGGTTCGACTCCCTCCGCCGCTACCATATTTTTTAGGCGATGGCGATCGTGGCGAAGTGGTTAACGCACCGGATTGTGGTTCCGGCATTCGTGGGTTCGATTCCCATCGGTCGCCCCATTTCTTACATACATACCCATATATTCAACTTTACCACATGGACCCTTAGCTCAGTTGGTCAGAGCGGTCGGCTCATAACCGATTGGTCGTAGGTTCGAGTCCTACAGGGTCCACCATTTTTCTTCAAGTGGAGGTATACCCAAGTCCGGCTGAAGGGATCGGTCTTGAAAACCGACAGGGGTGTAAAAGCCCGCGGGGGTTCGAATCCCTCTACCTCCTCCATTTTTTATTTGAATGATTGCTCACTTGTCTCGACGCTTGAACATCCAAGAAAATGCTCGCAGAGGAAGAGACAGTCATATACTCGGACACATCGTCCACAACCATTCATATCATCGCGGGGTGGAGCAGTCTGGTAGCTCGTTGGGCTCATAACCCAAAGGTCGCAGGTTCAAATCCTGTCCCCGCAACCAATTTTGCTCGATAGCTCAGTCACGAGCAACACATTCGTGATTAGGCGGCGAGTTGTCTCGACGGATACCCAGCGTCAGCTTCTCTTGTAGAGGAAGAGACAGGGACCGATGGACAGAAATACTAAATCTTGGCTCGATAGCTCAGTCGGTAGAGCAGAGGACTGAAAATCCTCGTGTCGGCGGTTCGATTCCGTCTCGAGCCACCATGTTCATACATATCCAACCTTCACCATGAATGGTGAAGGTTTTTTGTTTGTACAAAAAAGCCGCACAATCAAAACGATCACGGGGATAAAAGGCATCACGAAATGTACATAATAAGCTTTGGATTAAAAAGGGTTAAATCGTTGAAAGTTCCGGGTAAATCTGATAATGTATGAGTTGGGATACTTATTAAACATTATTGTTGCTTAACTATGTTTTCAATTTTGGGGTTTTTTCTCCAAAATGAAATATAAAAAATGCTTACATACCAAGGAGGAGATTAACATGGCAAAGTTTGAACTGCCTGCTTTACCTTATGCTGCAAATGCACTAGAACCACACATCGATGAAACTACAATGAATATTCACCACGATCGTCACCACAAAACGTATGTGGATAACTTGAACGCAGCGCTTGAAGGCCAAGCTGAGTTTGAAAGCAAAGGCCTCGAGGAGCTTCTCTCTAACCTGGATTCACTTCCTGAGAACATCCGCACTGCTGTTCGAAACAATGGCGGCGGCCATGCGAACCACAGCTTATTCTGGGAGATCCTGAAGCCAGGCGGATCCAACGAACCTACTGGTGAAGTAGCGGAACGCATCAACAGCAAATTTGGAAGCCTTGACGCATTCAAGGAACAATTTGCAAATGCCGCTAAAGGCCGTTTCGGATCCGGATGGGCTTGGTTAGTCGTTAATAACGGTGAGCTCGAAGTAACAAGCACAGCAAACCAGGATAACCCTGTGATGGAAGGCAAAACCCCGATTTTGGGCCTTGATGTTTGGGAGCATGCCTATTACTTGAAGTATCAAAACAAGCGTCCTGACTACATCAATGCTTTCTGGAACGTAGTAAACTGGGATGAAGTTGAAAAACGCTATAACGAAGCAAAATAATGCTACATGGACCGGCCAGTGTCTTTTTAAAAAGACACTGGCCGGTTTTTAATTTACCGATTTACAATAAAAACCAATTCTCTGATTGGCGAATAGCCCCTTTGAAGTTGTGAAAACTACATGTGAATTGCAAAGGGGCGAGAACAAAATGAAGTTCAATTTGTTTGGATACACGGACAGAAAGAAAGAACTGTTATTGCTGCTTGTCGTAGGCGGGCTGTTTTCATTGAGTACGGCGCTTTCTAATACATTTGTTAACATTTATTTGTGGAAACAATCGGGTGAACTGAAGGATATTGCTCTCTATAATTTGTCGATTGTGTGCATTCAGCCGGTTGCCTTTTTTATTGCAGGGAAGCTCACGAAAAAAATTGACCGGGTGATTGTACTTCGGATCGGTGTTACCATTTTATCCTTTTTTTATTTATATGTACTTTTTCTCGGAAAAGAGGCAAGTGACTACCTGCTTATACTTGGCGGCCTGCTCGGTGCCGGGCTTGGCTTTTATTGGCTCGCTTTTAATGTCCTTACCTTTGAAGTGACCGAACCGGATACACGGGATAATTTTAATGGCTATCTTGGCGTGCTCACCTCTCTATCAGGGATGGTCGGCCCGATGACCTCGGGATTTTTAATTTCCCAGCTGGATAAGTTTACGGGGTATCGCATCATCTTCAGCATTTCATTGGTCTTATTTTTCACTGCGGTCGTCATAAGTTTTTTCTTGAGCAGGCAGAAGGCAGAGGGGAAGTTTTTTGTCTGGCAGGTATTGAAATCAAGGACAACCAACATAAATTGGGGACGCATTTTAAATGCCCACTTTTTTCAGGGTTTCAGGGAAGGGACGTTCGTTTTTTTAATTGTTATTTGGGTGTACATCATTTCAGACAGTGAATTTGCGCTCGGAACTTTTGGGCTTGTTCAATCTGCCGTATCGTTCGTCGGTTATTTTATCGTTTCACGGATGATGACCAAAGAACGGAGAAAAAAATCAATCTTTGCCGGCGGATTGATCCTTTTCCTGTCGCCTTTCCTTTTTCTGCTGAAAGTGACGTTTCCCCTGCTTCTCTTTTATGGAGTCGTAATTTCGATCGCTTACCCTTTGCTTCTTGTTCCCTATGTATCACTGACTTACGATGTGATCGGCCGGTCGGAAAACGCGGGACCGATGCGGGTAGAATATATTGTCGTAAGGGAATTGCACTTAAACGCAGGACGAATTCTTTCCATTGTGGTTTTAATGGTAACCATTACTTATTTTAACGGAGACTATTGTATTCCCGTACTGCTGCCTGTTTTAGGAGCAGGACATTTTATCATTTATTTTTGCGTACGTTCCATACGGTTTCCCACCCTTCAAAAAACAGACATTCTGGCGAACTATTCACAGCACAATAAAGATACGGAAGATCGAACTAGGATATGACATTTTTCTTTCGGAAAGATTGATTAACTGTTAAAATTATTTTAGTAAATCAATTTGTCGAAAATGGAAACGACGATTTCCATACATAAGTAAGGGTGGAATGAATGACTAAAGAAAAAAAGAAAAGAAATCATGTACCGATGCGTTTGAATGCGCTGTTTCTTGCCGTGTTCTTTTTGTTTTCGGTATTGATCTTCAGGCTGGGTTATGTACAGATAGTTCAGGGTGAAGAGTATCATCGATCGGCGGACAAAAAAGAAAACGTAACTGCAAGGCTTGATGCACCAAGAGGAAAGATGTTCGACACGCAGGACCGGGTCGTGGTGGATAATAAGCCTCTTTATTCTATTACGTATACACGAACACAAAAAACGAGTCCCGAGGATCGGCAGGCCGTCGCAAAAAAACTGGCGCGCTATATTCAAAAGGATACAAAAAGTGTGACAGAACGGGACAAGAAAGATTATTTTATCTTTTTAAACAAGAAGGAAGTAGAAAGCAGGATCAGTAAAAAAGAGAAAAAAGGTCTCAGCGATGATGATTATTACAACCTGATGCTGGATCAGATAACAAAGAAGGATCTGAATAGCTTTACTCCCCAACAGATCGAGGTACTGGCCATTAAGCGGGAGATGGACAGGGGATACGCCCTGACGCCTCAGCGAATTAAAATCGGCGCCACGCAAAAAGAGATCGCGGAGATAAGTGAGCATTTGGGTGAATTGCCGGGGGTGGATATCAAACCTGATGCCAAGCGGGCATATCCATATGGCGACACGTTCAAAGCTCTTTTTGGACAGGTAAAACAGATCCCTCAGAGTAAAATGGATTATTACATTTCTCGGGGAAACGAACGCAATGATTTAGTAGGAACGAGTTTTCTTGAACAGCAGTATGAATCATTGCTTAGGGGACAAAAGTCAAAAATGCAGTTTGTCACAGACAAATCGGGCAACCCGGTAGGCGATCCGGTTGAAGTGGAAGGTTCCAGGGGGAAGGACCTGATACTTACCATTAACATGCAGCTTCAGCAAAAAGTCGAACAAATTATTGAAAAAGAACTGAAGAAAGCCAAGTCCGGAGGGTCAGCTTACGCAAATCGTGATTTGACGGAAGCTTATGTGGTGATGCTAAATCCGGAGAATGGTGAAGTGCTTTCCATGGCAGGTAAAGAATATGATAAAAAGACAGGGAAGTACAAGAATGCCCCATTTGGAACGGTGTATAATTCCTTCGCCATGGGTTCTGCGGTTAAAGGAGCAACAGTACTAACGGGTCTTCAGCAGGGTGCCATCACACCAAACACTCATTTTTACGATGCACCGCTGACGTTTGGAGACGGAAGAAAGATGAAATCCCACGAAAACTTGGGAAGCATCGGTCCGGTAAAAGCACTGGAAGCTTCCTCGAATGTTTATATGTGGAATATTGCCATGAAGCTTGCCGGATATGACTATTCACATAAGCGTTATATTGACCGCCATGTGGACGAAGCATTTAAAGTATTAAGGGATTCATACAGCCAGTTCGGTCTTGGTGTTCCGACCGGGATCGATCTCCCTTCTGAAGCAACCGGTTATAACACAGGTATGAGTGACCAATTGGCACAGGCTATGTTCTTTTCGATTGGACAGTTCGATACGTATACACCTCTTCAGATGGCTCAATATATCTCCACCATTGCCAATAATGGATACCGAATGCAGCCTCATCTCCTGAAAGAGGTTCGTGAACCGTCAGTTCAGCCGGGTAAAATGGGCAAACTCGTCTATAAGTTTGAACCAAATGTCATGAACAAAATTGAAATGAAGCAAGAATACCTTGATGTTGTTCATCAAGGATTCCGACAGGTTATGGTCGGCAGCAGGGGAACGTCGGCAGCCTTTTTCAAACATAAGTCTTATAACCCGGCAGGCAAGACCGGAACGGCCGAGGTGGATAAGAAATCTGGTTTAAACAACAAAACACTGATCGGTTATGCACCGTATAATCATCCGGAAGTTGCTTTTGCCGTTGTCGTGCCAAATGTACGTGAAGGCTCGATCAACAATGAGATCGGTGCAGCTGCTCTAGATGAATACTTTAAGCTGAAAACAGACGGAAATAAGAAAAAATAACTAGATAAGATGAAAAAAAACGCGTCCTTTGGGCGCGTTTTTTCATTTGTATAATTCATTCTAGTTAGAAAAACATAGTACTGTAGTCTTGTTTTATTTACAATCTCTTTACATTCCATTCAAACAGCATTAATAATCGTCGCTTATTCTAATATTGTGAAGTGATTAACAGAACTTGTTGGGGGTGTGCGATAGAGACAAGGACATACCGAATAAGCAAAATCTCTATCAAATGCAAAATTCTTTTAAAATCATACTAGGGGGACCTAAAACAATGAAGAAAATGAAATCCGCTTACCTTTTAGCAGTATTGGCTATGCTCCTCGTGTTCGCTACAGCATGTGGAAACAAAAACAATGAAGGTGCTTCAACAGATGGAAATAAAGATGGCAAAAAAGCATCTGGATCCATCGTTATCTCTGGTTCAAGTGCAATGCAGCCGCTTGTTGCAGCAGCAGCAGAACAATTCACTCAAGAAAACCCTGACGCTGATATCCAAGTACAAGCAGGCGGAAGTGGTACTGGTTTGAGCCAAGTTGCTGAAGGTGCTGTTAAGATCGGTAACTCAGATGTTTTTGCTGAAGAAAAAGAAGGAATCCCAGCTGACAAGCTTAAAGATCACCAAGTTGCTGTTGTTGGTATGTCTGCAGCAGTTAACCCGGAAGTAGGCATCAAAGATATTTCTAAAAAAGATCTGATTAAAGTATTTACAGGAAAAGTAAAGAACTGGAAAGAGCTCGGCGGAAAAGACCAAAAGATTGCTCTAATCAACCGTCCTGATTCTTCTGGTACTCGTGCTACTTTCGTAAAATACGCTCTTGACGGCAACGCACCTGTTGAAGGCGCAGCTACAGAAGATTCTTCCAACACGGTTCAAAAGCTGATCAAAGAAACTCCTGGTGCGATCGGATACCTTGCTTTCTCTTACTTCACAGATAACAGCGGTGTAACACCACTTAGCATCGACGGAGTTAAACCAACTGATGAAAACGTACAAACAGGTAAATTCCCAATTTGGGCTTACGAGCACTCTTACACTAAAGGAGAGCCAAAAGGCTTAGAAAAACAGTTCCTTGATTATTTAATGAGCGATGAGATTCAAAATAAACTTGTCCCTGATCAAGGATACATCCCTGCTAGCAAAATGGAAGTTAAACGTGATGCTCAAGGGAAAATTACGAAAAAGTAATAACCAAACAGAAAGTTAAGAGGCCTAAATCAGGGTAAGTGTCCCCGTAGAAGTGGATATTTACCCTGTTAGGGCGTTTTGGGGAGGTACGAAAAATGGATAACAAGACAATGACAGCCAGTCAAAGGCTGCTAAAAAAATCAAATAAATCTTTAC
This sequence comes from Fictibacillus sp. NRS-1165, assembly GCF_050468105.1. Lineage (NCBI taxonomy): Bacteria > Bacillati > Bacillota > Bacilli > Caryophanales > Fictibacillaceae > Fictibacillus > Fictibacillus sp. NRS-1165. The sequence continues at coordinate 151,172 of NZ_JBDPNU010000025.1, forward strand.
TCCAAATGGAATTGCGGGGGAAATCCATCGTATTAATCAGTGCGCTCATCATCATCACTGCCACGATTTCCATTACGATTTTCCTGGGTACGAAAGGTTTACAAGCCTTCTTTAATAATGGGGTAAGTTTATATGAATTTCTAACCAGCACGAACTGGAATCCAACCAATGCAGAGAGTCCGGCGTATGGTGCCGTTCCATTTATAGTAGGTTCTTTTGCTGTTACTTTTTTATCTGCTCTAATCGCAGCTCCACTCGGTATCGGCGGTGCGATCTTTATGACGGAAATTGCGCCTTCCTGGGGAAAAAAGATCCTTCAGCCAGTCATTGAATTACTCGTTGGTATTCCATCTGTTGTTTATGGATTCATCGGCCTTTCCGTTCTTGTTCCGTTCCTGCGTGACTCAGTGGGTGGACAAGGATTCAGTTTGCTTGCGGGTATGATTGTCCTTTCCATTATGATTCTGCCTACGGTTACCAGTATTGCGACAGATGCGATGAGTTCTCTGCCAAAAGGTCTGAGAGAATCTTCCTACGCGATTGGTGCGACAAGATGGCAAACCATTTGGAGAGTATTGATTCCTGCGGCTATGCCAACCCTTTTGACCGCGGTTGTTCTTGGGATGGCTCGTGCGTTCGGTGAAGCACTTGCTGTTCAGATGGTCATCGGCAACGTTCGTACACTTCCATCTGCAATCACTGATCCATCAGCTACATTAACGACGATCATTACGCTGAACATGGGGCATACCACATTTGGAAGTGTTGAAAATAATGTCCTCTGGTCATTGGCACTTATTCTTTTAGCGATGTCATTTATCTTTATTATCTTAATTCGTTATCTTTCTTCTAGGAGGCAGTTCTAATGAACAGCAAAGTTACAGACCGTATTGCTACCTCTATTTTTTACTTGATCGCAGCAACCATTGTTACGGTTCTAGTGGGACTGCTCGGCTATATTATCTTTCATGGATTTTCAAAGCTTAATCTTGAATTTTTAACCTCGCCATCCAGCTCGTTCAGAGCAGGCGGAGGAATCGGAAACCAGCTGTTTAACTCGTTCTACATCTTGTTCCTTACTATGGTGTTCACTGTTCCGCTTGGTCTTGGCGGCGGTATTTACATGGCGGAGTATGCCCGTCCAGGCAGGCTTACGAACGCGATCAGAACGTGTATTGAAGTATTGGCTTCATTGCCTTCAATTGTTATTGGCATGTTTGGATTATTGATGTTTGTTAATCTGACAGGCTGGGGTTACTCCATTCTTGGAGGTGCTCTTGCGCTTACCGTGTTTAACCTTCCCGTTATGGTTCGGGTTTGTGAAGATGCCCTTCGCACGGTTCAAAGAGATCAAAAAGAGGCAAGTCTTGCTCTTGGCATCACCCACTGGCATACGATCAAAACCGTTCTGCTGCCTGCAGCGTTCCCAAGCATTCTAACTGGTGCGATTCTTGCATCAGGCCGTGTATTTGGTGAAGCGGCAGCATTGCTCTTTACAGCGGGACTTACCACGCCAACACTTGATTTTTCAAACTGGAACCCGTTCGATTCGACTTCTCCTCTAAACGTGTTCCGTCCAGCCGAAACACTTGCTGTGCATATTTGGGCTGTGAACACACAGGGCTTAATCCCGGATGTGCGTGAAGTGGCAGACGGATCATCGGCTGTGCTGATCATCTCCGTATTAATCTTTAACTTGCTTGCCCGATGGATCGGCAGTGCCGTTCACAAAAAGATAACGGCTTCTAAATAAATGTTAGAGAATAGGTGGGGGACCATGAAAATTGAGATGGAACAAAAAAAAGATTCAAAACCATTAACAAAAAAATCGAACATAGAGAAAGAGAATAAACCGGTTGCTTTGAATATTGAAAAACTGAATATTTACTATGGAGACAACCATGCAGTAAAGGACGTCAGTTTTTCCATTGAAAAAAATGCGGTTACAGCCCTGATCGGCCCGTCCGGATGCGGGAAATCAACGTTTCTTCGTTCCATTAACCGTATGAATGATCTGATTCCCGGCGCCCGGAGCACCGGAGGAATCATCTATGAAGATGTAAACCTCATCGGAGATGACATCAATGTTGTCGCTCTTCGGAAAGAAATCGGCATGGTGTTCCAAAAGCCTAACCCATTTCCAAAATCCATTTACAATAATATTACGCACGCTTTGAAGTTTAATGGTATCCGTTCGAAGAAAAAGCTCGATGAAATTGTAGAAGAAAGCCTTCGCAAGGCAGCTTTATGGGACGAGGTAAAAGACAGGCTTCATGAATCTGCGTTTTCCCTTTCAGGAGGCCAGCAGCAGCGTCTTTGTATTGCCAGAACTCTCGCCATGAAGCCTAATATTCTGCTCCTTGATGAGCCGGCATCTGCATTGGATCCCATTTCTAATGCCAAGATAGAGGACTTGATCATGGAACTGAAAAAGGATTATACCATTATTATTGTGACGCATAACATGCATCAGGCTTCACGTATTTCAGATAAGACCGCCTTCTTCTTAAACGGAGTGCTGGTTGAGTTTGATCAAACAGACAAGATCTTTACCAATCCATCGAAAAAGGATACGGAAGACTATATAACAGGCCGCTTCGGATAAGGGGGATAATGATGGGACAAGCAGTATTGACAGAAGAGAAAACCGTTTTTGACATCAAGAACTTAAACTTATGGTACGGAAAAAATCTGGCGCTGAAAGACATCGATTTCGCAATCTACAATAATGAGATCACAGCCATCATCGGACCGTCTGGATGCGGAAAATCAACGTTTATCAAAACGCTTAATCTAATGATTCAAAATATCCCCGGTGTCAGGATGTCCGGTGAGATCAATTATGACCATCAGAACTTGATCAATGGAAAAGTAGACCTTGTGGATCTGCGGAAAAAAGTCGGCATGGTGTTTCAGAAAGCGAATCCTTTTCCAAAATCCATTTATGAAAACGTCGCGTACGGCCCTAAGATTCATGGACTCAAGAAAAAAGGGAAATTGGATGAGATTGTAGAACGTTCTTTAAGAGATGTGTTTTTGTGGGATGAAGTAAAGGATCGTCTTAATACTTCTGCTTTAGGGTTGTCAGGAGGCCAGCAGCAGCGTTTGTGTATTGCCAGAGCCATCGCCACAAAGCCCGATGTCATCTTAATGGATGAGCCAACTTCTGCGCTTGATCCGATCTCAACCATTAAAATTGAGGAGCTCGCTCTTGAATTGAAAAAAAATTATTCCATCGTTATGGTTACGCACAACATGCAGCAGGCGGCAAGGGTTTCTGACCGTACGGCGTTTTTCTTGATGGGAGAACTGATTGAATATGATCATACGAGCAAAATCTTTTCCGCTCCTTCTGACAAAAGAACTGAGGACTATGTAACTGGCCGTTTTGGATAATAACTTGAGGAGTGAAGCGAAATGGTAGTACGTGAAAACTTTCAGATCAAATTGAATGAACTCAAAGAAATGCTCGTTGAAATTGGTGAATTAACAGAGTTTGCGTTAAAAGAGTCAATAGAAGCATTGAAAGAACAAGACGTCGACAAGGCACTTGAAGTCATTGAAAACGACCAGAGGATCAACCAGCTTGAAGACGAGATCAATGATGCGGCCATTCTGCTGATCGCAAAGCAGGCTCCTGTCGCTTCAGATCTTCGAAGAATCATTGCAGCGATTAAGATTTCCTCCGATGTTGAGCGAATGGCTGATTTTGCCGTCAACATCGCTAAATCAACGATACGGATCGGGGAAAAGCCTCTGATCAAGCCTCTTGTTGACCTTCCGAGGATGGCTGACATCGCGATCGGCATGCTCTCGGACTCCATCAGAGCATACGTTGACGAAGATGTAGTACTGGCGAAAAACCTTGCAGATACAGATGATTCAGTAGATGATCTTTACGGCAAGATTATTCAGGAGCTTTTAGAGCTGATGACGAAGCATCCTGAGTCGCTCGCTCAGATCACCCAGTTATCTTTCGTTTGCCGTTATATCGAAAGAACGGCAGATCATGCAACGAATATCGCTGAAAACATTATCTTTCTCGTAAAGGGTAAACGCTACGGTTTAAATGAATAGTCCAATAAAAAGGGAGCCAGCTGTAAAAGCCGGCTCCCTTTGTTTATACCTTATGTGAGGGTATCTGCAAGTTTTTTGAAATCCATCTTGCTGTTCACCTTGTAGGTTCCAAACCTAACTTCTCCTTCGAGTTTATGGCTGCGCAGGTATTTTAGAAACGATTTGCTGTCTTTGATGATTTTCTCTTTCTCAAGAAAATCACAAACCTCGCCTGTGCTCATTCCTCTGGAAACGTGCACAGTCGCATTGTAGACAACTTTTTCCTCGGCTTTTACCTTAGGAGCAGGATCACTCGTTTTTTGAGCTGCAGCAGCCCGGCTGGCTTTCAGGGTTTGAAGTTCTTCAGTAGTGATCGCGGTCATATTTTTGGAGTGTAGGTATGTATTGACTGTATTATCATTTAATTCAGCTTCTTTCTCCGGCGGTGCCTGTGTAAAATAAACGATTGCTATTAAACCAGCAGACAGGATCATACCTGCAGAGAAACCTCTTAATGTATTGTTTGTCATCATGAATCCCTCGTAATCAAATTATTTAGCTTTCTCGTTGATCATCATTTCATCTTCAAGCACTTTGAGCTTTTTCTTCACTTGATACATTTCTTTCATCAATTGAATCGAGAAGTTTTCCAGCTGCACTTCCAGGTTATTGCTTTTGTCCTTACGGAACGAGACGACGAGTAAAATGATTCCTAATGCCAATAGGGAAAAAATGATAATTTCCATAGTATCCTCCTCTTTTAAAAACATTCCACTTATTTTTATACCATAGTATTCATAGGAAGAATAGATTTTTCGCCAAATCGTCCGCCTTTTTGTGTAAATTCGACAAACAAAAACCTTCTTCCATCAGTTGAGCCTTTAAAAATCCTTTGTATTTTGTAGAAAATTGGCGATTTTCGAAAGTTTTTTGCAAATAGTTTGTAAAGCAAACGTTTTCAAAAAATTTACACAGCCTATTCTATTAGACATGCTAAGCAACCTACATTTTTCTACAAATTTCGTTTATTGTGAAATGAATTTTGTGATGATACGATTACTTCAAATTAATCGGGAGGCATATAAATACTATTCTGCAAGATGGATTAGACCTATGTCTTTACTAAACGACCGGGGTGAAAAAAATGATTAATGAGATCGTTAAAATGAAGGAAAAGGGCCTTACCCTTCAGCAGATCGCCGAAAAGATGAACATGTCGCTCGGAAAAGTCCAGTACCGGTGGAACAAATATCGCCAGGAAGCCGGAAAAGTGAGGGAAGACGAAAAAGAGAAGCAAGAGAAGCAAGCCATTCCCGCCGATCCCCCAAAACAGGAACAGACCATCCAGTGGGTGATGCCGTATGAATTTGATGAAGATACACTGTTTGCCATGGTTCAATCTCCCACAAGTATTTATGTCTACTGGAGCATTTCATCGATGAAGCGCAAGATGGTTGAACACCATTTTAGAACTCCATGGAGTGAGTTGCCTAAACGAATGAAAATCTATGATGTTACAGACATCACATTCCAAGGGCACAACGCCCATCGAAACTTTGAAATTGATATACCGGAGATGACCAACAATTGGTTTATTCAGCACCTGGAACCCGATCGTTCGTATGTCATCGACATCGGGACGAGAACGTTTGATGGCAGCTTCTTTACGGTCCTTAGGTCCAATCCGGTTGAGACACCGAGGGACCAATCGAACGAACACCGTACCAGCAGCGTGATGAACTGGAAGAATGGCAACGCGGAAGTTCCAGAATGGATGGAGAACTTCAGCAGTTATTCTTACTATCAAAAAATCAGATAGGAGCTTTCAATCGATGAAAAGTGGCTATTTCACATTTATCCTGCATGCCCATCTTCCTTACGTAAAACATAGAGAGGCCAACCGGCTTGAAGAACGATGGGTGTTCGAAGCAATGACAGAGACTTACATCCCGCTGCTATGGGTTCTTGAGCAACAGCCTGAAGGATTCACCTGGAATATTTCTTTTTCTCCGCCGGTGATGGAAATGCTGTCAGACCCCGTCCTTCAGAGGAGATATCTTGAGTATTTGGACAGCACCGAAAATCTCATAAAAAAAGAAAAGGTGCGCTCTCTCGATCGGGAAGAAGCAAAGGTAATCCGATTTTACAGTGAACGATATAAGAGTATTCGTGATACGTTCTTCAAATGGGATCAGAATCTGCTGAATGGTTTCAAGCATTTTCATTCCCGAGGAGCGGTGGAGTGCTTCACGACAGCGGCAACGCACGCGTTTTTGCCTTATGTTCAAACCCATGAAGCTCTGCAAGCTCAAATCGACATGGGCATTTCCACATTTGAACAGCATTTTGGTGAAAAACCTAAAGGCTTCTGGCTTCCTGAATGTGCCTACACTCCTGGCATTGACAAATTGCTGCATCAAAAAGGAATCTTGTACACATTTGTTGATGAACAAACGCTCTTGAACAGCAGCCCCAAATCTGCAAGAGGAATCGGTTCCCCCGTCTTTTCGCCGCATGGAGTCGCACTGTTTCCAAGAAACCGTGAAATATCAGGAAAAGTATGGAGCTCAATGACGGGTTATCCAGGTGACGTTGATTACCGTGAGTTTTACCGGGATATCGCCTATAATCGTGAGCTTGATTATATCCTTCCTCATATCCATCCTGAAGGAATCAGGATTGATACTGGCCTCAAATATCACCGCATTACAGGCCAAGTTGAAGAGAAACAGATTTATGTCCGTGAATGGGCGGAAGGAAAAGTAAAGCAGCATGCGGAGCATTTTACAGAAACGATTGAGGCCCGTCTCAGCGAAAAAGAACACGAATGCTTCCCGCCGCATCTGATCACGGCACCCTTTGATGCAGAATTGTTCGGTCACTGGTGGTTCGAGGGTACGGATTGGATCGCTGCGTTTCAGCAAGCGAGCTTAGGCAGAGTCGAATGGATAACGCCTACTGAATTTATTAATCGCCATTACCAGGACCTTGAAACCGTCCACGCCTCTTTTTCAACATGGGGGCGCAATGAATACGGCGAGGTTTGGTTAAATGAGAAAAACGCGTGGATGTATCGGCATCTGCATAAATGTGAAAGAGAGATCATTTCAGCGGTAGCTCTCCATTCTCCTCTGACACCTGTTGCCAAGCGTTACGTTAAACAGATGATCAGGGAATGGATGCTTGCCGCCAGCTCAGACTGGGCGTTTATCGTCGACAATGAGACGTCGGCACAATACGCCAATGAGCGTTTTAAAACCCATATTGAACGTTTTCATACCATCAAAGAACTGTTCAAGCAGAATCCTCAAACTACAGCATCAATCGAAGTTTTTGAAAAAGATTTTCCATTTTTAAAAAGCATTGATACGAGCTATTTTGAAACTCCACATGACCTCTATATACAGCAGCAATACAACCAGCATTCCGAAAAAGAAAAACAAAAAATCCTGATGTTATCCTGGGAGTTTCCTCCGATGGTCGTAGGAGGCCTCGCGAGGCATGTCTTTGATCTGGCAAAGACGCTTGTTAGGCAAGGGAACGAAGTACATGTCGTCACTTGCCATGTGGATGGATACCCTGAACATGAGATCAACCAAGGAATACACGTCTATCGAGTAAGGTCAAACCAGCCTCAGACAGAGGAGTTCTTCCATTGGACGGGCAGCCTCAACCTGGCGATCGCCGATCAGGGGAGAGAGCTTGCCAAAAAAATAAATTTTGATTGCATCCATGCCCACGACTGGCTTGTCAGTGTGGCTGCAAAAGGGTTAAAGCACGAACTGAACATCCCGCTGATTGCGACGATCCATGCGACTGAACATGGCCGCAATAATGGCATTCATAATGATCTTCAGTATGAGATCAATCAAAAAGAGTGGGAACTCTGCTATGAGGCAAGCGAAGTAATCGTGTGCAGCCCTTATATGAAAGAGGAAGTGGCTAGAGTATTCAGAGTGCCAGAAGAAAAGATACACATTTTGCCCAATGGCGTCGATCCTGAATTGATTCAGACAGAAGATGTCACCGAGGGATTCCGTTTTAAGGATCCACATGAAATCCTTGTATTCTCTGTAGGGCGTGTTGTAAAAGAAAAAGGATTTCAGACGATCATCGAAGCAGCTCATCTTGTTAAACAGCGGATGGGCAGCATCAAGTTTATCATCGCTGGAAAAGGCCCGATGCTTGACGAGTACAGGAGCATGGTTCATAACGAAGGGCTGGAAGGACATGTCACCTTCACGGGTTTTGTATCCGATGACGACAGAAACAGGCTGCTGTCTGAATGCGATATTGCCCTGTTTCCGAGCCTATATGAACCGTTTGGTATAGTCGCCCTGGAGGGTATGGCGGCTGGAAAAGCTACCGTTGTTACAGACACCGGCGGATTGAAAGACATTATCCGCCATGAAGAGACCGGGCTTAAAATCTATCCCGGTAATCCAGAAAGTCTCGCATGGGCAGTCCTGACGCTTGCTCAAGATGAACAGTTAAGGCGCACTCTCGCCATCAACGGCAAAAGAGAAGCAGAAACCGTATTTAACTGGAATGAAATTGCTCAGCAAACAAGCGCATTGTATAAACAATGTTTACAAAAAAATCCGGTATAAGGGGCTGTGTGTAAATGAAAGGTGTAATTATGGCTGGGGGAAAAGGAACCCGTCTTCGTCCACTGACTTGTAATCTGCCAAAACCAATGGTGCCGCTGCTGCATAAACCAGTAATGGAATACAGCATAGAGCTGCTGAAAAAATACGGCATCACCGATATTGCAGTGACTCTTCACTACATGCCAGAAGCCATAAAGAATTATTTTGGAGATGGCAGTGATTTTGGCGTAAATCTGCATTACTTTGAGGAAACGGCACCGCTCGGGACCGCAGGAAGCATTAAAAATGCAGAGGACTTTTTGGATGAACGATTTATCGTAATCAGCGGAGATGCATTGACTGATTTTGATTTGTCACAGGGTATCCGATACCATGAGGAAAAGGACTCTCTCGTTACCATCTTTATGAAACAGGTGGAATCCCCGCTTGAATATGGGGTGATCATGACCAATCAGGATGGAGAGATCATCCGTTTCCTAGAAAAGCCAAGCTGGAATGAAGTTTTCAGCGATACAGTCAACACCGGCATTTATGTTCTTGAACCGGAAATCTTTCAGTACATGGAAAAGGATGTCCAGACGGATTTCAGCAAAGATTTGTTTCCTCTCCTGATGAAGGAAGAGCGTCCGCTGTATGGCTATCCTGCTGACGGGTACTGGTCGGACATCGGGAGCCTGCATCAGTACAGACAATCACACCGTGATATGCTTGACGGCATAGTGAACCTGCCATTTTCAGGCCATGAGATCGATCAGGGTATCTGGGTGGGAGACAATGTGGTCATTGAAGATGGTGCAAAGCTGGAACGCCCTGTTCATATTGCCGATGGAACAGTGATCAGAGCGGGAGCAGATATTAAGAGCTATTCAGTTATTGGCCGAAATAATGTGATTTCCTCAAAAGCTTCAATAAAGAAAAGTATCCTATGGCATGACGTCTACGTTGGATCTGAAAGTGAGCTTCGTGGGGCTACCCTTGCGAACGGTACGATGGTTGAACAGGGAGCGGCAATTTACGAGCACGCGGTTGTCGGCAATCACTGCAAGATCGGAAAACGGTCCACTTTAAAGCCGGAAGTTAAAATCTGGCCGGAAAAAGAGATCTACGATGAAGCGCTCGTTCATACTTCACTGATCTGGGGAAGAAAAGCAACGAAGTCTTTATTCGGCAGCCGCGGTGTTTCAGGGATCGCCAATGTAGAAATTACCCCGGATTATATCGCTAGACTTGCTTCTGCTTATGGAGCAGTGCTGCCTTATGGATGCAATATCGCCATCGCCAGCGATTCCCATTCATTCTCCGGTATGATCAAACAGGCCTTTATCCAGGGACTGCTGTCAGCCGGAGTGAATACCCTTGATACAAGTCCGACGGTTGCTCCGGTCGTCCGCTTCGCTATCGAGATGGATAATCTTCAAGGCGGCGTCTATATCCGATTCTCAAATCGGGGCGGAGAGAAGCAAGTCTTCATCGAGTTTTATGACCATAAAGGCCTTCCCATTCACCCTGATCTGGAAAGGAAGATCGAGAATGCGTATTGGCAGGAAGATTACCGCCGCGCCGCATTTGATATGATCGGGAAAGGCACCTACAACAATTACAAGAACGAAGAATACATCGAAGCCCTTTTGCAGACCGTTAACAAAAAAAGAATCAGAAATTCAAAGTTTCGCATCGTTGTAAACTACAACCACCAGCCGTATCTGAGTTTTATACCGATTCTTTTTCATAAATTGGATTGTGAGTTTTTAACCGTTCCTTCAGAGACTGGACCCGAGGAAATGGCATCCTTTGTGAGAGTGACAAATGCCAATCTTGGAATTTTGGTCGGTGAGGCAGGGGAAACGCTCAGCCTGATCACAGAATCCGGAAAGTTGCTCGATGAGGAAACGATGCTTTCTTTATACGTACTCGTTACATTTTATGAGGGAAAACAAAACGAGATGGCGATCCCCGTCTATGGCTCATCCGATCTGGACAGCCTGGCCGGCCGGCTGAACGGAAGGCTCATCCGCACAAAAGCGAACCCGCGTTCCATCATGGAAGTAGGCAGCGGTGTGATGAACTTTCAGTACGATGCCCAGTATGCTCTCATTCATATCCTGGAGATGATGGCTACACAGCAGATCGCATTGTCAGAACTGGTTGAGTTGCTGCCAAATGTAAATATGCTGAGGGAATTTGTACCTTGTCCGTGGGATAAAAAGGGCAAGGTCATGAGAAAGCTTATGGAGGACATACGGGACAATAACGTTGAGCTTGTTGACGGGATCAAGGTTTTTCATCCGGAAGGCGGCTGGACTCTTATTCTTCCGGACGTTGAACAGCCGGTTTTCACGGTTTATTCCCAAGGGTCGAACATGGATGAGGCAAAAGAAGCTGCGGCGGAGTTCATCGATAAAATCCGGCAGTACCAGAAGGTATAAACGATCATGCCAAGGCAGCTTGTAGCCGGAAACGGCAAAATTCTCGTCAACATTGATCAGCATCTTCAGATAAGAGACATTTATTATCCTTATGTCGGACAGCAAAACCATGTGCAGGGACACGCCAACAGAGTGGGGATATGGTCAGATGGCCATTTCTCCTGGCTGTCTTCAGGCGCGTGGGATATCCACACGGATTACCATAAAGATTCTCTTGTTACCTGCTGTACGGCTGAGAACAAACAGATGGGCATACGTCTGGTTTGCGAAGACGGTGTACATCAGCGTGAAAACATGTTTTTACGCAGGATAAAAGTAACGAATACCTCAAATAAGGAAAAGAAGATCCGTCTCTTTTTCCATCAGGATTTAAACATTTATGAAACAGAGGTTGGCGATACAGCGTATTTCGCACCTGATTCCCAATCGCTCATTCATTATAAAAAGAACCGCTATTTTTTGTTTAATGCTCTTTTTGGTGAACAAGGCATATCACAATATACGACAGGGATCAAAAGGTTTCAAAGTGCTGAAGGAACTTGGAAGGATGCTGAGGATGGGGCATTGCATATCAATCCGATCGCCCAAGGATCTGTTGACAGCACTTTTTCTGTAGAACATGAAATAGGCGGCCAAGAGAGCGTTGATGCTTTTTACTGGATGACCATCGGCCGGAACCGGGAAGAGGTTCTGGCATTGAATGAATACATTAAGGAAATCGGCCCGTCACTGACTCTGGATAAGATTATGATCTATTGGCGAAGGTGGGTGAATAAATCCACTTTAGCGGAAACCGATCTGGAGGAAGAGATCATCACACTGTATAAGCGGAGCCTGCTCGTCGTAAGGACGCAAACAAATGAGAATGGCTACATCATGGCGGCCAATGATTCGGATATCCAGCAATATAACCGTGACCATTACAGCTACATGTGGCCGAGGGATGGTGCGCTGGTGGCAGCGGCGATCGCTAAAGCGGGTTATCAGGGTATGGTCAAAAATTTCTATAGAAGATGTGCAGAAGTACTGACAAAGGAAGGCTTTCTGCACCATAAATACAATCCGGACGGTTCGATCGGATCAAGCTGGCATCCGACTGTCGGAAAAGATGGCAAAAAACAGCTGCCGATACAAGAAGATGAAACGGCTTTGGTATTATGGGCGTTCTGGGAGCATTATAAAGAGACAGGAGACATCGAATTTGCCCAGTCGCTCTATCGTTCGCTTGTAAGGCCAGGAGCTCGTTTTCTTCTTCAGTTCATGAATGAAGGGCTGGACCTTCCTAAACCATCCTATGATCTGTGGGAGGAAAGAAGGGGAATCTTCACGTTTACGTGCTCGGCAGTTTATGGCGGACTGATAGCTGCACACTCTTTTGCTCTTCTATTCGGGGAGGATGACAGGGCGGCAAGGTATAAAGCGGGAGCTGAACGCATAAAAAAAGGCATGGAAACCCATCTTTATGATCCTGAATCCGGCCGATTCCTCCGGGGGATTTATGTCAATGAAGATAACGGGGAAATAACGAAAGATTATACGATCGAAAGCAGCATGTATGGCCTGTTCGCTTTTGGTGTTTTTTCTGCCGACGATGACAGAGTGCGGTCGACGATGGAAGCGATTGAGCGGGAATTGTATATCAAAACACCGATCGGCGGAGTCGCCCGGTATTTTAATGATTATTATTTTCAACAGACACATGAAGTGGAGAAGGTGCCCGGAAATCCCTGGCTGATCTGTACGCTGTGGCTCGCCAAATGGAAAATTGCAGCAGCAGCTGACAGACATGATCTCAAGCAATGCAGGGATTATATGCACTGGGTGGTCTCCCATGCGTTTTCGAGCGGTGTCCTGCCTGAACAGCTTCATCCCTTCTCTGGTGAGCCGCTGTCTGTTGCCCCTTTAACCTGGTCACATGCCACCTTCGTGGATGTTGTTGTCGATTATATTCAAGCTTACGAGCGTCTTGAATAAATTGCACTTGCTGAAATGAAATGTGTCTGGTATTATATTAAAGTATGAATTAATTTGGAAACAAATCAATCAAAGCAGTACGCCATTTTTGAAATGGTTAAGGTTTGGAGGGAAAATACATGCGTGTAAACATCACTCTTGCTTGCACTGAAACTGGTGATCGCAACTATATTACGAAGAAAAACAAACGTAATAACCCAGAGCGCTTAGAGCTTAAAAAGTACAGCCCAAGACTAAAAAAATATACATTGCATCGCGAAACGAAGTAATGTGAAGAAAAGCCGTCTAAAAACCTTGCAGGACAAGGGATTAGGCGGCTTTCTTGTTTTTTCGTTGGGTTTTAATCATACAGTACTAAAGAATAGCCCTGCTGAAAGGGGTGTCAAAGCAGAGTTATTCTTTAGCGGTAAAAGTTGATGCTCCCCATATCTATATGCAACAGGAAGCGAAATGTTATTGCATTGCACACTTGTTTTTTAAGTTTTGAAAAAGGTTAAGGAACGTTTATCGGTATTCATAGACGGAAAAAACGTCAGAACCTTTGTCAGATAAGGGTTTAGGCGGCTTTTCTTATTTCATCTTTTGCTGTCGGCGGATTATGTGTTAAGGTGTCTATGTTGATGATTCCAAGACACTCTCTTATTCACGAAAATCAGGAGCGTTATCTTTTTATTGGACGCTCCAGAGTAAGTATTTCATCTTCCATGGAGGAAAATTGCTGTTCAATCACATGTTTAGCATCCAGGATGGCAGCATTATAAAAGTGAGGAGCAAGGGACTCCTTAACAAAATCAAGAACTCTTTGTGCAGCAAATTCTGAAATGTCTTCATCTCTTTCTTGGGAGAAAAACGATTGAATATCACCAATCATCATGTCTTTCTGTTCCTTTGTAAGCTTAATAAACATTTTGTATCACTCCTTTATAGTTGTATGCTGTAACTATACAGGGTAAGGTTTGGCAATTACAGACTACATTTTTTGAAAAAAGTATGTACAAGAAATATGGAGGAAGCGGGATCGGGCTAATGGTAGCGAAGCCACTCGTAAAGGCTTACGGGGAAACGATCTGGGTCACAAGTGTCTTGAAACGGGAACCACAGTATTTATACATTTGCCGTTCGATCGGTAACTGGTGAAATAAGAAATAAGAAGATTCAAGAGGAGATGCGGCATGGAGACGAAAAAAAACTTAAGAAAAGAAATGAAAAATAAACTGCTGACTCTGGACGCAGCGTCACATGAAGCGAAAAGTAAAGAAATTGCCAGACAGTTGTTCAATTTGCCGTTATGGATGGAATCAAATCATATCGGAATTACCGTTTCAAGAGAGTTTGAAGTCGATACGAGGGGGATTATAACAAAGGCATGGGAAGAAGGGAAAGACGTCAGTGCTCCAAAGTGCAGCACGGATGGTGAGCGGAGGATGGATTTTTACAGAATCACCTCTTTTTTGGACCTTGAAAATGTATACATGGACCTCTATGAACCAATTTTATCGAAAACCGAGCTTTCCTCTCGTGCTGATATCGATTTGATGATCGTACCTGGCTTAATCTTTTGTCCACAGGGCTACCGCATCGGTTTTGGCGGAGGCTTTTATGACCGGTATCTCGCATCCTACGAAGGAAGTACGGTCTCTCTTGCTTTTGACCTTCAGCTCTTACGTTCCATACCGGTTGAGCCGTTTGATGTCCCAGTCCAATGGATTGTAACCGATCAAGGTGTTCATAAGGCGGAATCATGATGGCATGGTTCGTCTTTGGTTTCATCCTGGCCGGGTTTGTTTTTGCGGCCTATAAAATAAACATGCTCACACTGAGCGGGGGATTGGCCAGCTGGGGACTGGGAATGGTTGTTTACGGGGCTTTTGGTTTTAAAGGTCTCGGATTGCTCCTTCTTTTTTTTATCACCTCCTCACTTTTAAGTAAATGGGGAAAAGTAAAAAAGCTGCAGATGCGGACCATCGTAAAAGAATCGAAAGGGAGAGATTCCGGCCAAGTCCTTGCGAATGGCGGCGGTGCATTTTTTGCAGGAGCAGGCTATTTATTATTTCCGCATCCTTTTTGGCTGCTTCTCTTGATCGGCAGTTTAGCAGAAGCTGCAGCGGATACATGGGCTTCTGAAGTGGGAGTCCTTTCAAGAGCAGAACCGTACCACATTCTAAGAAGGAGGCGAGTGGAAAGAGGGATATCGGGTGCGGTGTCATCTCTTGGCCTCACGGCGGCTGCAGTCGGTTCATTTTTGATCAGTGCGGCAGGTTCACTGATGTTTTTTAACGGCACGCAGTCTCTTATCGTTTTCTCCCTGGCGGGCTTGGCAGGGTTTCTTGGCAATATGCTCGATACCGTAATCGGCGGGACGGTACAGGTTTCATACAGATGTAAGAGATGTGGAGCTGAAGTGGAAGAGAGGTTTCATTGCGGAGTGGAATGTGACAAGTTAAAAGGCTGGTCAGTCATCACGAACAATGCGGTGAATTTTGCTTCAAGCACAGCAGCGGGACTAACAGCAGGAGTTCTAATTTTATGGATCTAAAGAAAATGTGTAAGGGGGTAGTTCTTGCCGGAGGAGAATCGTCGCGCTTTCCCTTTCATAAAGCATTCGCCTGTATTGATGGGGAATATTTTTATAAACGGGCGGTCTCTTGTTTGAAGCCTGCTGTATCCTCTGTGGATCTCGTCGCGCATCCTTCAATCGCTCATAAACTGTCCGATTCGACTGCAAAGGTGATCATGGATCTATCATACATACAAGGACAAGGGCCGCTGGCAGGGATCCTCACGGCGATGAACAGCAGTGAGCAGGCTGAATGGTATGCGGTGATCACGTGTGATATGCCTTTTATGAAAACTGAAATATATGACATGCTCTTAACCGCCGCGGCGACAGCTAAGCGTGTTCAAGCAGTCGTGCCTGTCGTGAAAGAATGCCGGCAGCCGCTTGCGGCTTTGTATCATATAAGCTGTAAGCCAGTCATAACCCGGGTTCTTTCTGAAGGGAAGCGGAGCATGTATAGTTTGCTGCAGAATGTAGATACGAAGTTCATCACAGAAGACTCCGGCCATTGGAATCCCCATGATTTTATCAATATTAATACACCGGAAGATTACTCCCTTTATATTGAATAAAGCTCAGGGAATAATTTGTACAATCAAGGCAAAAAGTAAGAGCAAGGAGGAATGCTCTGTGACTAGATTTGTATTTAAGCTTGTCATTGTTGTTGCCTTGATCCTGATAGGTTATCAGTACAGATATCGGCTGCTCAATGTCATATTGGGAGTCCCTTTGCTCCGTAGATTCGCGGTTGGCAGAATGATGTCGTTCCCGGGTGTGCGGGATAAATTTATGAAGGAAATGTTTTGAGGCGCTGTTCGCGCCTCTTCTTTTTGGAATGAAAGCAAACGGAATCTTTTTTGACCTTGATAATACACTTTTTAATTATGACCGTGCTTTTGGACTTGCCGCTGTGCAAAGCTTCTCAGAATTATGTGAAGAACAGATGATTCTGGGTTGCGCCAAGGAGAATATGAGGCGTGAGTGGCTTAAAGTTTTCAAAACAAACTGCGACCGTTTTTGGGGTGACTATGAGTGCGGCGCTCTTTCCCGTCTTGCCTATCAGAAAAAACGGTTTATAGCTTCTTTACGGTCATGCGGTCTAGAAGCAGAATCAAATAGGGCTGCCCTCGGATTTGAGGAACGTCTCCGAGAGTACATCCCCTCGTATTGTCAGCTGTATGCAGGGGTGTCCGAAATGCTGCAAGACCTTTTTGATCGTAATATGCTGATCGGCATCATTACCAACGGAGCGGAAACAGTCCAGAGAAAAAAAATAGAGGCATTAAACCTGACGAAATGGATTAAGCCTCAACATATCTTCATTTCAGACGAGATGGAAGTGCAAAAACCTGATCCTGCCATCTTTTTCAAAGTTCAAGAACAGACGAATTGCGGCCTACCTTTATATGTTGGTGATTCTTGGGACCAGGATATTTACCCAGCCGCTAAATCTGGCTGGAAAGCGGTATGGCTCACAACAAGCGAAAGTGAATCGTTGAAAACACGAAGCCGTCTTTTAGATTATAGGAGAGCCTTTTCAATTTATCAGTTGAATCAGCTTATTATCTCGTATATTGAATGAGCTGGATATACTCTCCGTCTTTGAGTCTAAACAGGACGATAAGATGGGTCTTATCCTTGCTGAACAGGATAAGCGGCATGCTGCTTCCTATCGGGCTTGCCTTTGAGCCATTGCTTTTCCTAACACCAAGAAAATAGTTTTTGTACAGCCCTTCCCACAGGCTGCCGATAATTTTATTGGTTTGGCCTTGTGTAAAACCAGGGAGCGGACGTTCTTGGAATTGGGGCAGATCGTTCAGCGCCACAGCATGATAGTTCGCACCATTTATATTGTAGAACTGTTTAGCTCCCATCCAAGTCTTTTGAAGATATTGATAGGTCTTAACATCCAGCTTGGTTTTTACAGAACGATCCTTGCTGTTCTTTGCGTTTTGGAAAGAAGTGTAGGAGCTGCCATTGTTAAAAACATAAAGATAGTTTTTGCTCATTGCCTGTGCGCTTCGGTAGGTATCCTCATTTCTATGAATTTCAGCATAGTGATAGCTGATGCTATGAACCAATTGATCGTTCCTGCCGGTCACTTTTTTCGACTGTTTAAGTGTTCTGGTGTCCTGTTCCCACTTGTTCATCGTGCTGCTTAATACACCGTTCGCATACAGCAAGGAGATATCCTGACGAAGATAAGCAGGCTTGTTCGTTTCTGAGGATACTTGCCAATCGAGCGTGTAGTTTTCAGCAGTCGAGCCGCCTAAAGAAACATTTGTATTTGCTTTTGTGAAGGTCACTTGGGTGTCAATGGGAAAAAAGATGATACTTTCTTTGACAGGTTCCTTGCCAAAATGATACATAAAAAAGAGTATCGCAAAAAAAACAGGCAGAACGACACCAAGCCAATTTCTCATTTTCATAGGAATTAACCACCCCGCTGGACAGACTGTTGTTCCATGTTTATGCATGGCCAGCACAAGAAAGAAGAAGGAATTTAATGAGAAGGAAAGAAATTGTTATAGTGATGAATTAGACGATTATAGGAGAGAGGCACATCATGATCAATGAACAAGAAATACTGCAGAATATCAAGGATCTAGTAAGCATTCCGAGTCCGTCAGGTTATACGGAACGAGCGATTTCCTATGTGAGTGATTTTCTGAAAAAGGAAAACGTTCCGTATTACATTAACCATAAAGGCGGGCTTATAGCGACGATCAAAGGAAAGGATGACTCCAAGCACCGCTTGCTGACAGCGCATGTGGATACACTGGGGGCCATGGTGAAAGAGATCAAGGGAAGCGGGCGCCTGAAACTGGCCATGATCGGGGGATTCCGCTGGAACGCAGTCGAAGGGGAATATTGCAGCATACATACTGTTGACGGAAAAATTTATACAGGGACGATTCTTATGCATCAAACATCTGTCCATGTTTATAAAGATGCCGGAGATGCAAAAAGGGACGAAGTAAATATTGAAGTCCGGATTGACCAGCCGGTGAAGACAAAAGAGGATACAGAAAAGCTCGGTATCTCGGTGGGCGACTTTGTATCCTTTGAACCGAGGGTAGAAATCACAGAGAGCGGTTTTATTAAATCAAGGCATCTGGATGACAAAGCAAGTGTCGGTATTTTGATGCATCTGATCAAGGTGATTAAAGACCAAAGCATTGAACTTCCTTATACCGTGAATTTCCTGATTTCAAACAATGAGGAGATCGGGTACGGCGGAAACTCCAATATATCAAAAGAAACCGTAGAATACATCGCGGTCGACATGGGCGCGATAGGCGACGGGCAGGCGACCGATGAGTATACGGTTTCGATCTGTGCGAAGGATTCAAGCGGCCCGTATCATTATGGACTGCGCAAGCATTTAGTCCAGCTCGCAGAAGAGCATAGTGTCAACTACCGTGTGGACATCTATCCTTTTTACGGTTCTGATGCCTCTGCTGCCATTAAAGCAGGCTATGACATTAAGCATGGGCTGGTCGGAGCTGGAATTGATGCTTCCCATGCCTATGAACGCACACACGTTCAATCATTGCGCCATACCGCAACTTTACTGCTGCATTACATGCAGTCAGAACTTGCGTGATCTCTTTACAGTTACATCTAAAAGAAATTGAAAGAAACCGCTGTCTTTTCAGCGGTTTTTTTCGTCAGTCTCTGCTATAATAATCAGGGTGATAAAATGAAAACGCTATATGATGTGCAGCAGCTCTTAAAAAGGTTCGGCATATTTGTCTACACCGGGCATCGGTTGGCTGACCTGGAGATGATGCAGGATGAAATCAGGACTCTCTATGATTCAGGACTAATTGACCAGCAGGAACTAAGAATGGCGCTCCTAATCATTAAATCGAATGTTCAAAAATTCAGCTAGCAAAATTGAGATAAAAGGGTGACAGCTATGGATGAGAAATGGTATGTAGGCGTAGATCTTGGCGGAACAACAATTAAGATGGCGTTTATCAGCGACTATGGCGATCTGATCAAGAAGTGGGAAATCCCGACTGACATCTCGGATAAAGGGAAGAATATCACGACAGATATCGCAAAAAGCATCGACTCTGTATTGGAAGAGTTTGGCGAAAAGAAGTCCAGGCTGAACGGGATTGGCATGGGGGCGCCGGGCTTTATTGATCTGTCCCGCGGTTTCATTTATCATGCGGTCAATATCGGATGGGAAAACTTCCCGTTGAAAGAACGGCTTGAGATGGAAACCGGGCTGCCTGTTGTTGTTGATAATGATGCCAATCTTGCGGCTGTCGGAGAAATGTGGAGAGGCGCAGGTGATGGAGCGAAGGATCTACTTTGTGTGACGCTTGGAACAGGAGTTGGAGGCGGGATTGTAGCCAACGGAAAAATCCTTCACGGAACGAATGGAATGGCGGGGGAAATCGGACACATCACAGCCATTCCCGAGGGAGGCGCTCCGTGTAATTGCGGCAAGACCGGCTGTATTGAAACCATCGCTTCTGCAACAGGAATCTGCCGTCTCGCCCGGGAAGGGCTTGAGAAGTATCCAAATTCCATTCTGCATAAGGAACAAGAAAAAGAAGGCGGGATCACTTCCAAGGATGTTTTTGATGCAGCAGATAAAAAAGATGAACTTGCACTTTACGTTTTAGAGCTTGTTGGCTACCACCTTGGATTCATGATTGCGAGCCTCGGAAATGCCATCAACCCTGGGAAAATTGTTCTCGGCGGCGGCGTTTCAAAAGCAGGGGACAAAATTCTCCAGCCTGTTAAACAGAACTTTGATAAGTTCGCACTGCCGCGTGTCAAAGAAGGAGCGGAATTTGCCATTGCTTCCCTCGGAAATGATGCCGGAGTATACGGCGGCGCCTGGATGGCGAAAAAACTGCATGAGGAAACGGTTCTTTAATCGCACGTACTCTCGAAAACCATGCGCAGCATGGTTTTTTTCATACATGACTGTGCATCTGTATGAATACATTGAAAAGCAGAGGTTACATGAAGATGAGGAGGAGCTTATGAAAATAACGGTAAGAAAGGGAGATACTTTTTCCTATTACAGCCAATTATTTGGACTCCCCTTACAGCTGTTGCTGGATTCCAACCGGGAAACGGACCCCGATCAGCTGCTGCCCGGGTCTACGGTGCTTATTCCTGGTTATTTTCATCAAAAGATTACGATAAAAAAGGGAGACAGCCTTCACTCTCTCGCCCGTAGATACAATGTTCCGTTAGATGGGCTGTTTTTAATGAATCAGCAGGTAAGTGCACAGCTGCTTGAAGAGGGGATGGTTGTGAACGTTCCGGAACGAGCAGTAAATCGTGTGGTTTCTGCAGGTGTACCGTATGATTTCACTTTGCTGAAAAACGACCTCCAGCGTTTATGTTCTCTTTATCCCTTCATTCGCTCGGATTGTTTTGGTCAGTCGGTTTTAAACAAGGAACTTTTCCAGCTGAAATGGGGAAGAGGACCAAAGAAAGTGCATATGAATGCCTCTTTTCATGCTAACGAGTGGATTACGACCGGCATCATGATGGTGTTCTTAAATGATTATCTTTTGGCGCTGACGAACAATGTCCCTATTCGGGGAATCAATATGCTCTCCCTTTATGAGCAAACGACGCTCTCCGCCGTTCCTATGGTCGATCCTGACGGTGTCGATCTTGTATTGCACGGCCCGCCGGATACGGAGCCTTACCGAAGCCTCGTTAAGACATTAAATAAACAAAATCCTGATTTCAAAGACTGGAAGGCGAACATCCGAGGTGTAGATTTAAACAACCAGCTTCCGGCACGGTGGGAGATTGAAAAAGCACGAAAACCGGCAGAACCTGCGCCAAGAGATTACCCAGGAGATTATCCGTTATCAGAACCAGAAGCGAGAGCGATGGCCAATCTGACGATCGATGAGAATTTTCACCGGGTGATCGCTCTTCATACCCAGGGCCAGGAATTTTATTGGGGCTTTGAAAAGGAAGAACCCGATGAGGCTGAAAAAATCGCTGAGGAATTTCAACGGGTGAGCGGTTATAAAGCGGTTCGCTATGTAGACAGCTATGCGGGATATAAGGACTGGTTCATCCAGGAGTTTCGAAGACCCGGTTTTACGATCGAATTGGGGATAGGTGTAAATCCTCTCCCGCTCTCCCAATTTCAGCAAATCTATCAAAATACGCTTGGCATTTTTCTGGCCAGCCTTTACATGTAAGATAGGGAGGAACCAGCACTTCACAGATGCTGGTTTTTTCTTATGGTGTAAACCATGATACACTGTTACTATTCTCAAAACTTTTTTTTACTGGAGGTTAACATGGCCATTATCGATATTACCGTTATACCGATCGGGACGGAATCCCCGAGTGTCAGCTCATATGTTGCAGGAATACAGCGAGTTCTGGAAAAATATGAAGATCAGATCAATTACGAGCTGACTCCAATGAATACGATTGTGGAAGGCGATCTGGATGTTTTATTAAACGTCATTAAAGAAATGCATGAAGCGCCTTTTCAGGAGGGGATTCAGCGGGTGGCGACGAATATCCGGATCGATGACCGAAGAGACAAGCATTCGACCATGAAATCCAAACTCGAAAGT
The DNA here is from genome assembly GCF_050468105.1 of Fictibacillus sp. NRS-1165. NCBI lineage: Bacteria > Bacillati > Bacillota > Bacilli > Caryophanales > Fictibacillaceae > Fictibacillus > Fictibacillus sp. NRS-1165. The sequence goes on from NZ_JBDPNU010000025.1 coordinate 173,382, forward strand.
GTTCGGAATAAATTACAGGGATAAACAAAAAACCATCAGCGAATGAATCGCCGATGGTTTTTGCTGTTTGGTTAGTGGCCTGTAGATCCACCGCCAGTGAACACATCAATAAAGGTCATGATGGTAAACCAGCCAAACACGGCAAATGTAAGAAATGCAAAACCGGAACCTAACATATTTTTAATTTTTAATGAACGCAGTAAACCTAAAGCAGCAAAAATTGTAACAAGTGCGAAAATAATGGCTAAAGCCATATCCTATGCCCCCTTACTCTGGAGTAATGAAATTTCTTACTGTATTACCTATGTATAGCAAATAAACCGTGTACTGCCTTGTACTATTTTACTTGTTTTGTTAACTTTTGTACAGTCTCCATTTTTTAAGAACGGGCTGTAATGATTACATTGTAAGCACTTGCATATTTTTGTATGAGCTCTTTTTCCTCTCTGTCAACAAAGTAGTTGGAGCCGTCATCCTCTTGATCTGTGCCGATTAGATGTTCGTCGAGCTGAAAGAGAAACATGCTTATCTCCTGGTCCGTTCCTCTGTTTATCCTAAAGGAGAGAACAGTGTCTTCAAAAAGATAATGGCGCTGAGAAACGGATTGAAATCCATAGTCCTGAAAACGGCCGGTTGGCTGGAAGTGAGCTGGAGAGAGCAAGGGATGCAGTTCTTCGAACAAGTTTTGAGTTTCATAGTACTCTTTTAAGGCGAGTGCTTCCTCCATTGCTTTTACAATAACGATCTTTTCACAGCGGTCAATTACCTTAGCCAGTTCCGCCGTTTTTCGTACGATCTGGGCCGAGGCGGCAGGGAGTTTTTTCTCAGCGGGTTTCATCTCGATTCCATAAAAAAGCGACAAGCCATCACCTCCGCATCTTTTTTTATTTTAGTGTAAAATAGGGGGAAATAGAATGCAATGGAGGGATACGTATGAAATGGGAGCGGCTGACGGTCGGACCAGTTCAGGAGAATACATATATTTTATGGAACGAGAAGAAGGAAGGCATAATTTTTGATCCGGGCAGTGAGAGCAAAAAGATTATTTCGTTAATAGAAAAAAGGGGAGTAAAGCCGCTTGCAGTATTGTTGACGCATGCCCACTTCGATCATATCGGAGCTGTGGATGATGTCAGGGAAAAGTGGAATATTCCAGTTTATGTCCATAAAAAGGAAAAGGACTGGCTGGTCGATCCGAACAAGAACGGGTCTGCACATTTTATGCAGAATATTAGCGCTAAGAAAGCGGATCACCTGATTCCTGGGGAGGGAGAGCTGAAAATCGGCAGTTTCGCCCTTCATGTGCTTGAGACGCCGGGACATTCACCAGGGAGTGTATCCTATTATGTATCAAGTGCGGAGACCGTTTTCTCTGGAGATGCTCTTTTCGCAGGCAGTATTGGAAGAACTGATCTATATGGGGGAGATCAGGCTCTCCTGTTGAAGAGCATTCACGATAAGCTCTTGAATCTTCCTGAGGAAACAATGGTTCTCTCGGGCCACGGACCGGAGACAACCATCGGTGCAGAAATGGACTCCAATCCTTTCTTAAGCGGTTTTTAACATGCTCTCTGTCATCAAGGAGAGGATTATGAGCTCTCCGGATAAGGCTATTTCATATTCCGACTATATGAGCCTGGCTCTTTACACCCCTCAACTCGGTTATTATCAGAAGGAACGGGAGAAAATCGGCAGAAACGGAGATTTTTATACAAGCAGTGCAGCTTCAGAAGTGTTTGGAGCCGTATGGGCGGATGTGTTTTACCGCATGTTTCAGGAACAGCAGCTGCCATTTGTCGTATGTGAGATCGGAGCAGGAGACGGGCGGTTTGCAAAAAATGTTCTCAATGAATGGAAGGCCAAAGGCTATCCGCCTCTGGAGTATATCGCAGTTGAATCGAGCCCTTCTCACACAAGGAAAATAAAGGACAGGTTTTATGAGGGCCCTGTCACCCATTTTGACTCGATCGATGCTATGAGAGCTGTACGTTCATCTTTTCAAGGAATCCTATTTGCCAATGAACTCCTTGATGCGATGCCGGTTGACGTGGTTAAAAAAGAGGTTGACGGTATGGCAGAGATCATGGTATCCATCGACAATAAAGGAAACCTTATGGAGCTAGAAAAGCCATTGCAGAATACGGAACTCCTCATGTGGATCGATGAACATCTTGGAGACCTCTCAATCGGACAGACTATAGAAATTCCGCTGGCTATGACAAACTGGCTTACTGCTCTTTATGGCTGGGTTGAAGACGGAGCCGTTATATTCGTCGACTACGGATATACGAGGCAAGAATGGAGAATGCCTCAACTTCTGAACGGAAGCCTGAGAGGCTATTACCGGCATCAGCAAATCAACGATCCGCTGAAATTTCCTGGAGAAATGGATCTTACGTCTCATATCCATTGGGACTGTGTAAAAGCAATGGGTGAAAAAGCGGGGTTTCGAACCGCTTGTTTTCATGGCCAGTCCAGTTTTCTCCTCGAGAACGGATTACTGGAGCTGCTCCAGGATTCCAGCAGCCTGGATCCCTTTTCACCCGTTCATAAAAAGAACAGAGCCATTCGTTCATTGATTATGGAGGACTCCATCAGCTCATATTTTCAGGTTCTTATCCAAAAAAAAGACGGCTGCCGCTAAACGGCAACCGTTTTCTTTTTTGCATAGAAGTAATGTCTAGCTCAGCGCCAGGGACGCTTGCGCATCTCTTAATGACCGCCCGCTCCGGGAGTCATCATGAACGTCGTCCAGTATGTAAAACCGACAAAAAAGACTGTTAAATAAGCTCCGAAAATGTAAATATACATACGCTCAGATAAATTTAAGTAGCTTAGTGAAACAAACAAAATGGTTTGGCCCAAAAAAAGCAGTGACATGTTCGTTAAGTCCCCAAGATAGGCCATTACTGCGATAATACCGGTCCAAAAGCCCAAAACCTTGTACATTCTTGCCATATGTATCCCTCCCTTTTCACCGAAGAACTCATTCCCTCTGTATTATATATGAATTTTTACTCGATTGTAAATGCCATTCTAACTGGATTTGGAAAACAAAAAAAGAACACATGGCAGGTGTTCTTCGTAAAAGATGGCTGGGCTAGCTGGATTCGAACCAACGAGTGACGGAGTCAAAGTCCGTTGCCTTACCACTTGGCTATAGCCCATCGGAATAATTTTAGTATGGGTATTGTCGAAAATTTTATGCATGCAAGTGTAAAATTTTTGAAGGAATGTAGCGGATGTTGCCGTATATTTACTTGTAAGATAAGAAAGAAGGTGATAACGCGTTGCCCATTGAAAAGAAAAGTGATGAACTCCTTCAACTCGCAGCGAGCACCAATGCTTCCGATATTCATTTTGTCCCTCTAAGGGAAAAAGGCCTGATCCAGTTCAGAGTGGATGGCCGGCTGCATCAGGTGGAAGAACTGCCCTACGGATTTTTTGAAAGACTTCTTTCCCATTTCAAATTTAAAGCTGGAATGGACATCGGTGAACGACGCAGGCCCCAGGACGGTTCGATGGACATCGCTCTACAGGACCGGCTCCTTCATCTCCGGCTGTCCACACTTCCAACGGCCTTTCACGAAAGCCTCGTCATCCGGCTGCTTCCCCAAACACATCCCGCTGAGTTTCAATCATTAGCATTGTTTCCGGATTCATTGAAAGGACTGCATGCTCTTTTGCACAGGGCAAGCGGACTTATTCTCTTTTCAGGACCAACTGGTTCAGGAAAAACGACGATCATGTATTCTCTTCTCCAGCATATCCAATCCCTATCTACGCGCAACATCCTCACTCTTGAAGATCCAATAGAAAAGAAAATCGATCTGTTTTTGCAGATGGAAGTGAATGAAAAAGCAGGAATAACGTACGGAGAGGGCTTTAAATCTATCCTTCGCCACGATCCGGATGTGATCATGATTGGCGAGATCCGGGATCAAACGACAGCTAAACTCGTTATCCGGGCAGGAATGACCGGGCATCTAGTGCTTTCGACTGTCCATGCGGAAGATGCTCTAGGCTGCTTGTACCGGTTGATTGAATTTGGTGTCACTGTGCAGGAACTAGAACAGACACTTCTCGGGATTGTTGCTCAGCGGTTGTTATCGGTGAGCTGCCCCTATTGCAGTGAAGCCTGCGAAACGCAATGTTTCATACGAAGAAAAAATAAACGAATGGGTATTTATGAACTGCTGTCAGGATCCGGGCTGGAAAAAGGTATTGAGTGGGTTCGAGGCAACTCGGATCGGCCGGATGAGACCAGAACATTGAATCATTTTATAAAACAAGGCATCGCTTTAGGATTTCTTCCTTCCCAGAGTCTTGAGAGGTGGGGGGTGGTCCGGCTGTGAGCAGAGGAAGGAGATGGACGAACAGACAGCAGGGCGATTTTTTGTTGCGCCTTGGCCGTCTGATGGAGCAGGGTTATTCTTTGCCTAAAGCGATTTCTATCCTTAAGCTCCATCAGAACCGCTGGATGCAAGACGGTCTTCACAGGGTGTACGATTGCCTGAAAAGAGGCTATGCTCTTCACGAAGCTTTGGCAAATGAGAATTTTTCGCAGCGATGTGCTCGGGTTTTTGGAGCTGTCTGAAAAACATGGTGATTTGCGGTTCAGTGTAATGGAAGGAGGTAAAATGCTTCAGAAGAAGGAAGAAATGAAAGGACGATTCATAAAAGCTGTATGGTATCCCATCTTTTTGTTCGTTGTCGTTTTGTGTATTTGTTTCGTTTTGTTCCGCATGCTGATCCCACACTTTTTATCCTTATACTCCTCCTTAGACATCAAATTCCCTTACTTTACGATGGTGATGATCTCCATCCTAAAAAAAATTCCGTTCCTCTTTTTTATGTTCGCTGCCTTTATTGTCAGTGCAGCGCTATTGTATTTCACATTCACGAAGAAAATGTCTCCCTCCAGGCGAATCTCTTTGCTCTTAAGGATTCCCGTTTTAAAACGGACCGTTATCGTCCTGATCACCCACCAATTTTCCATTCAGCTCGGCAGCCTTTTAAAAGGCGGTTTGGCAATCAATGAGGCGTTGAAGATCCTCGAACAGAGTCAATACATGCGATTTTTTCAGACCGAGGCGGCCTTAATGAAAAAGGAGCTTGTGAACGGTTTAAGGTTTGAAGATATTGTTGCCCAAAAACGATACTTTGTTCCTGAGCTGTCTATGATTATTGCACATGGGCAATCTTACGGATCGCTCGGAAAAGAATTGATTGCTTACAGTGAAATATTGATCAGTTATGCAGAAGAACGAATGGCAAAATACATCATCGTTCTTCAACCGGTGCTGTTTTTATTTATCGGAAGCATGATTCTTGCCATGTTTGTTTCGATGCTCCTTCCGATGTTTAAAATGATGGATTCTATTCAATAAAAAAGGAGAGCCAAATGAAAAGAATCAACGAAAAAGGTTTTACTTTGATCGAAATGATGATCGTTCTGCTCATCATTTCAGTGTTGCTCCTAATCGCGCTTCCAAGCATGGCAAAGAACCTTGGAGTCGCAAAGAACCTTGGATGCAGGGCAACACTTGACCTTGTTCAGGGACAAGTAGGTGCTTATGAAGCGGATAAAGAGGAGAAACTCACGGACTTAAATACATTGGTATCAGAAGGTTATGTGGATACGGTTAAATGCCCGAACGGGAATGCTCTTGAACTAAAAGGCGGGACGGTAGTTGAAGCGGCGGATTAAATGGGTCTGCGGCTACTCATTGCTGGAGCTGCTCATTGTTCTTTCCATCGGAAGTATTCTTTTGAGCATTGCCTCTGTTTCCTTACAGAAATACTATAAAGGCAGAGAAGTACACTTTTTCCTGGAGCAGTTCAAACGCGATTTATACTTCACCCAACGAACAGCGATAAATGATCACAAGGTCATGCATCTGCATATTTTACCCGATGAGAATCGCTATATTATTGCCACGGCCATGAACGACTTGCATAAGAACGTTAATTACCCCAAACAAATTAGATTTGAATCGTCCACGATGCCGTTAAAGATTACTTATAACAAAAGCGGAAACATCAGCAATTCAGGAACACTGATCATAAAAACGGAAGCCGGCAAATATAAAATGGTTTTTCTGCTGGGAAAAGGAAGGTTCTATGCTGAAAAATTCTAGAGGATATTTTTTGCTGGAAGCACTCCTTGCCTTAAGCGTGTTTTCAATCGTTATCAGTGGTGTCGGCCTTGCATTGCACGCCCTGTATACTGAACGTTTTACAATTAAGCAGGAAAGGGAGGCTTTACAGCTTTTATCCAACAAAATGACCATTGAAGCCTGGGGCGGTGATGAAGGGGGTTCTTCTTTTATCCGCGGACAAACAGCTGAATTTCAATGGAGGATGCTAGAAGGAGGGCTCTGCATTGAATTTACAGGAAAGAACGGTAGAACCTACAGAGAATGCGATGTGAGGAAACAATGAAAATGGGCCGGCAAGGGTTTACGCTTCTTGAAGCATTGATAGCAATGTCTATTGTTATCGTATTGGCGAGCTTTTCTCCACTTCTTATAAAGGTTTTATCTCCGCCGGTACAAAGCGGTGTCCAGATGGAAGAGCTGGAATCATTTTATTCAGGGATCGGCCAGGCGATAAGCGAATCAGTAAACGCAGCGGCAAGCGAGGACAAGCTTATCTTAACTTCGTCTTCGGGCCAGACCATCACTTTTTCCTTATATCAAAATCGTATTCGAAACAGATCAATGGACAAGGATATGAAACCTGGCTGTTTTCGGTGAAGCGCTTTTACGCATCCGTCACAGGAAAGCTAGTTTCTTTATCGATTACTGACACCGCCTCGCGTGTGTACGAACGCTTTGTCAGACAGGCAGAACAAATCCAGGTGAATCCTAAATGAATAGCCGGGGATATATTTTCCCGGCGGTTCTCGTCTTTTGTCTGATCTTCTCCATGCTCACTGCCCATCAGCTTCTCATTTATCTCGGCGAAAAACAGTTCCTCACCGCACAGCGTCAACAGCTGCAGCTCGGTGCCATGATTGAGAAGTCCAGCAGGCAAGCAATCAGTAATCTGGAAAAAATAAGGATACGCCCACCCGCATTGTCTTCGATCAAGGCGTTGTGGATTGCGCGATTTCCATGGGCGATCCTCGTGCCATTGAAATAAAAATATCTGCAAGTTTGGGAAACCATCAGACAAAAAGCGTTGTAATATATTATAATAGCGAGACAAAAAGCATTACGAAATGGGTGGAGGGTGCGAGTTGAAACCGATTTATTTAACAGGATTCATGGGATCCGGGAAAACCACGATCGGTTCGCTGCTCGGCAAGAGGCTCAACTTGCCGGTCGTTGATACCGATCACTACATCGAAGAAAAATACAGTCGAAAAGTAGCAGAAATATTTTCATTGCTTGGAGAAGAAGTGTTCAGAAGCTATGAAGCTTCCATTCTTTCTGAACTTCCGCAGCAGGATGCGGTCATTACGACGGGAGGCGGGATGGCTGTTTCGGAGCCAAACAGAAAATACATGCTGGAAAACGGATTCGTTATTTTTCTAAGCTGTCCTCTCGATACAATCTTTGAAAGACTAAAAGAGGATGAAAGCCGGCCATTGTTTGATCATGAGAAAAAGCGGGAGATGGAGAAGCTGTATGATTCCCGGCTCCCATTTTACAGGGAATGCCATTGGGTACTGGAGACATCAGGCGAAGATCCTGCGAATATCGTTGAAAAAATCGCAGCGAGGTTAGAGCTCTCCGATTCAGGACAGACTGTTGAAAAAAAATAAAAAGGTGATGGCCTGTGAATGCCTATTTTAAATTTGTCATTGAAGCAATCGTCAAGAGGATGAGCCGTTCTCCTGAGGAAAAACAAAAAGTGAAACAGCAAAAAGCGGAACGCAAGCAGCCAGTGCTCGTTTCGCTTTTTGGCATGGTTCCCCTTTCACTGGGGTTGATGTTCAGGAGGAGGAGGAAGTAACCTTCATTTTTCAATTGCCTGGAAGTATGGTACTGTTGAACTATCATTCTAAAGAAGAAGTGTGATGAAAATGGCTATGGAAAAGGAGATTTACGATCAGCTTAAAAGACCGCTAAAAGATTTGCGGATCTCTGTCACTGACCAATGCAATTTTCGCTGTACGTACTGTATGCCGAAAGAAATATTTGATAAAGACTACTCTTTTTTGGATAAAAAGGAGCTGCTGAGCTTTGATGAAATTGTAACGATCGCAGAACGCTTCGTCTCCTTAGGGGTAACGAAGCTAAGGATAACCGGCGGTGAACCACTGATGAGGAAGAACCTTCCTGAACTGATCGGCCGCTTGAATCAGCTGGAAGGCCTTGAGGATTTGGCACTGACGACGAATGGTGTGCTTCTTCCCCGTGTTGCGGAAGATTTGAAGAAAGCTGGGATGGACCGGGTGACAGTAAGTCTTGATTCATTGGATTCTGAGCTCTTTGGCAGGATCAACGGCAGAGGCACTGGAGTGGAACCCGTCTTGGCGGGGATGCAGGCTGCCCATGAAGCCGGTCTTAAAATCAAAGTAAACATGATGGTCCGTAAAGGAGTAAACGAGCAGGAAATTGTGCCGATGGCGCGATACTTTAAACGGACCCCATATATTCTGCGATTCATTGAATTTATGGATGTGGGCACGACAAATGGCTGGAATATGAAGGAAGTGGTAACCAAGGAAGAAATCCTTAAAACCATTCAAACCGAGCTTCCTCTTCGCCCTGTGCGTGAAAATTACTATGGCGAAGTTGCTTCCCGCTTCCAGTTTGCTGACGGAGAAAATGAAATTGGCATCATCTCATCGATCAGTGATGCGTTCTGTTCTGCCTGTACGAGGGCAAGGCTCTCTGCTGATGGAAAGATATTCACTTGTCTTTTTGCTTCAAAGGGAGTGGATTTTAGGACACCTTTGCGGGAAGGTGCAACAAAAAAAGACCTGGACCAGATGATCACAAGTCTTTGGGAAAGCCGTACAGACCGTTATTCGGATGAGAGAAGAATCGACACGGGCAAGAAGGAAAAAATCGAGATGTCATACATCGGGGGCTGATAAAGCCCCTTTTTTAGTTGAATGCTTGTGATAGAAAGGAATCAGACAGATAGAAAAGTCCGCCGTTTATGATGTCTACGGTTATTTTCGGCTCATATTGCGTTCGCAGTGCCTCTTTTTCAACCTGGTAATATTCCGGCTTTTCGATTTCATCCTCATAAAACCGATCCAGTAATTCTTCGTCTTCACGCCACCGATTTTCCGCATCCTCCGCCCAGCTATGGTCATCCTCGGTGATTTGCTGCTCAACGATCGCTTCGATTCGTTTTAAACCGCTCATCGGACGGATGAAGGCAGACAGTGTGTAGCAGAAATCCGGGATTTTACGAGTAAGAGGGAGTCCGCGAAGCTGATCATGAAAATTGCTTACGATCCTTCCTGTAATCAGATGGATGCCGTAAGAAGAAATAATATCCTTTTTACGGTCACATTGATAAGAGGTTTTTAAATTTACGCAGAGCCATGGATTTAAGGGGATATTTTTCCCGGGGTCCTGGCGGATGGCTTCGTACATCCGGATGAATGAACCAAGTTTCTTGGTGGATGCAAAAATCTGATGCAGTCTCGGTGAACCGAAGTGAATAAACTCCCCGTTTCCCTCGGGTGGATGCTGCTGGCCGGTCACGAGGGTAAGAGCCATCGGATTTGGTGTTCCGCCTGTTTTCTCCAGATAGTGCCAGTAAAAGGGCCGGTTCATCAGCAGTTTATCCAGCTCAACAGTGAGCTGGATTTTCATATAGCTATGATTTTTTTGTTCGATGACACAGTCGTTCGATTCGAAATAGCGCTCAAGAAAGCGATGAATCTCGTGCTGCTGCATGTTCTTCCCAACCTTTCTTTTTGATGCCCCCATCCAGATTAATAAGAGCGGCAAGATTGTCCATTTTTACTTTTATTTCTCCTTCGCTCTCAGAGTTCAGCATAATGTCTGATATATAGGATTCGATGTTCTTCAGCTCGAATTTTGCAAGAATCTCATCCAATTCCCCAATGACACTTTCAAATAGATTGATCTTATTATACAGAAGGTTCAAGATCCGCTCTTCAATGGTGCCCTGTGTAGCGAAATTATAGATATGAACGTCTCCCTTTTGCCCAATCCGGTGAATACGCCCAATCCGCTGTTCAATTCGCATTGGATTCCAGGGAAGGTCGTAGTTGATGATGTGCTGGCAAAACTGCAGGTTGATTCCTTCACCTCCGGCTTCAGTCGCGATGAGAACTTGTGCATGGTTTTTGAACAAGTAGGTCATGTAGTCTTTCTTGCTTCGCTTAAAGCCTCCCCGAAAAGGGACTGAGGAGATGCCGTGCTGCTGAAGGAACCATTGCAAATAAAGCTGTGTCGCTCTGTACTCTGTAAAAATAATCACCTTGCCATTAATGGATTGAATGAGCTCGAGCGTCTGCTGTGCTTTTGAATTTTGTGTAACGTTCTCAATCTTTTTCATCAATGGAAGAATGGTATGCTCAGTGGCGATGTTGCCCGCGTCTTTCTGAAGCATGTTCTTTAATGTAAGAAAACAAGCCTCCCTTGAGCTGCATACCTCTCTTTGCAATGTCAGGATCGAGAACTTGCTTCGATTGAAAGCAGGCAAATCTTTAAGATCCGAGATGCTATTGTACAAGTCTCTCTCACTCTCAGATAGTGTGATAGGAATCGTTTTGACCAGGCGTTTCGGCCATTTTAAGCCAGTATCTTCCCTGCGGTTCCGTACCATCACTTTATTGACCAGCTGTTTTAGCTTCTCTTCGTTTTTTAGTGAATGTCTATCGTTGCGGAAGTCTTTATCAAAATTCTCCTGATTGCCAAGATGGCCCGGTTTCAATAGGCTGACAAGGTTAAAGATTTCTTCCACCCGGTTCTGTACAGGTGTGGCTGTCAGCAGCAGACAGAACTTTTTCTTTAGATGCTGTACAAATTCGTAGTTTTTTGTATTTTTGTTTTTAAGTTTATGTGCTTCATCGATAACGATGATGTCGTAATCCTGATTGAGTACGATGTCCCTGTGCGGCTGCCTTTTTGCCGTATCAATAGATGAGACGACGACATCACACTGTTCCCACACATAGGATTTTTTCTGAGCGACTGCGGGAATGAAGAATTTTTGATTGAGCTCGCCGGTCCATTGAAGCACGAGGGATGCAGGCACGAGAATGAGCACCTTTTTAGCGAGTCCCCGTATCATATATTCTTTAAGGATCAAGCCGGCTTCAATCGTCTTTCCGAGACCGACTTCATCAGCAAGAATGGCTTTTCCGTTCATTTTTTCAATTACCGTTTTTGCGACCTCAAGCTGATGGGGAAGGAACGTCAGCTGAGGGAGATGATCCGGCGCCTGAAGGCCGAGAAATTCTGGGATGGACAGGTTCTTCTCCGCTTCTAGCGCAAGATTATATAATTCCCATTTTGTCCATGGTCCGTCATCTTCCATTCTTTTCGCAAATTCTTCATGCCAGTCCCGGTTAAAGATAATATTGAGGTTCATCTATCGCTTTCCTTTCTCTGTACGGATAGCCCACCTGATTCACAAAATGCCGTTGCTTTTTAAACTAAAATAATGATAGGATAATAATGTGTTTCCAAGGTAAAAACATATATCTAGTATGGACGATGGAATAAAATTGCATACTTGCGAATGAAAGCAAGAGGAGAGACTATTTCGGTAGCGCCGAAGGAGCAAGCAGGAGCGAAACTCTCAGGCAAAAAGACTCTTGTTTGACGCGTCTCTGGAGAGCGTCCGCGGTCACGCGGCCACCAACGAAGAAACGAAGGGGCTAGCCCCTGAGAAACTTACTGGTTAAAGGACAGAGGGATACCTGGCAAAGGTATTTCTCTGTCCTTTTTTGTGTATATCCTGTTCAGCGGATCAACTTGTGTGATTTTTACTTGGAATTTTTTGAATATTACCAATGATGGATTAAAAGGAGGAAGAGTAATGGGGGACTTAAAACGAACACCACTTTTTGACGTTTACAAGGGCCATGGCGGCAAAGTCATTGACTTTGGCGGATGGGAGCTTCCTGTCCAGTTTTCCCGTATCGGGGAAGAGCATGACGCTGTCCGGACGAAAGCAGGACTCTTTGATGTATCGCACATGGGTGAATTTGAGGTAAAAGGTGAAGGGGCAGGAGGATTTTTGCAATACATGCTCACCAACGACATCTCAAAGCTGAAAGACGGCGGTGCACAGTATACCGTAATGTGCTATGAAAACGGGGGCACTGTTGACGACCTGCTCGTGTATAAGCATAATCATCGGCATTACCTGCTCGTCGTCAACGCCTCCAATATTGAAAAAGATTTCAACTGGCTTCAGTCCCATCTAACGGAAGGCGTTGAGCTGACCAATATCTCTGATTCTACTTCACAGCTCGCTTTACAGGGGCCAGCTGCAGAAAAGATTCTTCAGAAGCTGACCGATACCGATCTGTCCTCCATTGGCTTTTTTAAATTTAAAAACGATGTGGACTTGCAGGGCATGAAAGCACTCGTGTCCCGCACAGGCTACACAGGAGAAGACGGATTTGAAATATACTGCCGTCCTGAAGCTGCGGTAAAATTATGGGATGTCATCCTTGAAGCGGGTGAGGAAGAAGGGATCCTTCCATGCGGTTTAGGTGCGAGAGATACGCTGAGGTTTGAAGCAAAGCTTGCGCTGTATGGCCAGGAACTGTCAAAGGACATCACTCCGATTGAAGCTGGAATCGGTTTCGCTGTTAAAACAGATAAAGAAGCAGATTTTATTGGCAAGGAAGTCCTTAAACAGCAGAAAGAAGAAGGTGCACCCCGAAAATTGGTAGGCATCGAGATGATCGACAAAGGTATTCCCCGGTCTCTTTATGAAGTTTTTAAAGATGGGGACCTCATTGGTGAAGTCACAACAGGAACTCAATCACCGACACTGAAAAAAAACCTCGGTCTGGCTCTCATAAAAAGCGAGTTTACTGAGCTGGGAACCGAAGTGGAAGTACAAGTGAGACAAAAACGATTAAAGGCGGTCATCGTTAAGTCGCCGTTCTATAAACGCGGCTAATTAGCCACTGGGGAGGATATTCATATGACGTTTCGTTATCTGCCGATGACAGAGCAAGATAAAAAAGAAATGATGGAAGCTGTCGGTATCGGATCGACAGAAGAACTGTTCAAAGATATTCCAGAAAAGGTTCGATTTAAAGGAGATCTTCAAATTGAAGAAGCCCTTCCTGAGCCGGAACTTGTCACATACATGTCAAGTCTTGCGCAAAAGAACAGAAATACGAAAGACTTTGCAAGCTTTTTAGGTGCTGGTGTTTATGATCATTACACACCGTCCATTGTAAACCATGTCACACTCAGATCAGAGTTCTATACTGCTTATACTCCGTACCAGCCTGAGATCTCTCAGGGAGAACTGCAGGCGATCTTCGAATTTCAGACGATGATCTGTGAACTTACAGGCATGGATGTAGCCAATTCATCCATGTACGATGGGGGAACAGCCCTGGCGGAAGCGGCATTGTTATCCGCAGGACAAACGAAACGCAAAAAGATCATCGTATCCAAAAGCGTACATCCAGAATCGCGTGCGGTTCTTCAAACGTATGCCAACGGACAGTTTCTTCAAGTCGTTGAAGTAGGCACAAAGGACGGTCTTACCGATCTTGACGAGCTGAAAACAGCAGTAGACGGAGAGACCGCCTGTGTACTCGTACAATATCCTAACTTTTTTGGCCAGGTAGAATCATTGAAAGAAATCGAAGAAATCGTACACAATCAAAAAGCGATGTTTGTTGTTTCCAGCAATCCGCTTTCTTTAGGTGTGCTGACGCCTCCTGGTAAATTTGGAGTTGACATCGTTGTGGGAGATGCACAGGTTTTCGGCATTCCACAAGGGTTCGGTGGACCTCACTGCGGATATTTTGCTGTCACACAAAAGCTGATGAGAAAAGTTCCCGGCCGTCTCGTCGGACAGACGGTCGATGAAAACGGCAAAAGAGGTTTTGTGTTGACGCTGCAGGCGCGTGAGCAGCATATCCGCCGTGATAAAGCGACCTCCAACATCTGTTCAAACCAGGCATTGAACGCGCTGGCAGCTTCCGTTGCGATGACCGCCCTCGGTAAACAGGGAATGAAAGAGATCGCAGTTCAAAACATCCAAAAAGCACATTATGCGAAAAATGTGCTTGCTGAAAAAGGACTCAAGATCGCATATGAAGCCCCTTTCTTTAATGAGTTTGTCGTAAAGCTAAACGGACCGGTCAAAGAGATCAATAAAAAATTGCTGGAAAACGGTATGATCGGCGGATATGATCTTGGCCGGGATTATCCTGAACTGAAAAATCATATGCTCATTGCAGTTACCGAATTGCGCACAAAAGCTGAGATTGACAAACTGGCAACGGTATTGGAGGGTCTATAATGAACAATCATGATACAGCACTTATTTTTGAACTATCGAAAGAGGGCAGAGTCGGATACAGCCTTTCCGGTCTTGATGTCCCTGAAGTAAGCCTGGACAGCCTCATTCCTTCCGATTATATCCGTGAAGAGCCAGCTGGGCTTCCAGAAGTATCCGAACTGCAGATCATGCGCCACTATACAGCTCTTTCCAAACGCAACCATGGTGTAGATTCCGGATTCTATCCTCTTGGATCCTGTACGATGAAGTACAATCCAAAAATTAATGAAGACGTGGCACGCTTTCCCGGATTTGCACAGATGCATCCCCTTCAGGACGAAGAAACGGTGCAAGGTGCCATGGAAATGCTTTATAACCTGCAGACTTCTCTTGCTGAAATTACAGGAATGGATGAGGTTACCCTTCAGCCGGCAGCTGGTGCTCATGGGGAGTGGACAGGATTGATGATGATCCGTGCCTACCATGAAGCAAACGGCGACAGGCACCGTACGAAAGTAATCGTTCCTGATTCAGCTCATGGAACGAACCCGGCATCAGCAACCGTTGCTGGATTTGATTCGATCACTGTTAAATCGGATGAGCGCGGACTCGTTGATCTCGATGATCTTCGCCGTGTCGTTGGCGAAGATACAGCGGCTCTTATGCTGACGAACCCGAATACACTCGGTCTTTTTGAAGAGCATATCCTTGAGATGGCAGCGATCGTCCATGAAGCTGGCGGAAAGCTCTACTATGACGGTGCCAATATGAATGCCATTATGGGCTATACTCGTCCAGGGGACATGGGCTTTGATGTTGTCCATTTAAATCTTCATAAAACTTTTACAGGACCTCACGGCGGGGGCGGACCTGGATCCGGTCCGGTTGGAGTAAAGAAGGATTTAATTCCGTTCCTTCCGAAGCCTGTTTTAAAGAAAAAGGGCGAAGGATTCACGTTTGAATACGATCGTCCACAATCCATCGGCCGAGTCAAACCGTATTACGGAAACTTTGGCATCAACGTGCGTGCCTATACGTATATCCGAACGATGGGCCCACAAGGGCTTAAAAAGGTATCAGAGTACGCCGTGCTTAACGCGAACTACTTAATGAGAAGGCTTGAGCCGCATTTCGATCTGCCATTCACCCAGCATTGTAAACACGAGTTTGTATTGTCTGGCAGAAGACAGAAGAAGCTTGGGGTACGTACACTTGATATGGCAAAACGTCTGCTGGATTTCGGTTATCATCCGCCGACGATCTATTTCCCTCTCAGTGTGGAGGAGGCAATCATGATCGAACCGACGGAGACAGAGTCAAAAGAGACCCTTGATGAATTCATCGATGCGATGATTCAAATCGCTCAGGAAGCGGAAAAATCTCCTGAAGTGGTTCAGGAGGCCCCGCATTCTACCGTTGTCAAAAGGCTGGATGAAGCGATGGCCGCTCGTAAACCAGTTTTACGTTATGTAGTAAAGTAGAATAGAAAAGAAAAAGGTTCGGGAGATTGATCCCGAACCTTTTTTAGGATGATTTGACTTTGCCTGTCCATTTTTTAAATCCGCCTCTCAAATGTGAAAGGTCAGTATATTTATTTTTACGCAGGAACTGTGCGGCTCTGGCACTGCGCATGCCGCTCTCACAGTATAAATAGACCGGCTTGTCCTGACGGATTTCAATTTTTCTCTGTTTCATTTGAGTAAGCGGAATGTTCCTTGCACCAAGGATGTGGCCTTTTTTAAATTCCTCCGGTTCACGGACATCAATCAGCTGTGCCTTGCGGTAACCAGCTCTGAACTCCTCTTCGCTCAGCGTTTTTAAATATTTCTTTTGATACAGCGCGGTCACAACGAGATACACGAGAACCGCTGCCAAAATGGCAACAACAATAATCCATTCCATTTCATTTGCACTCCTTTTTTCTATCTCCTCTAATTATATCTTCACCGCCCTTCATAATCAAAAGAATAATATAAAAAAATTGGCAGTAGTTGATGTTTTGACAGGAGTGATAGTTTTGATAAACTAATAGGGTATGAAAAAGGAGATAGTTATATGGAGAGAGAAAAATGGTTATTTATTGATTCTGGAAATTGTGATCCTGCCTATAATATGGCATTGGATGAAGCATTGCTGACGTGGCATAGTGAAGGGAAAATTCCGCCGGTTATCCGGTTTTACGGCTGGAATCCGGCTACGTTGTCCATCGGCTATTTTCAGAAGGCCGAAAAGGAGATCAATCTTGAGGCGGTAGAAAAGTATGGCCTTGGATTTGTGCGCCGTCCGACAGGTGGCCGTGGAGTCCTCCATGATCAAGAGCTTACATACAGTGTGATTGTTACCGAAGAGCATCCGAATATGCCTAAGTCGGTGACAGAAGCGTATAGGGTGATATCCGAAGGAATTCTGCAAGGATTCAGGAACCTTGGTTTAGACGCCTATTTTGCCATTCCAAGAACTGAAGAAGAAAAAGCAGGGCTTAAAAATCCCCGCTCCGCCGTCTGTTTTGATGCGCCCTCCTGGTATGAGCTTGTAGTAGAGGGCAGGAAGGTAGCCGGCAGTGCACAAACCCGCCAAAAAGGGGTTATTCTGCAGCATGGTTCCATCCTGCTGGATCTTGATGAAGACAAGCTTTTTGATCTGTTTGTATACTCCAGTGAGCGTGTCCGTGCGAGGATGCAGAAGGCATTTAAAAATAAAGCAGTAGCGATGAACCAGCTCAGGGAAACACCGGTCACACAAGAAGAAGCGAAGAAAGCTTTCCGTGCAGGGTTTGAGGAAGGATTACAGCTCGATCTCAAGCCCTATACTCTAACCGGTGAGCAGGAGAAGGAAGTAGAACAGATCGCAGAATCAAGATATAGGAGCAAAGAGTGGACATTTAGACGATAAGGGGAAAATCGGGGCAAGATTTTGTTGTCTCGGTTTTTATTTTCTGCTTATGTCAAGGCAGAAAAATTTTTTTGCTTTATTAGACCGGAATCCGGTAAAGCTTGATATCTCAAGGCTTCTCTGTTTGGTTTTTTTTTCAATCGTTAAATGGATAGAATTGAGGGGATTTGAAGCAGGAAAATCATCAATTGCTATGTTTTTCTTAAAAAAGCTTGGTTTTTCTTGTTTGACAAGATAAATGTTTTGACAACAGGTTTACCTATATATAGTATAGTGGTAACTTAACTACATACAACATATAGAAAAAGTTTGGATTTAACCATAAGGAGGAGAATGATGGGAGTAGCAGTACATGACCCTTCAGGAATTAACATTGAGATGCTGAATAAGGATATTGAGCAATTTCCTCAAGTACATCCAGTAACAAGCGACATGAAAACGACACATAAAGGTGTATCACGGTTAGTTATGCTGGACAGATACAGTTTTAAAGACACGGAAAGGAAGACGTTAAAAGAAGGAGATTTCGTTGTATTAACGGTAAAAGAAGATCCGAAGTTCCCGGCCAGAGGACTCGGATACATCGTCAGCATTGACTGGGATGCGAAAACGGCGCGTGTCCGGGTAGAAGACGAATTTAAGGCGGTGCTCGAGAAGCCAGAGGAAGCAGAAACGGGGATCATCAACCGTTCCCTTGATGTGATGGACAAGCCGCTTGAGGTTTATTATGAGCAGATTGCCAAACGGAATGCAACGGGGCTTGCAAGCGTGGAGATGACCGAGGAGAAGCGCAAGGATTCGTTCGAGAAGTTCTACAAAGAACTTTCAGATATAAACTTTATCCCGGCAGGACGTGTGCTGTACGGTGCAGGAGCGGAAACGGACGTCACGTACTTCAACTGCTACGTCATGCCGTATGTGAAGGACTCACGTGAAGGAATCTCCGACCACCGCAAACAGGTCATGGAGATCATGAGCCGAGGCGGCGGTGTAGGAACGAACGGTTCGACCTTAAGACCGAAGAACGCATTGGCGCGCGGAGTGAACGGAAAGTCCTCCGGTTCGGTATCCTGGCTCGATGACATTGCGAAGCTGACCCATTTGGTCGAACAAGGCGGCTCTCGCAGAGGTGCCCAGATGATCATGCTGGCGGACTGGCACCCTGACATTATCGATTTCATCATTTCAAAAATGCAAAATCCGAGGATCCTTCGTTACCTCATCGAAAATACAGAGGACGAAAAGATTAAGCAGGTTGCTCAGGACAAGCTGAAATTTACACCGCTGACGCCGACAGAGAAAGCCATGTATGAAGGAATTCTTCGCTATAAAGAGATTCCGGGTACGGGCGGATTTGACGCCGATGTACACCGTGAAGCCGAGCGCATGCTGCGTGACGGCGGAACCTATAGCGTCCATAACCCTGAATTCCTTACAGGTGCCAATATTTCTGTAACGATTACAAAAGAATTTATGGAAGCTGTAGAAAACGATGAGGAATACGCTCTTCGCTTTCCTAACGTTGAAAATTACACACCGGAAGAAATGAGAGCCTACAATGAAGAATGGCATGAAGCTGGTGACGTAAGAGTCTGGGAAGAAAAGGGCTACAGCATCCGGGTTTATAAAAGAATTAAAGCGAGAGAGCTTTGGAACCTCATTAACATTTGCGCAACCTATTCAGCTGAACCCGGAATCTTCTTTATTGATAATGCCAACGATATGACGAATGCTGTAGCATACGGCCAGAAGGTTGTTGCTACCAATCCGTGCGGAGAACAGCCTCTTGCTCCATATTCTGTCTGTAACCTCGCTGCCGTTAACCTCGGCAACATGGCAGACAAAGAGAACAAGACGATTGATTTTGAGAAATTGGAGCGCACAGTAGAAGTCGGAGTTAGAATGCAAGACAACGTAATCGATGCGACACCTTACTTCCTTGAACCAAACCGTGTTCAGGCGCTAGGGGAACGCCGTGTCGGACTAGGTGTCATGGGTCTTCATGACCTTCTTATCTACTGTGAAACCATCTATGGTTCCGAAGAAGGAAACCGCATGGTAGATAAGATCTTTGAAACGATCGCGACGACTGCTTACCGTACATCCATCGAGTTGGCCAAAGAAAAAGGAAGCTTCCCATTCCTCGTCGGCAAGACGGAAGCAGAAACGAAACAGCTTCGTGAAAACTTCATCAAGACCGGTTATATGAAAAAACTGCCGGAAGATATTCGTCAAGGCATCTTAAAGTACGGCATCAGAAACTCTCACTTATTAACGGTTGCACCAACTGGAAGCACAGGGACAATGGTTGGAGTCTCCACAGGTTTAGAACCTTACTTCTCTTTCTCGTACTTCAGAAGCGGAAGGCTGGGCAAATTCATCGAAGTAAAGGCGGATATCGTCAAAGAATATTTGGACCGAAATCCAGGAGCAGACGAAAACAACCTGCCTGAGTTCTTTGTTTCCGCTATGGAACTGTCACCTGAAGCGCATGCGGACACGCAATGTGTAATCCAGAAATGGGTAGACAGCTCCATCAGTAAAACGGTGAACGCACCGAAGGGCTATTCTGTCGATCAGGTGAAAAAAGTGTATGAGCGGTTATACAAAGGCGGAGCAAAAGGCGGGACCGTATACGTGGACGGAAGCCGTGACGCTCAAGTCTTAACGCTGAAAGCTGAGGAATCATTTGAACAAACAGAAATGAACCTTGGGGAAGAAGAAAAAAGTAAAGTAGTACTTGTAGATACGATTACCGATCTTCGCTCAACAGACGTAACTGTCGGGAATGAGGTTGGCAACACGTGCCCAGTCTGCCGAAAAGGAAAAGTAAAGGAAATCGGCGGCTGCAACACGTGCACGAACTGCAACACACAATTAAAGTGCGGACTATAAGTGATCCATCTGCCATAAAGCCCAAGCGTATTGCGTTTGGGCTTTTTTTGCGGTGTCCTGAGCATGATCCATATTAACCAAAACAGCTAGAAAGAAAGCACAGAATTGATACTGCCTTGTCACCCTTTCTTTTGTATAGTAATATTTTAAACAGAGCAGTGAAAGAATGAATCGGAGGGAACAGCATGCCCCCAACGCCCAGCATGGAAGATTATATTGAACGAATCTATGCGTTAATTGAAGAAAAAGGATACGCCAGGGTTTCTGATCTTGCTGAAAGTCTGGAAGTACATCCCTCCTCAGTTACAAAAATGATACAAAAGCTGGATAAAGGAAAATACCTCGTCTATGAAAAGTATCGCGGATTCGTATTGACGCCAAACGGGAAAAAATTAGGCAAACGCCTCGTTTACCGGCACGAACTGTTGGAAGGTTTTTTAAAAGTCATCGGTGTTGACCAGGAAAAAATCTTTGACGACGTAGAAGGGATCGAGCATCATTTAAGCTGGAATGCCATCGACAGGATCGGGGATCTCCTGCAATATTTTGAGGAAGATCCGCAAAGAGTTGAGGCCTTGAAAGAGATACAGCAAAAAAATCAGGAACAATCATAACCGCGGTTATGATTGTTTTTATTTTGGTTGAATATTGTACTTCCCCTCTTGATTAGGATAATAAAGGGGGGAATTCATGATGATGGTGGATGGGGTTTTCTCAGGCGGAGGCATAAAAGGCATATCTTTGATAGGAGCCATACAGGCAGCAGAAGAGAGGGGCCTTCAATTCAAACGCGTAGCCGGGACGAGTGCCGGGGCGCTCGTCGCTTCTCTCGTAGCAGCAGGATATACTTCCGCTGAACTGAAAGATCTGATTCATAACGTGGAACTGAAACAGTTTCTCGATGAAAAAAAATCGTGGCTGCCGGTTCCTTTTATGAATTGGCTGAAGGTTTACTGGAAGTTAGGCCTGTATAAAGGAGAAGCCCTGGAAAGGTGGGTGAAGGAGCTCTTAAAGGCAAAAGGGATCGAGACTTTTGCTGACCTGCCGGACGATTCCCTTAAAATCATAGCTTCTGATATTACGAGGAGCCGGCTGGTCGTTCTGCCAGACGACCTTCAGGAATATGGGCTGCTGAAAGAGAAGTTTCCCGTTGCCAGGGCAGTGAGAATGAGCTGCAGTATTCCCTATTTTTTTTACCCCATCACACTTTATAACCGTCTTGGGCAAAAAAGCTATATTGTGGATGGAGGGGTATTGAGCAATTTTCCGATCTGGCTGTTTCAGCGAAAAGACCGGACATCAGAGCGGCCGGTCCTTGGCTTTCAGTTAAGCTCATCGTACGGAAATATTCCAGCACATAAAGTGAACAATGCCTTTAATCTTTTTAAAGCGCTGTTTCAAACGATGATGGAAGCACACGATAATCGGCATATTTCCAAATATGATGCCAGGGACATCATATTTATCCCGATCAAGGAAATTTCCGTCGTGGATTTTGAGCTTCCGGAAGAAACAAAAAACGCAATGATGGACTTCGGTTATCTGCAGGGGACCGAGTTCTTGAACCGGTGGGTAGCAGGCAAGAAAATATGGACTCCATATAAAAATCGAGCTTAAAAAGAAGCTCGATTTTTTTTCTTATTCTTTTTTCCTTCAATCACAGTGAGGTGATGTTCTTTTTTTCGCTTTTTGAAGGGAGCTGGTTTGTTTGAAGTCAGGCTCTTTTTAATCGGTGCAGCAGACTGGCTATACTTTCGTTTGGACTGCTTTACCGCTTTTTTGTATTTTCCGTTCTCACCGGGACGAAACCGCTGAAAAATAAAGTAAAAGAGAGCGACAATCACCCCGACCATGAGCAACTGCGTGATTAACTTTTGAGGTGAAAAGATTAATTGTGACCCAAGTCCAATTACTGCCAACACGATAATGACCCAAATGACTGGATGAAATGATTTGCGATGCAACAGGTTCACCTCCTTGAAGGTTTAAACGATTTTTGTACTGTTTTCAAGTTTTCTTTTTTCATGCTCGGCATCCCGCCGGAGCATCTCGTTAAATGAAAGGATGGCCACTTCAGTCTGTTCACGGTCAGGTTCTTTCGTGGTGAGAAGCTGAAGCCATAAACCCGGAAACCCGAGATATTTTAGAACAGGGACGTTCCTTAGTTTGTTCGTAATCTGCAAAACTTCAAAAGAAATACCGAGGACTACGGGAATCAGTACGAGCCTGTAAACGACTCTCTGCCATAGGGGATCAGATGGAACGAACAGATAGATAAAGACTCCTACTACTACTGTAAACAGGATAAAACTGCTTCCGCAGCGGTAGTGAAGCCGTGATTGTTTCTTAACATTATCAACGGTAAGTTCAAAACCGTTCTCGTAGGCATTGATCACTTTGTGTTCCGCTCCGTGGTATTGGAAAACTCTCTTTATGGTTGGAGTTAAAGAAACAAAGTAAATGTACGATAAGAGAAAGAGAAACTTAAAGAATCCCTCCAGCAGGTTTTGGCCGATATGGCTTTCCACCCAAGGCCGGAATGCTTCTGCAAGAAAAACAGGAACAAGAGTGAAAACGAATTTTGCAAACAAGAAAGAGATGATTCCGATTACCGCCAGACTGAAAACGAACATTGCTTTGGATGAGGAAGGTTCATCCTTTTTTATTTCCTCTCCCGGAGGGATGTTATACCGTTCAGTAGAGAAGTTCAAATGTTTGGTTCCGTTTGAACTGGCCTCAAGTATCGCTGCGATCCCCCGCAGAAAAGGTATCTTTTTAATTCTGTTCAGCCAGGGGTTGTAGCGTTTAAGCAATTCAAAGTACTCAATACTGTCATCATTCCTGCGGATGGCGGTAACATATGTGTGCTTGCCGGCAAACATCACCCCTTCGACGACTGCCTGGCCGCCGTATGCCGGTTTTTTGTTTTCTGTCATTTCTACACCTCAACCCTTTATGTTTATTAGCTTAATTCTACAGGAAAACGCTATAAACCTCTAGGCAATCGTGCGTTATCTTCATTTTTCCCATTTTATACATTTTTAACACGGAATATTAATAGAACACAACTTATTGAAAGTGGAGGAAGAAAACGGGACATACTGTAACTATGGAGGTGTTTTCCAATGAATGATTTTAAACAGGACAAGAACAAACGGGATGAGGCGATGTCCTTTATGGCCAGGGTGGTGAGTGTAGGGTTTTTTGGAGGACTGTTCTGGGGGATTGTCGGTTATTTTGCTTACTACCTCAATTTGTCCAAAATTGGACCGGCACTCATTCTGGCACCATGGGCGCTAGGAAAGTGGAAATCCCAATGGCTTGGCCAGCTCATCGGCGTGATCGCCATTTCTCTAATTTCCATCCTGGTTGCTATTTGCTACCGCTATCTGCTATCAAGAGTTAAAAGTATGGTGGGTGGCCTGACCTTTGGTATCCTTCTCTGGGTCATAGTATTTTACTTGCTTCATCCCATCTTTCCGGGTTTAGAGCCAATCAGTCAATTAGGAAGGAATACGATTGCCACAACACTGTGCTTGTATATTTTGTATGGTGTATTCGTAGGATACTCGATATCGTTTGAGTTTCAGGAGCTGCAATCAGCACAAAGCCGGGAAAATACCTAACTATTCAAAAAAATGACGGTATGATAGAATGTTCATGGAACATTCTATTTTTTAAGGGGACCAAATCATGGATAAAATACTGGTCATCAACGGCCCGAATCTGAATCGTCTCGGTACCAGGGAACCTACCATCTATGGGAATGATACGCTCGCCGCTCTGGAAAAACAACTCATTCATTTCGGTGAAAGCAAAAACGTAAAGGTTGAATGCAGACAATCCAATCATGAGGGAGCCATATTGGATTGGATTCATGAAGCAGAGAAAGAATATTCCGGGATTGTCCTGAACGCAGGGGCCTTTACACATTATAGTTATGCGATTAGGGATGCCATTGCAAGTGTGAATATCCCGGTTATCGAAGTACATATTTCAAACATTCATGCAAGAGAGGAATTTCGTCATCATTCCGTCATTGCACCTGTTGCAGCAGGACAGATCGCTGGACTTGGATTCAAAGGGTATGAACTTGCGGTGTTAGCGCTGCTGCATGAGATCAGCTGAAATTTGTCATTAGGGGAGGAAAAGGCATGTCAAGATTAGAGAAATTAAGAGCGGAGTTACAAAAGCATCATATCGATGGGATCATTGTAACATCCGGGAAGAACAGACGATATCTCAGCGGGTTCACTGGAAGTTCTGGTGTGCTTGTGATCTCTGAAAAAGAAGCGAAGCTCATAACGGATTTCAGGTATGTGGATCAGGCAGCAGCACAGGCGAAAGACTTTGAGATTATCAGGCATACCTCAGCGATTCAGGAAAAAGCCGTACAAGCTGCAGCGGAAATGGGGATCAAGAAAGCCGGCTTTGAGCAGGATTATCTCAGCTTCTCACAATATCGGACATACGAGAAGTATACAAGCAGCCAGGATACAGAGCTTGTGCCAATTTCCGGCCTTATTGAAAAGTTACGCTTGATTAAGGATAATTCAGAGATTAAGATATTAAAGGAAGCCGCACAAATTGCCGATGCAGCCTTCTCCCACATTACTTCTTACATAAGGCCAGGCCGGACGGAGCTTGAAGTCTCCAATGAACTTGAATTTTTCATGAGGAAGAATGGGGCAGCATCTTCTTCGTTCGATATAATTGTCGCATCTGGCTATCGTTCTGCACTTCCCCATGGAGTAGCTTCTGAGAAGAAAATCAGTGAAGGGGAACTGGTAACCCTTGATTTTGGAGCATACTATAAAGGCTATTGCTCGGATATCACGCGAACAGTTGCTGTAGGTGAAATTTCTTCAGAGCTGCGGAAGATTTATGAAACGGTTTATCAAGCACAGGCACGGGGAATGCAGGGAATAAAACCGGGAATGACTGGAAAACAGGCAGATGCCTTAACAAGGGATTACATTGCCGAACAAGGCTACGGTGAATATTTTGGGCATTCGACGGGCCATGGCATTGGCCTTGACGTTCACGAAGGGCCTAGTCTTGCTGTCCATTCAGACACCATTCTTGAGCCGGGGATGATGGTAACGGTGGAACCGGGAATCTATGTTTCCGGTTTAGGCGGAGTAAGGATTGAAGATGATGCCCTTATTACCGAACAGGGGAATGAATCTCTTACTCATTCCACAAAAGAACTGCTTATTTTAGGTTAGTATCAGGAGGAAAAACGATGATTTCAGTTAATGATTTTAGAACAGGATTAACCATTGAGGTAGACGGGGGAATCTGGCAAGTGATGGAGTTTCAGCACGTAAAACCGGGTAAAGGAGCGGCTTTCGTTCGTTCGAAGCTTCGCAATCTCCGTACAGGGAGCATTCAGGAAAAAACATTCCGCGGCGGTGAAAAAGTAGCGAAAGCTCATATTGAGAACAGAAGAATGCAATACCTTTACGCTTCTGGGGATACACACACATTCATGGACAACGAGACCTATGAACAAACTGAGCTGACTTCTGCTCAGCTTGAGCATGAATTGAAATTCCTTCTTGAGAACATGGTAGTGCAAATCATGACGTACCAAGGAGAAACGATTGGAGTGGAACTTCCGAACACGGTAGAATTGGAAGTTACTGAAACAGAACCCGGAATTAAGGGAGATACTGCTTCAGGCGGGTCCAAACCTGCTACCCTGGAAACAGGCTTGATTGTACAAGTTCCTTTCTTCATCAACCAAGGCGACAAATTAATCATCGACACACGTTCAGGCGACTACGTTTCTCGAGCGTAAGTCAATACGGCCACAAAGCTTCATTCCAAACGGGGAATGGAGCTTTTTTGTGTTTATGCAGGTCATAAAGCGTGCTGGCAAGCATAAGGTATAATACCTATTTCTTTTTGGGGTGGTGCGCTTGGAAAATGTGATGGCTGTGTTGCCGGAAGCTGTTTGTGAACTCATAAAAAAATACCCGAAAGAACGGATCGGACAACTGGAGGAAATCCGTTTTCGCCTGCAGAGACCACTGGAGCTGATTATTAATGGCCAGCCGGAGTATCCTTCCTGCGGCTCGGGATATTATCTCGTCCGTCCTGAGGACGGGGTACAGCTGATCAATAAGTTAAGCCGCTATTCCTTGTACGCTCTTGAGGAAGAATTGAAGAGAGGCTATATCACGATAAAGGGCGGACACCGTGTGGGGCTCGCTGGCAGGGTAATCACTGAAAAAGGGGAAGTAAAAGCAATCCGGGACATTGGTTCCTATAATATCCGTATCGCACGAGAAAAAATCGGGAGCGCAGATCCTTTCCTGCCGAGTCTATATGAAAACCGCCGCTGGCTGAACACACTGATTGTCGGAGCTCCGCAGACAGGAAAAACTACCCTGCTTCGGGACTTGGCCCGAGCGGTCAGTACGGGATGCCCAGAGAAGAAAATACCTTCAAGCAAGGTTGGCATTGTTGATGAGCGTTCAGAGATTGCAGGAAGTGTGAAGGGGATCCCGCAGTTTGTGCTGGGCCAAAGAGTGGACGTGCTCGACGCCTGTCCAAAAGCTGAGGGAATGATGATGATGATCCGATCGATGAGCCCCGAAGTGCTCATCGTAGATGAAATTGGAAGAAAAGAAGATGCAGAGGCCATACTCGAGGCGATGAATGCCGGAGTGGGAATGATGATGACCGTTCACGGACACTCCCTTGAAGAAGCGCTCCGGCGTCCTGCCATATCTCCGCTTGCTGAGATGAAGCTTTTTGACAGGTATATTGAATTGACAAGGACAGGCAAGCCAGGCACCGTCCGAGGAATATATGATGCGAACCAAAAACGTATAACGGCAGAACTGAAGGCGATCACATGAACTGGTTGGGAGCTGTCCTTATTCTTGTGTCGACCACATGGATCGGTTTTGAACTGGCTAAAAAGGTAAGAGAAAGGCCGAAGCAGCTGAGGCAGCTGAAGGTAGGCCTTCAATCTCTTGAGGCAGAAATCATGTACGGCCTCATTCCGCTGGATGAAGCTTTCTTACATCTGAGTTCCCAGCTGAAAGGGCCGGTCGCCCGCTTTTTCCTTGAGGTATCTAATCGACTGGATGAATCGGCTTCCTCTGTTCTAGAAGCATGGGAAGAAAGTTTAGCAGGACTGTCTGATGCTTCTGCGTTCAATAAAGAAGAGATTGAAATTCTCAGGCAGTTTGGTGCAACGCTCGGCCGGCACGACCGGGAAAACCAGCAAAGACAGATCAAACTAACCCTCTCACATCTTGAGAGGGAGCTTGCTGAAGCGAACGAAGCACAGGTGAAGTATGAAAGAGTGTACAAAAGCCTCGGCATACTTACCGGGCTGCTTCTCATCATTTTACTGTTCTAGGCATGGGAGGAAATCAGATGGGTTTTGACGTGAATGTCGTCTTTCAAATCGCCGGTCTCGGAATCATAGTAGCGATGCTGCATAGTGTTCTGAAGATGGTTGGAAAAGAAGATTATGCACATTGGGTGACACTCCTAGGGTTCATCGTGGCATTATTTATCGTTATTTCACTGTTAAGCGACCTGTTTCAAAAAGTGAAAGGCGTCTTTCTTTTTCAAAACTGAAGGGGGTATCCAACATTGAGATTCTTCAAATCGTGGGATTAGGTTTAATAGGTACGTTTCTTGCCCTCATACTGAAAGAACAAAAAACATCCTTTGCCTTTTTGCTGACGCTCGTTGTGGGAATTACAATCTTCCTATTTTTGATCGACCAGATTGCTCTAGTGTTAAGAATGCTGGAGCACCTGGCTGAAGAAGCACATATCAATCTAATGTACGTTGAAACCATTATGAAGATCATCGGCATCGCATATATTGCCGAGTTCGGTTCGCAGATTACAAGGGATGCTGGGCAGGGCGCAATTGCTGCCAAGATTGAACTCGCCGGTAAAATCCTCATTCTTGTCATGGCCATTCCGATTTTATCTATCATCATTGAGACGGTCATAAACCTGATTCCGAGGTAGGAGGTGATGAAGACGGTTCAGCACCAAACTTTTTCTACTAAAATTCTCATTCTATTTCTTGTACTCTATGGCCTTTATACATGGGGCAGCGAGGTGCAGCCTGCGAGCGCCTCTTCCATCACCCAGAACATCATGGATGAACAGCTATCCAAGCTGGGAGTAGAAGACATTAAAGAATATTGGACAACCATTATGACAGAATATGGGGGATTTTTGCCGGAAACCCAAAAAGGATCATTGCTTGATTTCATAAAAGGGGAAAAAGATTTCAGTATTAAAGCATGGGCGTTAGGCATATTAAAGTACTTATTCTATGAAGTTCTCATTCAAGGAAAACTCCTTGGCACTTTGATTTTGCTCACTGTTTTCAGCATGCTGCTGCAGACGATACAGAATGCCTTTGAACACCACAGCATCAGCAGGGTGGCCTATTCTATCATCTATATGGTGCTCATCATCCTTGCTTTAAACAGCTTTCATATTGCCATGCAGTATGCTCAGGGGGCCATCAGCACAATGATGGACTTTATGATGGCCCTCGTCCCCCTGCTGCTTGCTTTGATGGCCACCGTGGGCAGTGTGACATCCGTTGCTTTTTTTCATCCGGTCATCGTGTTCCTTGTAAACTCGAGCGGCCTTCTTATCAACAATTTTGTTCTTCCGCTTCTTTTCTTGTCGGCCTTGTTAAGCATTGTGAGTACACTGTCTGAGCATCATAAGGTCACACAGCTGGCCAAGCTGCTAAGATCACTTGCAATGGGAGCTCTGGCGGTTTTTTTCACGGTTTTTCTCAGTGTAATCAGCGTTCAGGGAGCGACAACAGCGGTCGCTGACGGGATCACGGTCAAAACGGCCAAGTTTATTACCGGCAATTTCATACCGGTCGTCGGCAGGATGTTCACAGATGCAACGGATACAGTGATGAGCGCTTCCGTCCTTTTAAAGAATACTGTAGGGATTGCAGGCGTTGCCATCTTGTTTCTCCTGGCTGTATTTCCGGCCATTAAAGTACTTGCGCTAGGATTTATCTTCAGTTTTGCGGCTGCTGTCCTGCAGCCGTTAGGGGGCGGCCCAATCATCGAATGCCTCGGGATTATAGGGAAAAGCGTCCTGTATATCTTTGCTGCCCTGGCAACCGTCTCCATCATGTTTTTTCTTGCGGTAACTGTTATTGTAGCAGCTGGAAATCTATCATTAATGATCCGTTAGCGGGAGGCCATGATGAATTTTTTGACGGACTGGATTTCGAATATCGTTCTGATCATTCTTCTTGCGGTCATTGTAGATCTGCTCATCCCAAACAGCAGCTTTCAAAAATATATCAAAATGGTGGTCGGCCTGCTCCTCATTCTGGCCATCCTCAATCCGATCCTCAAGATTGCAGGTTCCAATGTGGACAAAGTGTTTGAGGCGATTGGCGTAGAGCATCAATTTAATGAGAGTGATATAAAAAATTCGATAGAAAAGAATAAAAAAGAAATACAAGACTCCCAATCTGCATATATTTTAGAACAAACGCGTGTCCACATGGAAAACCTAGTTAAAGAGGAGTTGAAGGCAAACTATGGTGTAGCGATACTGAGTCTGCAATTGATACCGAAAAGTGGACCGTCTCAAGGCGAGCTGACAGCAAAAACAATAGATTCAGTCCACGTCGTCATTGGACAGGGCGGAGATCAGAAGGACATTTCAGTCCCTGCAGTCAAGAAAGTAGAAATTAACGCCGATCAGCCTGTTCAGAAAGAGAAAGAAACACAAATAGAAGCGAAGCCGATTCAAACGTTCCTAGCAAAGAAATGGCAGATGAAAAAGGAAAACGTACTGATCTTTACGGAAGGAGGAGAGGAAAATGGCGGGTAACAACAGCAGCAAGAACGGGCTTCAAAAAATAATGGCCCTGCTGCCCGGCGGAAATGGAAAAAAAGGCCCGCCACCTTATATATGGCTGCTGTTGCTGCTGGGCTTCGCCATCATGATTGCGAGTAAAATTTTCAGCCCGTCACCGTCGGAAAATGGAAGTCTGCCGACCGCTGGCATTAAAGCTCCGGACGAAGCAAAAACGGTATTTAAACCATCCGGGACCTCTTCTTCAAAGAAGTTCAGAGAGTACGAAGACAATTATGAAACACAGTTGAGAGATATCCTCGAGCAGATCTCCGGCGTAAAGAAGGTAAGGGTAATGGTTACCCTGGATACGACGGAGACGAAGGAGATCGAGAAGAACGAGAGAAGGCAAAACCAGACTACGAAGGAAACGGATAAAAATGGCGGGGAACGAACGATCAATGATATTAAAACGGATGAAGAAGTGGTGACGATAAAGAGCGGAGATGAAGAAAGGCCGATCATCATTACGACGGAGAAGCCAAAAGTCCGCGGAGTGATTGTTGCCGCTGAAGGAGCAGAAAACCTGCGCATCAAAGAAATGATCATAGATGCAGTAACAAAGGTTTTTGATATCGGAAGTGACAGAGTGTCAGTGATACCGAAAAAATTTGAGGGGGAATAGAAATGCTATTAAAGAAACAAACCGTTTGGCTGCTAACGATGCTTAGCTTGATTATCGTCCTTTCCGTATATTATATTACGGCTCCAGGTTCAGGAGACGACCTTGCCTATCTTGAAAAAGGGAAAAATACAGCCTCTACCAAGCAGGAGCAGCCAGCAAAGAACAAGAAAGGATCTGATGCGGCTGTTACGAGTGCGGCAGGAGATGATCTTTTTACCGCTCTTCGAATGAAAAGAGACGAAACACGAGATGAACTGAGCAGCAAATATACGGCAGCGATTGCTTCTCCAAATGCCTCTGCTGAGGTACAGGCTGAAGCACTTGCAAAAATATCAGAGCTTCAATCTCTCACGATGAAAGAGTCCACACTGGAGACCTTAATTAAAACCATGGGCTACGATGATGCTCTCGTCAACACGATGGATAATGAAGTGAGAATCATCGTCAAAGGGAAGCATTCTTCAAATGAGGCGGTTAAAATTATGAAAAAAGCAGAAGAACAGCTAGGAAACAAGCAAGTGGCAGTCGAATTTCAAAAACCTGCAAAATAAGCCGGGGATAACGCCCCGGCTTTTTATAATCAGGAATTTTCGTAAAGTAGTATGTTAAGCCTGAACGTTGGTCAAGATGATACTGAAGAAAAAATGGAGCAATCGCTTACATTCAATGCAGATTACATGTATTATGTACATGTATAGCGATTAAAACTATTCTTTAGGCCCAGATTATGATATGATTTGCTAGTACCAGGTAACAATAGAAGGTGCTAAGATACGGCATACAACACCGTGTATCGATTGAAAAAGGAGTGGAATTTTCGTGTTTAAAATACAAGAAATCCGAGAACTGATTAAACTAATTGACAAATCCAGTATTGACGAATTTCAATATGAAAATGACGGTGAAAAAATCGTCCTTAAGAAAAATGAGACAAGTATACAGCAAGACTTAGAGCAAGCAGCTGTACCGGCAGCAATTCAAACCGCGCCTCCTGCACAAGCTGTTCAGCCAGCTGCTGCACCATCAGCACCTGCAGAAGCTCCAGCAGCTCCTGTGGCTGAAAAGAAAGAAGATGCCAACTTACATAAGATTGAATCCCCAATGGTTGGTACGTTCTACGCATCCCCATCACCGGAAACCCCTGTTTATGTCAAAACAGGGGATAAAGTCAGCAAAGATTCCATCGTTTGTATCATTGAAGCGATGAAGCTGTTTAATGAAATTGAAGCAGAAGTAAACGGGGAAATCGTTGAAATCCTTGTTGAAAACGGGCAACTCGTAGAGTATGGACAGCCCCTCTTTTTAGTTAAAGCGGAATAGAGGTGTCTTCTACAATGATTAAAAAGCTGTTAGTTGCGAACCGGGGGGAAATTGCCGTCCGGATTATCAGAGCATGTAAAGAATTAAACATAGAAACAGTAGCTGTCTATTCTGAAGCAGATAAGGATGCCCTGCATGTTCGTCTTGCCGATGAAGCATATTGCATTGGGCCAAAATCTTCCAAAGACAGCTACTTAAACTTCACAAACATAATGAGCACGGCGATGCTTACAGGAAGTGACGCCATCCATCCGGGCTATGGATTCTTGGCTGAGAATGCTGACTTTGCTGAGATCTGCTCCGAGTGCAACGTAAAGTTTGTCGGGCCAAGTGCTGATGCGATCAACAAAATGGGGATTAAAGACGTTGCGCGCGCGACGATGAAAGAAGCCGGCGTACCGATCGTACCCGGTTCAAACGGAATCATTTCGAGTAAAGAAGAAGCAATTGAACTTGCGGAAGAAATTGGGTATCCTGTTATTATCAAAGCCACTGCTGGCGGCGGAGGTAAAGGAATACGGATCGCGAAGACAGAGGCTGAACTCATAAAGGGAATCTCCATCACTCAGCAGGAAGCTGCAACAGCTTTCGGAAACCCGGGAGTATACATTGAAAAGTTCATTGAAGATTTCCGCCATGTTGAAATTCAAGTACTTGCTGATAATTACGGAAATGTCGTGCATCTTGGTGAAAGGGACTGCAGTATTCAAAGACGGCTGCAGAAGCTTTTAGAAGAAACACCATCACCCGCCATCTCCCCAGAAAAACGCGAGGAGATGGGACGTGCCGCTGTGAGGGCAGCAGAAGCGGTTAATTATTCAGGGGCCGGAACCGTTGAATTTATCTTTGACCATAATACGGGTGATTTTTATTTCATGGAAATGAACACGCGCATACAGGTTGAACATCCGGTGACAGAGATGGTTACCGGAATTGACTTGATCAAGCAGCAGATCCGTGTAGCTTCTGGTGAACATTTAAGTGTTTCCCAAGGAGATATTGAATTCCAGGGATGGGCCATCGAGTGCCGTATTAACGCCGAGAATCCGGATAAGAATTTTATGCCGTCTGCAGGCAAGATTGAAATGTACCTGCCGCCTGGCGGATTGGGTGTGCGCGTAGATTCAGCGGCTTATCCGGGCTATACGATTCCTCCGTACTATGATTCGATGATTGCGAAAGTGATCACGTACGGAAAAACGAGACAAGAAGCAATCGACCGAATGAAGAGGGCATTGAATGAATTTGTGATTGAGGGTGTCCATACGACGATCCCGTTCCACTTGCGCCTTCTAAATCACGCTACATTTGTAAACGGCGACTTTAATACAAAGTTTTTAGAAATTCATGACTTGACGTCAAAGTCTGTAAAATAGCATGGAGGTGTAAACAATGAGTGAGCTTACATTTGAAATGGAAGAGCATCATTCTGAACTTGGACGAGTGGAAATATCTCCTGAAGTTATTGAAGTAATTGCAAGCATCGCTGCTTCTGATGTAGAGGGAGTCGCTTCAATGCGAGGGAACTTTGCGACGGGTGTTGCCGAGCGATTTGGGAAAAAATCTCATAGCAAGGGTGTAAAAGTTGAGCTTGGAGAAGAAGGGATTGCCATCAGTGTTTATGTGATCATGAATTATGGTGTCTCCATACCTGAAGTGGCACAGTCTATCCAGGATCACATCCGGCAGGGACTTAAGAATATGACAGCCCTTGAGGCGAGTGAGATCAACATATTTGTTGTCGGTGTCCAGTTTGAAGCAAAAGAAAAGCAGCTGGAAGCACCTGAAGCATACTGATAAAGGGGATTCTCATATCCCCTTTATTTTTTTGCGATTGTTAACTCTTTAGGACATATGATATGATTTCACTTATATTATGGTACGAACGAAAGGAAGTAAAAAATGAAACGTAGGCTTGCAAGAGAAAAGGCATTTCAATCTTTGTTCCAAATTGAGGTCAGCGATATCCAACCGGAAGCTGCGATCGCGCATGTATTGGAAGAAGGAGAAAAGGAAGATGAATTTCTTCATTCCCTTGTGTTCGGCACTGTTGAAAATAAACAGGAGATCGATGAAATCATTTCCAATCATTTGGAAAACTGGAGTTTTTCCCGTTTAGCGAATGTTGAAAAGGCAGTTCTTCGCCTCGCTGTTTACGAAATGCAGTTTCTTGGGGATATTCCCGTTAATGTATCAATGAATGAAGCGATTGAACTTGCAAAGGTCTTCGGAGGAGAAGAGTCAGGCCGTTTTGTAAACGGTGTTCTCGTAAAAATTGTCCAGCATTTTTCAAAATAGTGTACCAGCAAGAAATGCGGTAAGTGCGAAAAAGGAGACGTTTCATGCAAAATGACCGTTATGTAACGATAAGCTCAGTTACCCGTTACATTAAGCGGGTTTTTGAAGAAGATGACAACTTGAATAACGTATGGGTCCGCGGAGAACTTTCCAATGTCAAACGACATAGCCGCGGTCATTTGTATTTTACTCTGAAGGATGAGCACAGCAAAGTCAATGCAGTCATGTTTTCCGGAAATAACCGTTTTCTATCCTTTCAGCCCGAAGAAGGGATGAAGGTACTGATTCAGGGTGAAATTTCCGTATATGAACCTCAGGGCCAGTATCAGCTCTATGCAAGGACCATGAAAAAAGACGGAGTAGGCAATTTGTTCCTAGCCTACGAAGAGCTGAAGCGAAAGCTTGAATCCGAAGGGCTGTTTAATTCTTCCCGTAAAAAGAAGGTTCCTTCGTTTCCGGATGAGATTGGAGTTATCACTTCACCGACCGGAGCAGCTGTAAGGGATATTATAACGACGATCAGGCGCCGTTTTCCCATTGCGAAAGTAACGGTATATCCAGTACTTGTTCAGGGTTCAGGTGCCGCGGCATCTATCGCAAAAGCGATCGAAAAAGCAAATAGGGGACCTTCTGATGTTCTTATTATTGGACGAGGAGGCGGCTCGATAGAAGAATTATGGGCTTTTAACGAAGAGCTGGTAGTAAGGGCCATTTATGGATCAACCATTCCCGTCATATCTGCTGTCGGACACGAGACGGACTTTACGATCGCGGATTTTGTAGCTGATCTCAGGGCACCAACACCTACTGCAGCTGCTGAATTGGCCGTTCCGCATATTGCCGAACTGCATGACAGGCTCGCTCAACGCAATTTCAGATTGACCCGGGCGGTTGGTGACCAGATCGCCCAGTACCGCCAGCGGCTGTCAAGACTGCAAAAATCTTATGCTTTCCGCTATCCTGATCAGCTGATCAAGCAGAAAGAAGTCGAACTCGACCGTGTGCTTGAGATGATGACAAGAGAGATGAATCGCAATATTGAACGCCAGAAAAGCAAAATCCGTCAAATGCAGAAACAGCTGTCCTATTTTTCACCAGGAGATCAGATCCTGAAAATGAAAGAGAAGCAGTTGAAGCTTGGAAAATCCTTAATACGTTCTATGCAGCAGCAAGTGAAGGGGAGCCAGTCGGGATTTCAAGGCAAACTGTCACGTTTGAATGCCCTAAATCCACTGGCAGTTATGGAGAGAGGCTACAGTCTTGTGTATAGGGAAGACGAGCAGCTCGTTAAAAGCGTGAAACAGATACAGCCTGGAGACACCATAAAGGTCCGGCTGCAGGATGGAAAATTGGATTGCCAGGTTTGGGGATTGGAGGAGAAAAATAATGGCTGAGAAAAATAATATTACCTTTGAAGAAGCAATGGAACAGCTGGAACACATCGTTGAACGGCTGGAAGAAGGGGATGTCCCTCTTGAAGAGAGTATAGATTTGTTTCAGCAGGGGATGGCTCTGTCAAAAGTATGCCATACCAAACTTCAGAACATTGAAAAAAAAATGGATACGATCATGAAAGATAATGGAGAAGCAGCCCCGTTTATCATTCAGGAAGAAGAGAAATAATCATGGATATTCAACACTACCTGCAAGACAAAAGGCAGTTCATCAATGATTATCTTCCCTCTTTCCTAGCTGAAAAATCCATTCCTGGCCTTTTAAAAGACTCCATGCTTTATTCGCTGCAGGCAGGCGGCAAACGGCTTCGCCCCATCTTAACGCTGGCTGTTCTCGATGCTTTCGGCAAGAGGGCGGAAGTGGGTCTGGAAGCTGCCTGTGCACTCGAGATGGTGCACACCTATTCACTCATCCACGACGACCTTCCTTGCATGGACGATGATGATTACAGGAGAGGGAAGCCAACGAATCATAAAGCGTTTGGAGAAGCGATCGCGATCCTCGCAGGCGATGCTTTGCTAACGTTCAGTTTTCAGGTCATCGCAGGAAGCCATGTATATTCACCTGAGCAGAAAGTTTCACTCCTTTCCATTCTTTCTGAAGCGTCCGGAGCAGAAGGGATGGTAGCCGGGCAGGCAGTGGACATGGAATCAGAGAATCAGGAGCTTACACTGGAAGAGCTGCAATCGATCCACGAAAGAAAAACGGGGCGCCTCCTTGAAGCATCCGTTCTTTTTGGTGCGGTCCTGGCAGACGCGGACACCGAAGATTTCGCACGCCTGAAAGCGTTCAGCAGGCACTTGGGAATCGCCTTCCAGATACAGGATGATATTTTGGATGTAACCGGTGATTCCGAGCTCATG
Organism: Fictibacillus sp. NRS-1165; assembly: GCF_050468105.1. Lineage (NCBI taxonomy): Bacteria > Bacillati > Bacillota > Bacilli > Caryophanales > Fictibacillaceae > Fictibacillus > Fictibacillus sp. NRS-1165. The sequence continues at coordinate 210,047 of NZ_JBDPNU010000025.1, forward strand.
GGAAAACAAGCTGGAAGTGATGAAAATAATTTTAAAAGCACCTATCCAAAACTTCTCACGCTTGATGGAGCAAAAGCAGAGCTCGCCCACCATATCAAGCTGGCAAAAGAGAACCTTCGGGAAGCGAAAGTTGATCCTGTCATACTGGAAGGGATCACGGATTATATTGTAAGTAGAAACCACTAGTGTTTCAGCCGTATTGTTGGCATTCGAGTTTTATGGTATGATAGAGAATATTTTGGAGTGGTGCAGTATTCTAGTCAGTCTCCCATTCTTGAAGGCGGGCCTAAAAATCCGCCAAAGGGCACATCGATGAAGTTCCTGGTGTTGGCTTGAGGCGCCCAGCCTTGGGTTAACGCTGGGAGTTAAGGTCGCAGGGCGATCCACAATGGCATGTGGGCGTTGACCCTGCTTCCGCGGAGACCCCCATCTTTGCGGCTTGCGTTGTAATACCTTGCTGTGAAATGGGGTTTGAACCTGCCAATGTTCTGCTACATGCAGAAACATGCAGCGTAGCCTGCCTTGAGTGGAGCTTGAGGGGATTATGGACATAAGGACGATGGAGGGTTGGCCGCCTGAAATCTGTTCATGCCGTATGAAATCATCTCTGCAAAAGAGGCTAGGGAAATGGGTAAGGGCTGTTGAGGAAAACTCCTAGACTGTTCCCGCGACATTCAAAAAGGATTATAGTGCGGACTAAGTGGCAATCCAGTCTAACGTTTGGCGACACCGTTAAGGAGGAAGTAAAGGGAAACCGCGGATATGGCGACATCTCCGTTTCCTCTTGGGAAAACCTACTGGACCTAAGCCGCAGCGTTTACTTTTTGAATGACCACTCCTCATACATAATTTAAATGGAGACCTTACGCAGGATTCTGGCGTAAGGCGTTCATTATATTTAGGGAGATTTTATGAAGCATTCATTTCATAAATCGCTAAAATGGAGTACAGGCATTGCCGTTATCACGCTCGTGTTAGCGGCAATTTTTTCAGTGGCTTCCACCCTGCTCCTAAGCGGCGTTTCGTGGGGTATGGGAATGGTCATTGTGTTAATTATTGTTCTTATTGGTGTAATTTTTGATATTATTGGTGTAGCATCTACTGCAGCGAATGAAGTTCCCTTTCATGCGATGGCATCAGAAAAGGTGCCCGGTGCCCGGCATGCTATTCTTATTACAAGGAATGCTGACCGGGTAGCCAATTTCTGCAATGATGTAATAGGGGATATATCAGGCATCATCAGCGGAACGGCTTCAGCGGCAGTTATTGTAGAATTGACCATGAACCTCGGACATGGGGAAGGAACAGTGTTTGAGCACACGATCTCCATCCTGTTTACGGGGGTGATTGCGGCGCTAACCGTTGGGGGAAAAGCGTTTGGAAAATCATATGCGATCCACCATGCCACAATTATTATTTTTCAAGTGGGCCGTTTAATATATTTTTTTGAGGAAAAGTTAAAGATTAAACTATTTGATACTTCTTCTAATAGAGGAAAGAGAAGGAATTAAATTGGAAAGTGAGGATTTTCCATGAAACTGGAAGATATTCAAAACCCTCAGTTCTTAAAGACGTACGATCAGGAACAGCTTAAGAAGCTTGCGCAGGAGATCCGTCTCTTCTTAATCAGCAAGCTTTCTGTGACAGGCGGGCATCTCGGTGCCAATCTAGGGGTAGTCGAACTGACTCTTGCCCTTCATAAGGTTTTTGACAGCCCGAAGGACAAGCTGATCTGGGATGTGGGCCACCAGGCCTATATCCACAAAATGCTGACAGGGAGAACTTCGCAATTTGATACATTGCGTCAATATAAAGGTCTTTGCGGATTTCCTAAACGAGTGGAAAGCGAACATGATGTCTGGGAAACCGGCCATAGTTCCACTTCTTTATCAGCGGCTATGGGAATGGCCATCGCGCGTGATTTAAAAGGAACCGATGAAAAGGTAGTAGCCGTTATTGGGGACGGCGCTCTGACAGGCGGGATGGCGCTTGAAGCATTGAACCATATTGGACATGAGAAAAAAGATTTGATCGTTGTGCTGAATGACAATGAAATGTCCATAGCTCCGAACGTCGGTGCTCTCCACAGCGTACTCGGGCGAATGAGAACGGCTAAGAAATATAATAAAGCGAAGGACGAACTGGAATCTCTTATCCGCAAAATCCCGGCATTTGGCGGTAAACTCGCTGCCACAGCCGAAAGGCTGAAGGACAGTTTAAAATACATGCTGGTGTCTGGCATGTTCTTCGAAGAACTTGGATACACGTACCTTGGGCCCGTTGACGGCCATGACTTGTCTGATCTTGAGGAGAACCTTCGTTATGCGAAGAAAACAGAAGGCCCAGTGATTGTTCACGTATTGACCAAAAAAGGGAAAGGGTACAAGCCAGCAGAACAGGACCAAACCGATCACTGGCACGGAGTGGGCCCATATAAAATCGAATCAGGCGAGAAGATTAAAGCGAAGCAGGCTGCTCCTTCTTACAGTAAACTCGTGAGTGATACACTAGCCAACCTTTCTGAAAAGGATGATCGGATCGCTGTTATAACACCTGCTATGACTGTAGGTTCGCAGCTTGAAGGGTATGCACAGAAGTTTCCTGAACGCCTTTTTGACGTAGGAATCGCAGAACAGCATGCGATGACCATGGCAGCGGGGCTGGCCACTCAAAACATGAAGCCTGTGCTGTCCATCTATTCTACTTTTCTGCAGCGTGCGTATGATCAGCTTCTCCACGATGTGGCGAGACAGAATCTTAATGTTATTCTTACGGTGGACAGGTCTGGGCTCGTAGGTGCGGACGGTGAGACCCATCAAGGTGTGTTTGATATTGCTTTTATGCGTCATATACCGAATCTCGTGATCGCCATGGGGAAAGATGAGAACGAACTTCAGCACTTAGTTCATACGGCTGTCCAATATGACGATGGACCGATTGCCATCCGTTTCCCGAGAGGTAACGGCCTTGGTGTAGAAATGGATACCGAGTATGAACAAATTCCAATCGGAAGCTGGGACGTATTGAAAGAAGGAAATGAAGCTGTCATTCTTACCTTTGGAACAACGATCCCAATGGCTTTGGAGGCGTGGGAAACCCTGGCTAAACAAGGTGTTTCTGCAAGGGTGGTCAACGCGCGCTTCATCAAGCCCTTTGATCATAAGATGATGTTGGAAATCCTGCGTGAGGGTTTGCCGATTCTTACGATTGAGGAAGCAGTCCTGCAGGGCGGCTTCGGGAGTGCCGTTCTGGAATATGCAAACGAACATCAATTTTACTCCACAATGATCGACAGAATGGGAATACCAGATTGTTTTATTGAACATGGAAGTGTGACCAAACTTCTAGAAGAGATTGGAATGACAACAGAAGACGTAGTGGAGCGGACAAAAAAACTTGTTTTAGAAAAAAAGAAAAAGGGTCTATATACATGAAGAAAGAACGGATCGATGTTTTGCTCGTTGAACGGGGGCTAAGTGAGACGAGGGAAAAAGCAAAGCGTTCAATAATGGCCGGGCTTGTCTATTCGGGCAGCGAACGTTTAGACAAACCAGGTTTAAAAATCGATATTGAAGCCCCTCTTGCCGTCAAAGGCAACGCAATGCCCTACGTGAGCAGGGGCGGATTAAAACTTGAAAAAGCGATCAAGGCATTTGATTTGGAGCTTGAAGGGAAAATTGTGCTGGATATTGGGGCATCCACTGGTGGATTTACCGACTGCGCACTTCAAAATGGAGCGAAGTTCGTTTATGCCCTTGATGTCGGCTATAACCAGCTGGCGTGGAAGATCCGTCAGGATGAACGAGTAGCTGTTATGGAACGAACAAATTTCAGGTATGTTAAGCGGGAAGATCTTCAATTCGGCCTGCCGGAATTTGCTACGATTGATGTTTCGTTTATCTCATTGAAGCTGATTTTGCCGGTACTTAAGACGATCTTAAAACCAGGCGGAGAGGTTATGGCTTTAATCAAACCTCAATTTGAAGCTGGAAGAGCTGATGTTGGAAAAAAAGGAATCGTGCGGGATCCTGTCATTCATGAACGCGTGATCGGGGAAATTATCCGATTTTCTCTCCATGAAGGCTACAATGTCCTAAATCTTTCTTATTCTCCTATAACCGGCGGGGAAGGAAACATCGAATTTCTCGTTCATTTGAAGACTGAAGCCGAAACCGCTGAACGACCATTTCAAGAAGAAAAAATTGCAGAAGTCGTAACAGAGGCCCACCAGCTGTTCAAAAAAACGGATGCAGATGAATAAATAAACAATGGCCCGTATTGCAAATCAGTGATACGGGCTATTTTATTAGATGTACAAGAACGGGACAATATTATAAGATAAGAGCAGATGATTAAAGGATTTTAAGCTTCAATCGATATTTAAATGAGGTGAAAGACGTGAATAAAGGCCAACGTCATATTAAAATAAGAGAAATTATTACACATAAAGAAATTGAAACACAAGATGACCTGGTCGAGGAGCTGCGCAATGCTCGTTTTAATGTGACACAGGCTACGGTTTCCCGTGATATTAAAGAACTGCACCTTGTCAAAGTGCCGATGTCGGACGGAAGATACAAGTACAGCCTGCCGGCGGACCAGCGTTTCAACCCCCTTCAGAAACTGAGAAGGACACTGATCGACAGCTTTGTAAGCATTGATCAGGCTGATCACTTGATTGTTATGAAAACGCTGCCCGGCAATGCAAACGCGATTGGCGCATTGATCGATAAACTGGACTGGGAGGAAATTATGGGAACGATTTGCGGTGATGATACGATCCTGGTAATCTGCCGGTCAAAGGACGTTTCTCCCGACGTTTCGCAGCGGTTCTTGGACATGCTTTAAAATGAACGGTTTTGCTCAAAAGCTTAAAAAGTAAGGTGTGATGTAATTGCTGGCAGAATTAAGCATCCGCAATTTTGCGATTATTGATGCGTTAACCATTTCATTCAATAAAGGGCTAACCGTATTGACGGGGGAAACGGGTGCAGGGAAATCCATAATCATTGATGCCATAGGTCTCTTAATAGGAGGCAGAGGATCTTCAGAGTTCGTACGTTACGGAACGAATAAAGCGGAAATAGAGGGCCTATTTCTAGTGGATTCTCCTCATCCTGTTTTTACAAAAGCTGAGGAACTGGGAATCGATATTCAGGATGGAATGATCGTACTGAAAAGGGACATCATGGAGTCCGGCAAAAGTGTATGCAGAATTAACGGGAAGCTTGTCACGCTTTCGCTCTTAAAAGAATTTGGGCAATCTTTGGTTGATATCCATGGCCAGCATGAGACACAATATTTAATGCAGCCCGAGATGCACCTTTCGCTACTCGACAGCTTTGGCGGTGATGAGATGGAACACCTAATCAGTAATTATCAAGATGTATATTATGACTATAAGGAACTGAGAAAACAGTTAAGAAACCTGACAGAGAATGAGCAGCAGATGAATCAGCGGGTGGATCTGATCCAATACCAGCTGGAAGAGATCAGCAACGCCGAATTATTGCCCAATGAAGATGAAGAGCTGCAGGAAGAGAAGCTTAGGCTTGGCAACTATGAGAAGCTGTTCAACAGCCTTCAGGATTCGTATCAGTCCTTGTACGGGGAGCAAAAAGGGATTGAAAACATCTCTGTCGCTTTAAGCCATCTGCAGAATGTAGCTCATCTCGACGAGGAGCTCAACCAGCTGGAGGAGAATGTGGCCAACCATTTTTATGCCTTGGAAGAAGCTGCTTTCACCATTCGAAATTACTTCGAAACGATGGAGTTTGATCCAGCACGGCTCGATTTTATCGAGACGAGATTGAATGAGATCAGTAAACTGAAACGCAAATATGGCAACAGTGTAAATGAAATATTGGAATATGCGTGTAAGATCGAAAAAGAATTGGACGTACTTCAAAATAAAGACGGCAATATCGAAGCATTGCGGCAGCAGCTTCAAAATCAGGAAAAGCTTCTCCAGAAACATGCTCAAAAGCTCGGCAAAAAAAGAAAGAACCTTGCTGAGCGCCTGACTAACGAGATCCTTCAGGAGCTTAAAGAGCTTTACATGGAGAAAACGGTGTTTGATATTGTGATCAATTCTTTGCAGCAAGAAGGCGGGCAAATACGCGAACAGGATTTCGGTAAATATGGGTCAGATGAAGTGGAGTTCTTCATCTCGACCAATCCTGGGGAACCGTTAAAGCCTTTGGCAAAAGTAGCCTCTGGAGGGGAGCTCTCCCGTGTTATTTTGGCGCTGAAATCCATCTTTTCACATCATCAGGGAATCACTGCCATCATTTTTGATGAAGTGGATACTGGTGTGAGCGGCCGTGTAGCACAGGCGATCGCAGAAAAAATATTCAGGGTTTCAGAAGGCTCTCAAGTGTTGTGTATTACCCACCTTCCGCAGGTCGCAGCAATGGCGGATACGCATTTGCATATATCCAAAGAAACGTCTAACAAACGTACAACAACACATGTCGTATCGCTCGAAACCACACAAAAAGTCAATGAGATCGGAAGAATGATCTCGGGAGTGGAGATCACGGAACTGACGAAACAGCATGCCAGGGAACTGTTGGATCTGGCTGAAGAAATTAAAAAAACTTCTTGAGCCTCCATCCCAATCTTCTCCATTATACGTATGTAATGCTATCCATTTAAGGATAGCTTTTTCTTTTTGGGCGGTTATAATCTTACAGTTCTAAGGCAAAATTAGTAGTACAGCCATGTTGGAGGTGTGGGTAAGGAGCGAGGAGAGTGAAAGATGGTTAAAGATAAAATAAGGCGGATTTTAGGTGTGATCCTCCTTGGTTGCCTGGTGGGAATCGGTTTTCTTCATCCGGTTCAGGATTACGTCGGTCTTCCTTCAGCAGTAAGGGTTTTTAAAGGACAAGACCGTGTGGTTTCCAATCTGCCTTCGGGAACTGAGGTTGCTTCTAAAGGTACAAAAGCAATCTTATCAATAGGCAAAACGAGTGGCAGACACTCATTTTCAGTCAATGCTCATGAGGATGGTGATTCTGTGGTCACGCTCGAAGCAGGCGGCTTTCCGGTGAAAAAAATGGGGATAAATGTACTGCCGGAATTGAAAGTGGTGCCAGGGGGACAATCAATCGGGGTTAAACTGAATACTTTAGGTGTTTTGGTCGTAGGCCATCATCTTGTAGATACTAAAAAAGGTAAAAGATCACCAGGCGAAATCGCAGATATTCAAGTTGGTGATATCATTACCAAGATTAACGGGGAAAGTATTGCAAAAATGGGCGACGTCGCGCCATTTGTGAGAAAAGCCGGAAAAACAGGCGGTATGCTTGATGTAACAGTGATTAGAAACAAAAAAACCTTTCATCGAAAATTGCAGCCGCTGCAGGATAAACATGATTTATCCTACCGAATTGGGCTTTATATCAGGGATTCTGCTGCAGGAGTGGGGACGCTGACATTCTTTCATCCTCAATCCCATAAATACGGGGCTCTCGGGCATGTCATCTCTGATATGGATACGAAACAGCCAATCGTCGTAAATAATGGAGAAATACTGAAATCCACCGTTACTTCCATCGAAAAAGGAAGCAATGGTCATCCGGGTGAGAAATTGGCTCGTTTTTCAGAGGAAAATGAAAGCATTGGGAGCATCTCAAGAAACAGTCCGTTCGGTATTTTCGGAAAACTGAATGATGGACTATCAAATGGACGATGGGATAAGCCATTGCCGATTGCTTTTTCAGATGAAGTAAAAGAAGGGCCGGCCAAGATTCTGACGGTTGTGAATGGAACAAAGGTACAGGCGTTCCAGGTGGAAGTGGTCAGTTCCATCCCTCAAAAATTCCCTGCGACAAAGGGAATGGTCATCAAAATTACCGATCCCAAGCTTTTAAAAACGACGGGAGGTATTGTTCAGGGGATGAGCGGGAGCCCGATTATCCAGAACGGAAAAATCATTGGTGCCGTTACACATGTATTTGTAAATGATCCAACTTCAGGGTACGGTGTCCACATTGAATGGATGCTCGACGAAGCAGGTATAGATATATACGGAAAACAAAAGCAGAAGGCGAGTTAACAGCAGCCTCTGCTTTTTCCTTTCCATCAAAAGGAAAACTTTCTTTGCTTTTCATAGACATTTGTATGAATATTTTATACAATACATATAGATAAAGAAAATTCGACAAGCGTGGTTAAGAAAAGTTATATAGTGTCGAAAATTTAAGATAATTGAAGAGAAAATGTGCTATTTTAACCATCATTAAAAATTTGAGAAAAAATAAAGGGAAAACAGGATTTTTGTGGAAATCTTATAGGAGAAATGAAGAAAATGTTGGATAGGGAGGAATATCCGTGCAAAAAATAAAAGTTTGTTTAGCCGACGATAACCGTGAATTGATCAGTTTATTAAAAGAATATTTAGCAAACCAGGACGATATGGAAGTGATTGGTGTCGCTTACAATGGGCAGGAGTGCCTGAACGTCCTTGAAGATAAAAATCCTGATGTTCTTGTACTCGATATTATTATGCCGCATCTTGACGGGCTGGCGGTATTGGAGAGGATTCGCTCGAATGATCACCTTCCACAGCCGAACGTCATTATGCTTACGGCTTTTGGACAAGAAGATGTTACGAAAAAAGCGGTTGAACTCGGTGCATCCTATTTCATTTTGAAACCGTTTGATATGGATAATCTTGCAAATCAGATCCGCCAGATCTGCGGAGCAGAAAAATCTTTTGTACAGCGTCCTTCTGCAGCTCGTTCGGCTGCCGTGAATACGGTTAAACAGCCGCGCAATCTCGACGCGAGCATTACCAGTATTATTCATGAAATTGGTGTTCCTGCCCACATTAAAGGCTATATGTATCTCCGTGAAGCCATTTCCATGGTATACAATGATATTGAATTACTGGGTTCCATTACCAAAGTTCTCTACCCTGACATTGCCAAAAAGTTCAATACGACGAGCAGCAGGGTTGAGCGAGCGATCCGCCATGCGATTGAAGTGGCTTGGAGCCGTGGCAATATTGACAGTATTTCATCCCTTTTCGGTTATACAGTATCCATGTCAAAAGCAAAACCAACCAATTCTGAATTTATTGCTATGGTCGCAGACAAGCTGAGGATCGAGCATAAATCAAGTATGACTGTTTAACCGCATAGGAAATAAGGAGAAAACAAACTTGCAGTTCTATTCCTTCCTAACCATTGAATGTATATCTCCTTATTGCTTATCCGCAGAAGGCTCCAATACGGGTCTTCTGTTTTTGTTGAAAAAAATAACCCGCCGAAGAAAAATTCTTCTGCGGGCTATTTTTTTTGGAAACGGGTTTGAACTTTGTTTCGTTTTCGGTCCCGGTAGAATATGAATCCCCCTACAAACGCAAGGCCAAAGACAAACAGGATGAAACCGGCAAAAAACTGAAGCCAAAGAGCACCGAATCCGTTATGAAGGATGCCAAATAATACATCTCTCATTAATTTTATCCCGACTACCCCGAGAATGCCCGGGATCACCATAATGAGCAGAGCGATTAAACGTTGCATCGAAGGTCCTCTCCTTTGTCCCTTTTTATTTTACTGTAATTGAGGAATGCTGTCGATGAATATTCCATCCTTGCAACCCTTTTCATAAAACCGTATGATGTAGGTATGAAAATAATTGCAAAAATAAGGAGCTGGGTATGCAAAAAGCAGTTATTTATGGGACCGGGGAGCATCTTGAGCCTCTGGTACACCTGTTGTCATCATCCCGTGTGATTCAGATCAGTGCCATAATTATTGTAAAACCTTCAGCTTCTGAAGGATTAAAGCGTCTCGCAGCGCAATTTAGTATTCCTTTTGCAGACAGTTTGGAAGGAGCTGCTGACCCTGCTGTTGATTTTTTAATCGACTTTACCAGCCGATTAACACTAGAAACAGCGAGGGTTCATTTTGGGAAACGAGTGAGTCTCATCCCTTCGTCCATTGCCTGGCAGTTCTCTCAGGCGCTGTCTGCGAGTGAACATTACATCCCTTCCTATAGAAGCAAGCTACATAAGATCAATACGATTCTTGATTCGACACATGATGGCATGATCGCCATCAATGAAAACCTTTCTGTCACATTGTTCAATAAAAGTGCAGAAAAGATGACAGGAAGCAAAAAAGAAGATGTGATCGGCCACCCGGTCCAGGAAGTGATCCCTAACAGCCAGCTGCCGCGGGTGATGTCTGACGGCAAAGAAGAGATCAACCAGGAGCAGATCCTCGATAACGGTACTAAAATCATTACAACCCGTATTCCAATCATTGATGAATTCGGAAACAAGATGGGTGCTTTTGCGGTATTTAAAGACATTACCGAAATGATCGACCTGGCAGAGGAAGTAACCAATCTGAAAAGTATTCAGTCGATGCTTCATGCGATTATCCAGTCTTCAGAAGAGGCCATCTCGGTTGTTGACGAAGAGGGAAAAGGGTTGATGATCAATCCTGCCTATACAAAACTAACCGGCCTCACCTCGGAGAAGGTAATAGGAAAGCCTGCTACAATAGATATCTCTGAAGGCGAAAGTATTCATATGCAGGTTCTTAAAACGCGAAAGCCTGTCAGAGGGGCTCGTTTAAAAGTGGGGCCACAGCGGCGTGATGTTGTGGTAAATGTAGCGCCGATCATCGTTGACGGTGTGCTGAAAGGCAGTGTCGGGGTCATTCACGACGTTTCCGAAATTAAATCTCTTACAGAGGAGCTTAGCCGAGCACGGCAAATTATCAGGACGCTGGAGGCCAAATATTCGTTTGAGGATATAAAAGGTGAGTCGGAGGAAATGAAATTTGCTGTTGAGCAGGCCCGGCTGGCGGCTTCAACACCTGCTACCGTACTCCTTAGAGGGGAATCCGGGACAGGAAAAGAACTTTTTGCTCATGCGATCCATAACGGAAGCAGCAGGAAATACAATAAATTTATCAGGGTCAATTGTGCTGCCATCTCAGAATCTTTGCTTGAGAGCGAGCTGTTCGGATATGAAGAAGGTGCCTTTTCTGGTGCATTGCGCGGAGGTAAACGAGGCCTCTTTGAAGAGGCTAACGGAGGAAGCATATTTTTAGATGAAATCGGTGAGCTTGCCCCCGCCATGCAGGCCAAGCTTCTCCGTGTTCTTCAGGAAAAAGAAATAAGAAGGGTCGGAGGAACTAAGTCTATTCCAATCAACGTCAGAGTGATTGCGGCGACCAACATTAATTTGGAAAGAAAAATTGGTGAAGGTGCTTTCAGGGAAGATCTTTATTACCGCCTGAACAGAATGCCGATCTATATTCCGCCGCTTCGTGCCAGAAAACAGGATATCCGGCTTTTGGCAAGACACCTGATTCATAAGCTCAATCAGGATTATGGAAAAAATATTGAGGAAATAACAGTGCAAGCAGAAGCAATACTAAAACAGTATGAATGGCCAGGCAATGTCAGAGAGCTCGAGAACGTGCTTGGGAGAGCGATGATCCATATGGATCCTCATGAACAATCGATAGGCTCGAGCCATATCGATCTGCCGTCCCTGGAAAAGACGGAGGAGCAAAAATTGCGTATTACCGAGGCTGAAGATATAAAGCCGCTTGCTCTCCAAATCGAGAAAGTCGAAAAAGAGATTTTAGAGACCACATTAGCTGCGGTCCAGGGCAATAAAACCAAGTGTGCAAAGGTGCTCGGTATTTCATTGCGTAGCCTGTACTATAAACTTGAAAAGTATGGAATCAGTCAATATGAATGAAAGTGCATGCAATTTTATTCATGCTATGCAATTATATTCATATTACCATTCGAAAAATTGCTGATTCCATGGGTGAAAAAGTTGGCACAGTTCTTGCAAGGTATTAGCAGGGTGGCAAAAAGGAGGCTGAACATTGAAACTAGAACAACTGCTGAACTCCAATTCAACGGATTCAAAAAAAGTGGTAGCGGTAGCTGCTGCTGAAGATGAAGAAGTCATTCTGTCAGTGAAGCAGGCCTATGAAAAAGGAATTGCATCATTTATCCTTGCTGGAAATAAAGAAAAAATACAATTTTTGCTTCGGCAGCACGAGCTGAAGGAGGGTGAAGACCTGCAGATAGTGGAGGCTAATCCTGAAAATACGGCAATGGAAGCTGTGAAGGCAGTCAGCGGCGGACAAGCCGACATCCTTATGAAAGGCCATATTCCAACCGCAGATCTGCTGAAGGCAGTCCTTCATAAAGAAAACGGGCTGCGTACCGGAAAGGTATTGTCACATGTGGCAGCGTTTGAAGTTCCAGGCTTTGACCGGCTTATTTTTTTAACCGATTCGGGCATGAACATTGTTCCCGATCTTCAGCAAAAAGCACAGATCATCGAGAACGCCGTACAAGTTGCAAGGGGCATCGGTGTGGCTATGCCTAAGGTTGCGGTCTTGGCGGCTGTTGAATCCGTTAACCCGAACATGCAGGCTACCCTGGATGCGAGTGCGCTAGCCATGATGAACAGGCGAGGACAAATCAAGGGGTGCATCGTGGACGGCCCTCTTGCTCTCGATAATGCCATTTCAGTCAAAGCAGCTGAACATAAAGGGATATCGGGTGAGGTGGCCGGGCAAGCGGATGTGCTTGTTGTCCCGGCCATCGAAACAGGAAACGCATTGTATAAGTCTCTCATCTATTTTGCGAATGCCAAAGTGGGGGCCGTTGTTGCGGGCGCCCGAGCACCAATCGTTCTGACGTCGAGGGCTGATACGGCTGAAAGCAAGCTGTATTCAATTGCTCTTGCCGTATATTCGCTTGAAAAAATATAAACAAACAGGAGGAAAAATAAAATGGAACTATTCAAATACATGGAAACTTATGATTATGAACAAGTGGTAGTATGCCAGGATAAACAATCAGGATTAAAAGCCATCGTAGTGATTCACGATACAACACTTGGGCCGGCACTGGGCGGTACAAGAATGTGGACGTACAACTCTGAAGAAGAAGCATTTGAAGATGCTTTGAGACTGGCACGCGGAATGACATACAAAAATGCGGCCGCAGGACTTAACCTTGGCGGCGGCAAAACAGTGATCATCGGAGATCCGAAAAAAGACAAGAACGAAGAGATGTTTCGTGCGTTCGGCCGTTATATCCAAGGGCTGAACGGCCGATATATTACAGCTGAAGATGTAGGTACTACTGTAGAAGATATGGATATCATCTACCAGGAAACTCCATTCGTAACAGGTGTTTCCCCGGCATTCGGTTCTTCAGGCAATCCATCTCCAGTAACCGCTTATGGCGTTTACCGTGGAATGAAAGCCGCAGCGAAGGAAGCATTCGGTACAGATTCACTGGAAGGAAAGGTGATCGCAGTACAGGGTGTCGGGCATGTGGCCTACAATCTTTGCCGCCACTTGAACGAAGAAGGCGCTCAGCTTATCGTAACGGATATTAATAAAGAAGCCGTTGACCGTGTCGTTGAAGAATTCGGTGCTAAAGCGGTGAATCCGGACGAAATCTATGGAGTGGAATGCGATATATTCGCACCTTGTGCTTTAGGAGCGATCATTAATGACCAGACCATTGGAGAGATCAAGGCAAAAGTTATCGCCGGTGCAGCAAATAACCAGCTCCGCGAAACCCGCCATGGAGATGCCATCCACGAAATGGGAATCGTTTACGCTCCGGATTATGTGATCAATGCAGGCGGTGTAATCAACGTAGCGGATGAATTGAATGGCTATAACCACGACCGTGCAATGAAAAAAGTTGAAACGATATATGACAACATCGCGAAAGTGATCGAGATTTCTAAACGAGACGGTATTCCAACGTATTTGGCAGCTGACAGGCTCGCTGAAGAACGGATTGAAATAATCCGCAATTCCAGAAGCCAGTTCCTTCTAAACGAACGTCATACGCTGTCCAATAGAACCCGATAATCTCGGCTTGAATGGAGGTTTTTATGGTGCCAACAAATGAATATCGCTTGCTAGTCATCAATCCAGGATCAACCTCTACCAAAATCGGGATTTTCGACAATGAACGTGCTGTTTTTGAAAAAACAATACGTCATGACAGCGACAGTATTAATCGGTTTGAAAATAGTATTGATCAATACGAATTTCGAAAGAATACGATCCTTGAAACCCTTGATCATGAAGGGATCAATATCTCTAAATTGAGTGCTGTTGTTGGGCGCGGCGGATTGCTGCGCCCCATCGAAGGCGGCACCTACCATGTGAACGATGTGATGCTTAACGATCTTAGAAATGGATACGCGGGAGAGCATGCTTCTAATCTCGGCGGCATCATCGCATTTGAAATTGCATCGGGGCTTAATATCCCTGCATTTATTGTGGACCCGGTTGTCGTTGATGAGCTGCAGCCTCTCGCAAGAATATCCGGCATCCCTGAGATTAAGCGAAAGAGTATCTTTCACGCTCTGAACCAAAAGGCGGTAGCAAGAAGGGTCTCGTCTTTACTCGGCAAGCCATACTCCAGCCTAAGGCTGATCGTTGCGCACATGGGCGGAGGAATAACGGTCGGTGCACACCTTAACGGTAAAGTGATTGATGTTAATAATGGTCTTCATGGAGAAGGCCCCTTCTCTCCTGAACGTTCGGGTACCGTGCCTGTGGGGGATTTGGTGGAGTTATGCTTCTCGGGCGAATATTATGCCGATGAGATTATGAAGAAGCTGGTCGGGCAAGGAGGTCTTGTCGGATACCTTGGAACAAACGATGCGGTAAGGGTCGAAGAGATGATCGCAAAAGGCAATGAAGAGGCGAAACTGGTATATGATGCGATGGCCTACCAGGTGGCAAAGGAAATCGGCTCAGCAAGTACGGTGTTGAAAGGACAAGTAGATGGGATTGTCATTACCGGAGGACTTGCTTATGGCAAGGAATTTGTGAAAAAAATAATTGAACGTGTGGAATGGATTGCTGATGTCATCGTCCAGCCAGGTGAAAATGAACTGCAGGCCCTGGCTGAAGGAGGACTGCGTGTGCTCAAAGGCGAGGAAGAAGCTAAGGAATATTATGTATCAGGTGTTTCTGTCCGAACGTATTAAACCGAAAAAGGAGAAACAGTTATGGCAACTGAATTTGATCTAGTGATCCTGGGCGGCGGAACTGGCGGTTATGTTGCTGCCATCCGTGCCGCTCAACTCGGCAAAAAAGTGGCGGTCGTTGAAAAAGGGCTGCTTGGCGGAACATGCTTGCATAAAGGATGCATTCCAAGCAAGGCTTTACTGAGAAGTGCTGAAGTATATGCGACTTCTAAAAAAGCAGCTGAATATGGTGTTTCCATTGAGGGTGTATCACTGGATTTTAATAGAGTCCAGGAACGCAAACAAAAAATTGTCGACCAGCTTCATAACGGTGTAAAGCACCTTATGAAAAAAGGTGACATTAAGGTGTTTGAGGGGACAGGCCGTATCCTCGGTCCTTCCATTTTTTCTCCGATGCCCGGAACCGTTTCGGTCGAATTTAATAATGGAGATGAGAATGAAATCCTCATCCCTCAAAATGTCATCATAGCCACTGGCTCAAGGCCACGTACATTGCCGGGATTAGAGCTTGACGGCAAACTGGTCATGTCCTCTGATGATGCCTTGAAGATGGAGTCGCTGCCTTCTTCCATTCTGATTATTGGCGGTGGCGTTATCGGAATCGAGTGGGCATCCATGCTCAATGACTTCGGTGTAGAAGTTACGGTCGTTGAATATGCAGACCGCATTCTTCCGACGGAAGACGCGGACATTTCCAAGGAAGCTGCGAGAATCCTTAAGAAGAAGGGCATCAAACTGGTTACAGGTGCGAAAGTCCTTCCGAAGACACTGAAAAAAGAAGGCAAGGTTCATATTGATGCTGAGCATAAAGGCGGAACGGCATCATTCACAGCAGAAACCATCCTTGTATCCGTTGGCCGTCAAGCGAATGTTGAAGGGATAGGCCTGGAGAACACAACGATTAAAGTAGAAAAAGGATTCATTGAAACCAATGAGTATTATCAGACGGCTGAAAGCCATATCTACGCGATTGGAGATGTCATCGGCGGACTCCAGCTTGCTCATGTAGCTTCCCATGAAGGAATCACAGCTGTTGAACATCTTTCCAATGAGAAACCGCACACCATTGATTATTCTATGATTTCCAAATGTATTTATTCCAGCCCGGAAATGGCTAGTGTCGGATATACAGAACAGGAAGCAAAAGATAAAGGGTATACTGTTAAGGTTGGAAAGTTTCCGTTCAAAGCGATTGGCAAAGCTCTTGTTTATGGAGAATCTGATGGATTTGTTAAACTTGTAGTGGATGAAGCTACAGACGATCTTCTAGGTGTCCATATGATCGGTCCTCATGTTACCGATATGATTTCGGAAGCGGGTCTGGCGAGGGTTTTGGATGCGACACCTTGGGAAATCGCCCAGACTGTTCATCCTCATCCTACACTTTCTGAAGTGTTCGGCGAAGCAGCACTTGCTGTCGACGGAAAAGCGATTCATTTCTAATAATAGGAGGGATATATCATGGGAGAAAACCGCCATGAAAGACTTGGTTTGACGGACGAGAATGTCCTTGAAATGTATAGAACGATGCTGATGGCCAGAAAAATTGATGAGCGTATGTGGCTGTTGAACCGCGCAGGAAAAATCCCATTTGTGATTTCCTGTCAGGGGCAGGAAGCCGCTCAGGTAGGAGCTGCCATGGCACTCGACCGGGAAAAAGATTTCGTATTACCGTATTACAGAGATATGGGTGTCGTACTTTGGTTTGGAATGACAGCAAAAGATTTAATGCTTTCTGGTTTTGCAAAAGCTGAAGATCCAAACAGCGGCGGAAGGCAGATGCCCGGCCACTTCGGCGGGAAAAAATACCGCATCGTGACGGGTTCTTCCCCGGTTACCACTCAGGTGCCTCATGCCGTGGGAATGGCACTTGGCGGCAAACTTGAAGGAAAAGACCTTGTTACATTTACCACATTTGGAGAAGGTTCTTCCAATCAGGGGGATTTTCACGAAGGCATCAACTTTGCCAGTGTTCACAAACTTCCTGTAATCTTCATGTGTGAAAATAATAAATATGCGATTTCTGTACCTATTCAGAAGCAGTTGGCGTGCAAAAATGTTTCAGATCGTGCTTTAGGTTATGGCATCCCTGGTGTGACTGTTGATGGAAACGATCCATTAGCGGTATATGAAGCTGTAAAAGAAGCTGCAGACCGAGGACGCCGCGGGGAGGGCCCTACATTAATCGAAGCCGTTTCTTACAGGCTGACTCCTCACTCCAGTGATGATGATGACCGTGCTTATCGTACGCGCGAAGAGGTGGAAGAAGCAAAAGCAAAGGATTCCATCTTTACATTTGCTGAATATCTAAAAGATGCAGGCGTTCTAACTGACGAGTATGAGAAACAATGCCATGAAGAGATCACAGCGATTATTGACGAAGCAACTGATTATGCAGAAGCAGCGCCGTATGCAGACCCAGAGTCGGCCATGCGCTTTCTTTATGCAGAGTAAGGGGGAGAAACGATGCCGATTATTTCATATATAGATGCAGTAACACAGGCTATACGCGAAGAGATGCAACGAGATAAAAGAGTATTTGTGGTAGGGGAAGACGTGGGAGTGCGCGGAGGCGTGTTCCGTGCTACTGCTGGATTGATTGATGAATTCGGTGAAGACCGTGTGATTGATGCACCACTTGCTGAATCTGCTATTGCAGGTGTTGGAATCGGTGCAGCAATGTATGGCATGCGGCCGATAGCAGAGATGCAGTTTGCTGATTTCATTATGCCAGCCGTAAACCAGATCGTTTCAGAGGCAGCAAAAATCCGTTACCGTTCAAATAATGACTGGACGTGCCCGATCACAATACGTGCTCCATATGGCGGAGGCGTTCATGGTGCTTTGTACCATTCCCAATCGGTGGAAGCATTGTTCGCCAATGTTCCGGGATTAAAAATTGTTATGCCGTCCACACCGTATGATGTAAAAGGCCTTCTGAAGGCTGCGATCCGTGACGAGGACCCAGTTTTATTCTTTGAGCATAAACGTGCCTACCGTTTGATTAAAGGCGAAGTTCCGGAAGAAGAATATACATTGCCGATCGGCAAAGCGGACGTAAAACGTGAAGGGGAAGATCTTACGGTGATTACATATGGCTTATGTGTACATTTTGCGCTCCAGGCTGCAGAAAAGCTTGAGAAAGACGGAATTTCAGCTCATGTTCTTGATTTGAGGACGGTTTATCCGCTTGATAAGGAAGCGATTATTGAAGCCGCCTCAAAAACAGGCAAAGTATTGCTTTTGACTGAAGATAATAAAGAGGGAAGCATCATGAGTGAAGTTTCCGCGATCATCGGTGAACATTGCCTCTTCGAACTGGATGCACCGATCAAACGTCTTGCCGGGCCAGATGTGCCTGCCATGCCGTACGCTCCCACCATGGAGAAGTATTTTATGATCAATCCGGACAAAGTGGAAAAAGCAATGAGAGAACTGGCTGAATTTTAATACAGCACTCTAGCAGGAGGGTGAATTTATGGCGACGGAAAAAATCTTAATGCCCCAGCTCGGGGAAAGTGTAACAGAAGGCACAATCAGCAAATGGCTCGTACAGCCCGGTGATCATGTCAAAAAGTATGATCCGCTTGCTGAAGTAATGACCGATAAAGTGAATGCGGAAATTCCTTCATCATTTACAGGTGTTATTAAGGAACTGACCGCTCAGGAAGGCGATACACTAGCAGTGGGTGATCAAATCTGTTATATCGATACGGAAGGCGGAACATCCAAAAAAAGTGATGAAGCAGCTCCGGCGGATGCTCCTTCTGATAAAAAAGAGGAAGGAGCCGCAATTCCTTCTGCATCAACTGGGCTTCCTAAGCGGGATCAATCTGAGAAAAACCGTTTTTCTCCAGCGGTCCTTCGACTAGCGGATGAGCATAACATTGACCTGAACCAAGTAGAAGGATCAGGAATGAACGGCCGTATCACCCGCAAAGATTTAAAGAAATTAATTGAATCCGGCATTATTCCGGCACAAGGGGCAGCACCGATTCAGGAAGCAGCCCATGTTAAGACTCCTGAACCACAGGCGGCTCCTCAAGCGGAAGCTCCTAAGCCAGCACCTGCAGCGCCAGTGGAAAGCCTGCCTGGAGATATTGAAATTCCGGTAACAGGCGTCAGAAAAGCCATCGCCGCGAACATGGTGAGAAGCAAGCATGAAGCACCACATGCGTGGACAATGGTCGAGGTAGATGTATCGAACCTCGTGTCCTACCGCAATGGAGTGAAAAACGACTTTAAATCGAAAGAAGGCTTCAACTTAACGTTCCTGCCATTCTTTATTAAAGCTGTCGTCGAGTCATTGAAGGAATTTCCTCAATTGAACTCCATGTGGGCGGGTGATAAGATCATCCAGAAGAAAGACATCAACATTTCGATTGCGGTAGCAACGGATACGGCGCTTTACGTTCCTGTCATCAAACAGGCTGATGAGAAGAGTATCAAAGGCATCGCGCGTGAAGTGAAGGATCTGGTAGATAAAGTGCGTACGAACCGTTTGGGTGCAGATGATATGGAAGGCGGTACGTTCACTGTCAATAACACGGGATCTTTTGGATCTGTTATGTCTACACCGATCATCAATTATCCGCAAGCGGCGATTCTTTCCGTGGAATCCATCGTAAAACGTCCGGTTGTCATGAATAACGGTATGATTGCGGTCCGCGATATGGTTAACCTTTGTCTTTCACTTGATCACCGAGTACTCGACGGACTCGTATGCGGCCGATTCCTTGCCCGTGTGAAAGAACGTTTAGAAAATATTTCGAGTGAAACAACATCTATTTATTAAAAAGAGGTTTATGCGGGAAAGAAAAGGGTAAGTAAGAAGTATCAACACCTCCATACCCCATAACCCCCTAAAGAAAAGACGCTTCGGTAAGCGTCTTTTCTTTGTATTGAATGAGAAAACGGGTAAAATAAAGGCAGAAAGGGGAGGTTAGCAATGAATCTGAATTTTAACTTTTTCATGAATGATGCCGTTGAATCGGCACGAAAAGAGATCGTAGAAGCCGGATATACACAATTAACAACACCCGAAGAGGTAGACGAGGCATTGGCTAAAAAAGGGACGACCTTGGTTATGGTCAATTCTGTATGCGGGTGTGCAGGCGGCATCGCCCGGCCTGCTGCTTCTTACTCTGTAAAACAAGGAATCCGCCCAGACCATCTTGTGACAGTGTTTGCAGGACAGGATAAGGAAGCGACAGAACAAGCGCGTTCCTATTTTACCGGATATCCTCCTTCTTCACCTTCCTTTGCCCTTTTAAAAGACGGAGAGATCCAGATGATGGTGCAAAGACATGAAATCGAAGGCGAAGAACCGATGGAAGTTGTGAATAAACTGATCGGTGCGTTTAATACCTATTGCAAATAAACAAAAGACAAAGACAGGACCCATTCTCCAAGAGGATGGGTTTTCATATGCATTGTTTTGTATAGAAATACATTCGGAATTATCAGAAAACGTAAAATCCCTACTTTTTGTGTTAAAATGCATTATATTGAATAAATATGAGTGCATAAATTTTAATAGATACACTATTGAGAGTTGGGGATATCGATGCAAAAAAGAACTTATGTATTACTTTCACTGGCGTTTTTGCTCGTTTTCAGTGCAGTGGGAGCTGTATTGCCGATGGGCGGTCATCAGGCTATGGCAAAAGAGAAACACAAAAAAACACTCGTGATGGGAACATCTGCCGATTATGCGCCTTATGAGTATATTGATACGACCAAAGGCAACAAAATCATCGGTTTTGATGTGGATGTGGCCAAACATATTGCGGACAAGCTCGGCTATAATCTCGTCATAAAGGATATGGATTTTAACGGTCTGGTTCCCGCACTGGATTCTAAGCGGGTCGATTTCGTCATGGCCGGTATGACGCCTAATGCAGAGCGGAAGAAAAAGGTTGATTTCTCAAGCACCTACTACCAGGCGAAGCAGCTGGTCGTTACAGACGATCCTAAAATTAAGACGATTGAGGATTTAAAAGGGAAAACAATTGGTGTCCAGCTTGGATCCATTCAGGAAAAAGAAGCGAAAAAAATTGCAGATAAAGTAGACAAGGTCCATATCGAAAAAAGAAATAAAGTTCCAGACCTTGTACAGGAAATCATGTCCAAACGATTTGATGGTGCGGTTATTGAAGACGGAGTCGCCATTGAATACCTGAATAAAAATTCTGATTTACGTGCTTTTGAAATACCGGATTCCGCTACTGCGGGTTCCGCGGTTGCCCTTCAAAAAGGAAGCGGCCTGAGGGCTGATTTTAATCAGCAGATCGCAATGATGAAAAAGAATGGCGAGCTGGATAAAATCGCCAATAAATGGTTTGAACCGAAATCTAAGAAAAAGGCAGAGAAAAAATCCATTGTGGATTTTTCCACCATCATGCCTTCAGTACCGTATATTTTAAAAGGGATATTAACAACACTTAAATTTGTGGTTGTATCCATACTTTTAGGCTTTGTGCTTGGTACGGTCCTTTCTTTGTTCAAAATCAGCAAAGTGCGGGTACTTCGATGGGGAGCAGACGCGTATACGTCCATCTTCCGGGGAACACCGCTAATTCTTCAGCTGCTGATCATCTATAATGCGACACCTCAGCTGACAGGATATAAAATCGAACCATTTCTTGCAGGTGTACTGACCTTTGGATTAAACTCGGCGGCTTACGTTTCCGAAATCATCAGGGCCGGAATCAATGGAGTTGATAAAGGACAGAGAGAAGCGTCTATGGCGCTTGGGGTCTCCTATGGGTCAATGATGAGACAGATCATCCTTCCGCAAGCCTTGAAGAACATTCTTCCGGCACTAATGAACGAATTTATCACCTTAACGAAGGAATCAGCCATCATTGCGGTGATTGGTACGACGGATATCATGAGGCGCGCACAGATTGTCGGAGCAGATACGTACCGTTATTTTGAGCCGCTGATCACTGCGGGCATCATCTATTATGTGATGGTGATGGCATTAACTGTTCTGGGACGCATGCTTGAAAGGAGAATGAGCCGCGGTGATTAAAATAGAAAACCTGCATAAAACATTTGGAAAAAACGAAGTCTTAAAAGGAATTTCCACGCAGATCGGCCAAGGCGAGGTCGTTGCGATCATCGGGCCTTCGGGCTCAGGGAAGTCCACGTTCCTCCGTTGTATTAACATGCTTGAAGAACCGACGGATGGAAAAATCTTATTCAAGGATCAGGAGGTAACTGCTCAAGCATCTAAGATCCAGCAGGTCCGAAAGAAGATCGGAATGGTGTTTCAGCATTTCCACCTCTTTCCTCATATGACCGTTATGGACAACTTAACGTATGCCCCGGTTACCGTGAATAAAGTGTCCAAACGCGAGGCAGAAGCAGGAGCCCGTGAGCTTCTGAAGAGAGTCGGCCTTGCTGATAAAGAAGCCGAATATCCAGGCAGGCTGTCCGGAGGCCAGAAGCAGCGCGTAGCGATTGCAAGAGCCCTCGCCATGAGTCCGGAAGTTATGCTGTTTGACGAACCTACTTCAGCTCTGGACCCCGAGATGGTAAAGGAAGTGCTGGACGTCATGAAGTCCCTTGCTCAAAGCGGGATGACGATGGCGATCGTCACCCATGAGATGGGCTTCGCTAAAGAGGTGGCAGACCGTGTTCTGTTTTTGGATGACGGTGTGCTTGTTGAGGATGCTGTGCCGGCTGAATTTTTTGCACAGCCCAAAACAGAAAGAGCGAAATCCTTTCTTGAAAAAGTATTGTAAGAGGCCTTTTCGGGTCTCTTTTTTTGCTAGAAGTAATGTCCAGCATAGGTCCTCGGAGGATGAAAAGTAAGATCTTCTTTTCATCCCAGGTCGCTTCCGCTTTTCTATTTGCATGTCAAAATTCTTTCTGCAGCATGATATTCATGAGATAATCGTCTGGAGTAAAGCAGGAAAGGAAGAAAAGTTATGCCAGCAATGAAAATCGGCTACAGGACGATAAAGACGGCCGTTGGAACGGCATTAGCCATCGGTATCGCTCAGTGGCTCGGACTGGAATTCTACAGCTCAGCAGGAATTTTAACGATTCTTTGCGTAAAAGTTACGCAGCAACGCTCATTGATCAGCTCCTGGGAAAGGTTTGCGGCCTGTCTCATCGGGATCGTGTTTGCTGCTGTTTTCTTTCAGGTTCTGGGATACCATCCCTGGAGCATCGGGCTGCTGATCCTGATGTTTATCCCAGTCGTTGTCGCTTTGAACCTTAAAGAAGGCATCATTACGAGCTCGGTCATTATTCTTCATCTGTATACACTGGAATATCTCAGCTGGAAAGCGGTGGGGAATGAAATCGCTCTGATTTGTATTGGGATCGGCATGGCACTCTTGGTTAACTTATATATGCCGAGCATGGAACATACCTTAAAGAAAATTCAGTTAGGCCTCGAGGAACAGTTTAAATCCATCTTTCTGGAGTTTCGCGCCTATCTCTACGACCATAACCACTTGTGGGACGGTAAAGAGATAACCGAGGCCGCCCGGCTGATCGATGAGGGGAAGGATCTGGCTTTCCGTGATGTAGAAAACCATACTGTTCGGTATGAGAATGAGTATTACCATTATTTTAAAATGAGGGAAAAGCAGCTTGAACTGATTGAACAGATGATACCGATACTATCTTCTATTGACCAGCGGTATCTGCAGGGTTATATCCTCGGAGACTTTTTTGGTGAATTGAGTGAAGCTGTCCATCCTGGCAATACCGCAGTGATCTATTTAAACAGTATTGAAAGAATGAGAGGAAGGTTTCGTGAAATGGATCTTCCGAAAGACAGGGAAGAATTTGAGACAAGATCAAAGCTTCTACACCTGTTAAATGAGATCGAACGGTATCTTCAGATCAAGAAGAGTTTTAGGAAGAGTGACGTCTGATCCATGCATAAAAAATAAGCCGTACAGGCTTATTTTTTTGGCGTTTTACTAGAACAGCGCGCTGATTCCCGTCAGTAACGTTGTCAGCAGCAACGAGCCCAGCATAATGAAAACGACGGTTTTGATTAATTTTTGAGACATCATTACCCTCCTTATCCATTTATTATTGTACAAGGATTTCAACCGTCTCACAACATTTCCTCCTATCTGTCTATAAATTTAGTGATTATAGCAGGAAAAAGCGTTTTCAAAAAGAAAGTAATGTAAAGAAAGAAAATGTCGAATGATAGGTTATAGGAGGCACCCATATGAGCGATCATCAGGAGAGAGTGAAGAACTGGAAGCTCGCCACAGAAAAAAGCATGCAGCGGTTTCCGGAACGAAAAGAAAGATTTGAAACAAGTTCAAAGTTTGAAGTCGCCCGGCTCTATGGCATTGAAGCAGAAGATTATGATATAGAGAAGCTTGGATTGCCGGGCGAATATCCTTATACTAGGGGTATACAGCCCACGATGTACAGGGCCCGCTATTGGACGATGCGGCAATATGCCGGATTCGGTTCGGCTGAAGAGACCAACAAGCGGTTCCGTTATTTGCTAAAACAGGGACAGACCGGCCTTTCGGTTGCCTTCGATCTCCCCACACAGATCGGATACGATTCTGATCATTCCATGTCCAAGGGAGAGGTAGGAAAAGTAGGAGTTGCCATTGATTCATTGGAAGATATGGAAGCGCTTTTACGGGATATCCCGCTCGATAAGGTAAGTACATCGATGACGATTAATGCACCCGCGTCCGTCTTGCTGGCGATGTATATCGCCGTGGCCGAAAAACAGGGTGTCTCTTCAGAGAAAATTTCAGGAACGATCCAGAATGATATTTTAAAAGAATATATTGCGAGAGGAACGTATATTTTCCCTCCTAAGCCGTCCATGCGGCTCATTACGGATATATTTGCTTTTTGTAAGGAATACGTTCCGAAATGGAACACCATCAGTATATCAGGGTATCATATCCGGGAGGCAGGGGCGAATGCCGTCCAAGAGCTGGCATTTACGATCGCCAATGGAAAAGCGTATGTTGACGCTGCACTGGCCGCGGGTTTGAACATCGATGACTTTGCACCGAGGCTTGCGTTTTTCTTTAACGCCCATAATCAGTTTTTTGAAGAAGTCGCTAAGTTCAGGGCAGCCAGAAGAATTTGGGCTAAACTCATGAAGGAACATTATAAGGCTAAGAACCCGAAAAGCTGGCAGCTCCGGTTTCATACCCAAACAGGCGGTTCTACGCTGACCGCTCAGCAGCCTGATAATAATATCGTCCGTGTAACACTTCAGGCTCTTTCCGCCGTAATGGGAGGCACTCAGAGCCTGCATACGAATTCGAGGGATGAAGCTCTCGCCCTTCCTACCGAAGATTCTGCGAGAATCGCGTTGAGGACCCAGCAGATCATAGCCCATGAGAGCGGAGTGGCGGATACGGTGGATCCTCTGGCAGGATCTTATTATGTGGAGCATCTGACCGATGTTATGGAGGAAGAAGTTACTCGTTATCTTGAAAAAATTGAGTCTCTCGGCGGTGCCGTTTCAGCAGTTGAACAGGGATACATGCAGCGGGAAATTCATCATACGGCTTATGAGACGCAGAAGTCAATCGAAAAAGGGGATGAAATCATCGTAGGGATGAATTCATTCACGGTGGAGAACGAAGTACAGCCGGAGCTTTTACGAGTTGATCCGGCACTCGGTGAAAAACAAAAAGAAAAGCTCACCCGGCTGAAGTCTTCAAGAGACCAACACCGAGTGAGCGCTCGGTTGGATGCGCTCCGCCAAGGTGCTCAAGGGTCAGAAAACCTGATGCCGCTCATTTTGGACTGTGTGCGCGATTATTGTACCATTGGAGAGATCTGCGGCATCCTCCGTGAAGAGTTTGGAGAATTTACAGGAATATAGACAGACAGGAGTGGGAAGAACAATGAATAAAAAAATACGTGTGCTGGTGGCAAAACCTGGACTGGACGGTCATGACCGCGGAGCTCTTGTCATCTCACAGGCTCTTCGCGATTATGGGATGGAGGTCATTTATACCGGTCTCCGCCAGACCCCCGAACAGATTGTGGCCGCCGCTGTGCAGGAAGATGTGGATGCGATCGGTTTATCTTGCCTGTCGGGAGCGCATAATGAACTGTTTCCCGAAGTGATGTCTCTTTTAAAACAGCGGGGGGCAGAAGACATAATTGTAATTGGGGGCGGTGTCATCCCTTGGGAAGACATTCCTTTTCTTGAATCAGCAGGCGTAAGAAAAATTTTCACACCAGGCACACCAACGGTTGAAACGGCTAAATATATTGAGGCAGCTGTGCTTGAACGGGATGGTTACCCGGCGCCTGCAGGAATGGAGCCTCCCAAAAAAATTGATCATATCGGCATTGCTGTCGAATCCCTCGACGAGGTTCTTCCGTTTTATTTGAATACCCTCGGGCTTAAGCTTGAAGCGGTGGAAACAGTGGAAACTCAAAAGGTAAAGGTGGCCTTCCTGAAGGTTGGCCAGTCAAGGCTGGAGCTTCTTGAACCAATCGATGAACAGAGCCCGATCCGGCAGTTTATCAACAAACGGGGCCAGGGTGTCCACCATGTGGCTCTTGGTGTGGAAGATATTTCATCCAGAATTGAGGAATTGAAAAAAGCTGACGTAAAGATGATCCAGGAACATCCGGTGAAAGGTGCCGGCGGGGCATCCATCGCATTCATCCATCCATCTTCTACTCATAAGGTGCTGTTTGAACTGTGCGAAAAACCCGTGGAGGAAGGAGGAGAGTCCTGATGGACATGTACGATAAAATGGAAGAACTTTATGAAAGGAAACGTGAGATCGAGCTTGGAGGCGGAGACGACAGGATTGATAAACAGCATGAGCGTGGAAAATTGACCGCAAGAGAACGAATTGATCTTTTGCTTGACGAGGGAACGTTTGTGGAGTTAAACCCCTTTATTGAACACCGCTGCACCGATTTTGGTCTTCAGAATATGAAGGCTCCTGGAGAGGGTGTCGTTACAGGGTATGGAAAGATTCATGGCAGGCCGGTTTATTTATTTGCTCAGGATTTTACCGTTTTTGGCGGCGCGTTAGGTGAGATGCACGCCCATAAGATCGCCAGTGTGATGGATCTTGCGGCTAAGAATGGAACACCATTTATCGGGCTGAACGATTCTGGGGGCGCGAGAATTCAAGAAGGGGTTGTTTCTCTGGACGGCTATGGCCAGATCTTTTACAGAAACTCGATCTACTCCGGCGTCATTCCGCAGATTTCCGTTATTCTGGGGCCATGTGCAGGTGGAGCTGTCTATTCCCCGGCCATCACCGATTTCGTTTTTATGGTGGAGCAGACAAGTCAAATGTTTATTACCGGGCCGAAAGTTATCGAAACGGTAACGGGTGAAAAAATTTCATCTGAGGATCTTGGCGGCGCGAAGGTGCATAGCACGAAAAGCGGAAACGCCCATTTTATGGGGGAAACAGAGTCTCAAGTGCTCGAGCAGGTTAGGGCGCTGATAGCCTTGCTTCCTCAGAACAATAAAGAAAAACCGGCTAGAATAGAAGTCCAGGAGCAGGAGAACGATGACCGCCCTGATATCGCCGAGGTGGTACCGGTGGATGCGACGAAACCGTATGATGTTCGTAAGGTCATCGAGCAAGTGGTCGATCGGAACACTTTTCTAGAAGTTCAAGCCTATTTTGCCAGGAACATAGTCATTGGTTTTGCCAGGATTAAGGGTGAAGTGGTAGGATTAGTATGTAATCAGCCAAAAATCATGGCTGGCGGCCTTGATATTGATTCTTCGGATAAGGCATCGCGCTTTATTCGTTTTTGTGACGCTTTTAATATTCCGATTATCACCTTTGAGGACGTCACCGGATTTTTTCCAGGAATTAAACAGGAGCACGGCGGCATTATAAGACACGGAGCTAAAATCCTGTATGCCTATTCCGAGGCAACCGTTCCAAAAATAACGGTCATCACGCGCAAGGCCTACGGCGGGGCTTATGTCGCATTAAACAGCAAATCGATTGGCGCTGACCTTGTTTTTGCTTGGCCGAATGCAGAGATCGCAGTCATGGGGCCGCAGGGTGCGGCGAACATCATTTTTGCGAGAGAGATCGAACAAAGCGATGATCCTGAGGCGACAAGGCAGACTAAGATCGACGAGTACCGGACGAAGTTTGCCAATCCGTATGTTGCAGCTTCCAGAGGTATGGTCGATGATGTCATCGATCCACGGGATACGAGGATCAAATGTATTCAAGCTCTGGAAATGCTCCGGACGAAGCATGAGGAAAGGCCCTGGAAGAAACACGGCAATATCCCGTTATAATGGAGGAAGACACGATGGTTAATGAGCAACGACTGCTAGAAGAATTTTTGGAATTGGTACAGATCGATTCTGAAACAAAATTTGAAAAGGAAATCTCCAAAGTCCTTACAAAAAAGTTCACCGATCTTGGTGTTGAAGTATTTGAGGATGATGCCGAATCTAAAACTGAACATGGCGCCGGAAACCTGATTTGCACGCTGAAAGGCAATAAAGACGGAGTGGATCCGATTTATTTCACCTCACATATGGATACGGTCGTACCTGGCAATGGGGTAAAACCTGCGATTAAAGACGGCTATGTGGTAACCGATGGGACGACCATCCTTGGTGCGGACGACAAGGCAGGCCTCGCTGCGATGCTTGAAGCCGTTAAACTTTTAAAAGAACAAAATATTAAACACGGAGACATTCAGTTCATCATCACCGTTGGTGAAGAGTCAGGGCTTGTAGGAGCAAAAGAGCTTGATCCTGCCCGATTAACCGCAAAGTTCGGTTTCGCGCTCGACAGTGACGGCAAAGTCGGCGACATCATTGTCGCAGCGCCGACACAAGCCAAGCTGATTGTTGATATCTATGGAAAGACTGCACATGCAGGTGTTGCCCCTGAGAAGGGTGTGTCAGCCATTACCATTGCAGCCAAGGCTATCTCTAAAATGCCGCTCGGAAGGATTGATGAAGAAACAACGGCTAACATTGGAAGATTTGAGGGCGGCACACAGACCAATATCGTTTGTGATCACGTGGCTATTCTGGCAGAAGCCCGTTCTCTTGTCACAGAGAAAATGGAAGCTCAGGTGGCTAAGATGAAAGAAGCGTTTGAAGCAACTGCCTCTCAGTTTGGCGGCCGCGCTGAAGTAAACATAAAAGTGATGTACCCTGGATTTAAATTTGGCGACGGGGATCATGTCGTTGAAGTGGCGAAGAAAGCTGCTGAACGGATCGGACGTCCTCACCGCTTGCTGCAAAGCGGCGGAGGAAGTGATGCGAACGTAATCGCCGGCCACGGGATCCCAACCGTAAACCTTGCAGTAGGATACGAGGAAATTCACACAAAAAATGAAAAAATGCCGATCGAGGAACTGGTGAAAACAGCCGAGATCGTGGTTGCGGTCATTCAGGAAGTCGCCGGAGAGTAAAGATTAGGAGCCATCCATGAAAAGGTTTGGCTCCTGTTTTTATGGCCCTTCAGGTCAAGGTTGACATATATAGCTCAAATTAGTATATTTGGTGATAGTTTGACCATGGAAAAATATGTCTAAATAGGATGGAAAGCCGGAGGGATTGGATGAGTGAACTTGCGAACATGCATATAATGATGAACTATTTGCGGGGAGTGTACAAGGTACTTGAAGATGAGTGGCAAAAATCAGCGAAGTCATTGGGATTGACTCAAGCTGAGCAGCACATTCTATGGATTGTATCCTTAGAACAGGAAGCCACAATTTCCCGCATTGCACAGCTCGGATTATGGGATGTTTCGACAGTCATGCAGGTTATTAAACGCCTGAAGGAAAAAGGGTTGATACATTTATTGAAAAAAGATCATGACCGGCGAATTTCGTACGTTACCCTTACAGAAGAGGGAGAGAAAAAACAGAAGCTGTCCGGTGAAGGCACATATTCAGTTTACCGTTATCTTCAAAACTGGAGTATAGATCACGGCAAACAGGAATTACTGCTAGAGCTTGTAAACTTGAATAGGGACATGAACGAGCATTTCCACGGGAAAGAGTATGTGGAATGGATTGAGAAAACAGGCAGGCAGCTGCGTGAAACAGTGGAGACAAGGTGATTTGGCCTTGTCTTTTCTTATGGTGCGGCAGTCAAACGGCTTTCGCTTTTCTTATGTTCTCTCATTTCTTATAATGGGGAAGGAAAGGATTGAAGGAGATGGAACAACATGGATAGGTCCGCCAACTTAAAACGAAGATTTATCCTGCATGTCGACATGAACAGCTTTTATGCCTCGGTGGAAAGTATGATGGACCCTGCTTTAAAGGGAAAGCCTTTAGCCATCGCCGGCAATCCGGAAGAACGGCGCGGCATCATCGTTACCTGCAGCTATGAAGCACGGGAGTTCGGGATAAAAACGACGATGCCACTGTGGCAGGCAAAAAAACTTTGTCCATCTCTCATCGTCTTACGGCCGGATTTTCAAAAGTACCGTACGATGTCTCAGAAGATGTTTCAGCTGCTCCGGGAATATACGGAGCTCGTGGAGCCTGTTTCAATCGATGAAGGCTATCTTGATATTACAGGATCCGCGATGAGCCCGATTGAAGCGGCCGAGGAGATACAAGACAGGCTGCTCCATGAATTGGGCCTACCTTCAAGCATAGGGATTGCACCGAATAAATTTCTTGCCAAGATGGCATCGGATATGAAAAAACCGATGGGCATTACGGTCTTGCGAAAGCGGGAGATCCAGCAGATCCTCTGGCCCATGACCGTCGGTGAAATGCACGGAATCGGAAAAGCCACAGAGGAGAAACTAAAAAAATATAACATTTATACCATCGGTGACCTCGCAAAAGAAGATGCTTACAGCCTTAAACACCGTTTTGGAAAAAACGGAGTGAGGATATGGGAGCGTGCGAACGGTATCGATGACCGCCCGGTTGATCCGGAGCGCGCCTCTGAATTTCAATCGGTGGGCAACTCTACCACTCTGGCTGAAGACGTAAGTGATCAAGCGGAGCTTAAACGCGTCTTTTCCGTATTGGCAGATTCAGTGGAACGGCGGATGAAAGCCAAGAACGCCGTTGGACAGAACCTTCAGATCGTGATCCGCTATGCAGACCGGAAGACGGTCACCAGAAGCAAGACGATGGAAAATCCCTTTCATGCTAAGGCAGATATTCTTGAGAATGCATGGTCTTTGTTTACGAAACATTGGAACGGTGAGCCAGTCCGTCTCCTCGGTATTACGGCCGCAGATGTCTTACCGAAAGAAAAAGCCTACAAACAGATGGACTTGTTTACGTTTGAACAGGAAAAAAAGCGGAATGACGTCAATCGATTGATCAGCGATATTCAAAAAAAGTTTGGTGATCAGTCCATTATTCGAGGCAAACTAACAGATGATCCATCAGACTTTTATTAGCCAAAGGCCAGGTGAACATGATTTGAAAAAAAGTATCCAACTTTCGTCTGTGCTTGGATTAGTGTTTCTTTTAGGGTTCTTTCTTCTTATTGGAGGGATCTATCAGGAGACGTTCGTAAAAAGACTCGATGAGACCGTCATCCATGCCATAACGGCTTATCAGCCCCGGGAGCTGACGCGAGCTTTTATCGTCATTACTGATAGTGCATCAAGGCCTAATCAATTTATAGCGTTTGCTGTGTTCTCTGTTTTTTTCATTTTATGGAGAAGAAGATGGCTAGAACCAGTGTTACTGGGGATCTGCTTGTTTGCGGCCCGCAACGGAAATGAGCTTCTTAAAGGAATTTATGAAAGAAGGCGGCCATCCCTTCATCGTCTTGTTGAAATCGGAGGATATAGTTTTCCAAGCGGACACGCCATGATCTCCATCGGTTTCTTTGGATTGTTGTTCTACTTGCTTGTAAAACAGATTGGACATCGATGGGTGCGGTGGCTGATCACTGCAGCAGGATGTGCTTATATCGTGCTGGTCGGCCTGAGCAGAATCTATCTTGGTGTGCATTATCCAAGTGATGTGCTCGCAGGATTTCTTGCCGGAGGAAGCTTGCTTCTTTTTTTCGTTGTCCTTTATCGCCTCGTATTTTTTATGTTAAAGAATGAAAGGAATAGCTGAGATGGAACTTCATTTTTTGGGAACGGGAGCCGGTATGCCATCCAAGGAACGGAATGTATCTTCAGTGGCCCTTAAATTCCTCCAAAGGGGCGGAGAAGTCTGGCTCTTTGACTGCGGAGAAGCCACACAGCATCAAATATTGCGCACTTCTCTCAAACCTCGTAAGATCAATAAAATTTTTATTACCCATCTGCACGGAGACCACATCTTTGGTCTGCCGGGCCTTCTTGGAAGCCGTTCTTTTCAAAATGGCGAAGCGAGTCCAGTGGTGATTTACGGTCCCAAGGGGATAAAAGCATTTATCGAAACTGCATTGAACATAAGCGAAACGTATCTCACCTATCCGATCCAAGTCATTGAGATCGGTGAAGGACTGATCTGTGAAGACGATGGCAGGCACGTATATGCCAAGAAACTGGACCATGTGATCCCTTGTTTCGGTTTTCGGTTGGAAGAGCAGGCGCAGCCAGGGAAGCTGAAAGCCGGCATGTTAAAAAAGATGGGGCTGGCGCCCGGTCCATTGTATCAGCAATTGAAAGAAGGAAGGGATGTTCGACGGGAGGACGGAACAGTGCTCAAGAGCAGTGATTTTGTATCACCTCCTGTACCTGGACGGATTGTCGCTATCCTCGGTGATACGAAATACTGTGATAATGCGGTAGAGCTGGGAAGAAATGCCTCGGTGATTGTCCATGAAGCGACTGTCCTGCATGAATTGGCAGAAAAGGCCGCGGAATTCGGCCATTCTTCAGCCCGGTCGGCTGCTGTTACCGCCAGGCTGGCGAATGCAGCCGCATTGATCTTGAACCATATCAGTTCCAGGTATCATAAAGAGGAGAAAATGCTGCTTTTAAAAGAGGCAGAGGAAGTTTTTTCGAACACGATGATCGCTGATGACTTTAGTATTTTTCCGATTGAAAAGATCAAAAAATGAGCGGGCTGCCGCTCATTTTTTTTTCATCTTATTGTACACTTCAAGGATAAAACCCTTCGGTTCAGGGATCTCGCCGTTTCTGATGGCCACCGCCACATCGGGTGTATCTGTGATGATGGCATCCACCTGCCAATCCAAAAAATAATGCAGCCACTTTTCCTGATTCACCGTGTACGGTCTGACCCGTATCCCATGCTCCTGAAGGCTCTCCAGAATGATAGGGTGAAGACTTTTAAATTGCGGATGCACACTCAGCGCCCCCATACTTTTTGCATAGTTCCAAGGCTCGTAGATGGCCGAGGAGTACAGGGGTGCAATATCAATGTATGGATCCATGCTTCTTAATTGAACAAGACTGTAATGGTTAAAGGAAGAATAGATCGTTCTTTCTTTCATGCCGTAAGCATTTACGAGACTGTAGACTTTTTTCTCTAAATCTTCATAATGCACTTTGTTATTCTTCAATTCAATATTGAGAAGAAGAGGTGTTCTACAGATCCACTGCAGAAATTCTTCGAGTGTAAGAATCCGTTCATGTTGAAAGGCCGAAGAAAACCAGCTGCCCGCGTCCAGCTGTTTAATCTCAGCGAGCGTAAAATGTTTAACATATCCTTTTCCGTTCGTTGTCCGTTTGACCGTATCATCATGAATGATAACAGGAATGCCGTCGCTCGTTAAATGGACATCGATTTCAAGTCCGTCTGCTCCCATTTCATATGCGCGAGTGTAAGCGGCCATCGTGTTCTCTGGGCATACCTTGCTGGCACCCCGGTGTCCAAATATTTTTGTCATAGCGGGAACACTCCTTTCTTCTTATACTCTTACCTTAACATAAGCCGGCCAAATGTTCTAAAACCAAAAAAACAAGCCCGTTACTTTCAGGGGCTTGTTTAGGTGGCTCGCGCAGAAGTAGTGCGCTCAATGCTCATATCATTTTTTACGATCCATTTTATAAAATCTTTTTCCTTTTTTGTCAGTGGCCGTGTAAGAAATTGTTCGAACTCTTTAAACAACAGATTGTACCGCTTGAATTCTTCTTGATCAAGCATCTTATACCTCCCGTTGTTGCGCTATAGTTGTTTTATTATAAAATAAGATGACAGAATTGTCAAACAATTCCTTCGGCAGACGGCGGTGTATACAGGCTGCCGAGCTCTTCTGAGCGCTGGGCAGCGCGTTTGACGCATGATTCAATGGCTTCTTTTACTTGAAACTGGTCCAGCATCTGTATGCCCGCCTCTGTTGTACCCCCGGGACTGGTTACCTTCTGACGGAGCAGCCGGGGATGGTCGCCGCTCATTTTCAGCATATGGGCAGCGCCCAAAAGTGTCTGCGCGATCAGATCTCTTGCCTCAGATTCACTAAGATCAAGAGAGGACGCTGCCTGGTGCATCGCTTCGACTAAATAATAAACATAGGCCGGACCACTTCCGGCCAATCCGGTTACGGCGTGCAGACTTTCTTCTTTCAAGCAGGTGGTCGTTCCTATGCAGTTAAAAAGCTCTTCCGCCTGTTTGAGATCATGGTCTTCCGCATATTTTCCAGCAGCAAGGCCAGTAGCAGAATATCCGATCGCTGCCGATGTGTTCGGCATCGCACGAATGACTGGTGCATCCGACTGAAGAAGGCGGGAGATATGGTCGGTTGATATTCCCGCCAGCACTGAAATGATAAGGTGCTGTTCACCGATGGAATCCCTGATCGCGTACAGGGCGTCCTCTGCATCTTTCGGTTTCATGGCAAGGATGAGAATCTCTGCTTTCCGGACCGCATCGGATGCAGATGCCGCAATATCGATTCCATACCTTTCCTTCAGCTCTAAGAGCCTATTCGTGTTCATTCTGTTGGCTGCGATGATTTGTTCGGGCACGGCGAGTTTATTGGTGATCAATCCTGAAATCATAGCTTCTGCCATGGAGCCTGCTCCAATAAATGCGATTTTCTTATTCACGGCAATCCCTCCAACTTAGGTTAAACGTAAAAACGCACTCCTCGATCCTTGGAAAAGGACGGAGGAGTGCGATCCGCGGTACCACCTTAATTGGCTTTTTAAAAGCCCAGCTTATTGCCTGTATCGAAGGCATACGATCAGGTTCAATCCCTGATGGCTCGGGGGATAGGTTCATTCATCTCGTACTGCTGGAATCTTTCAGCCGGTGGATTCCATTCTCTTTCAGCCGTTTAATGAATTACTGGTCCCTTTCAGCGCCGTGTTCAGCGTTCAGTTATTACAAAACATTATGCAATGGGTCAGTACAGTATGTCAAGTTCATATTTTTTGCAATATTAACTTTTCTTAAGAAGCTCATCTTTTGCTATACTGATTGGTATATATATGCCAACAGATGAGGTCAGGTGAACAATGTTGAATCAGAATATTATAACCATCTCGCTTCCGACACCGTTTCCGGTAGGAGATGTCAATGTATATCTCATACGAGGGGAGAAGCTTACCCTTGTTGACTGCGGGCCAAAAACACCGGAAGCATGGAAAATCTTCCGGGAGAAACTGGCTGAAAACGGGCTGGCTGAAAAGGATATTGAACAAGTGATCTTTACTCATTATCATCCGGACCATGTCGGGCTTTATGCATACTTTAAGAGTCCGGTGCCGTCTGTCCTTGCCAGTTTAGAAGAAATACCCTATCTGAGCCAGCAGAAGGAATTTTTCGTACATAGAAATCGGTTTTATGATGGGTTTTACAAAAAAATGGGTATGCCGGAAGAAGCGGTCCGGTTTGAGTATATGAAGTTAAAAAAATATCTTGAGTTCTCTGCTGTTGTCCACGCTACTCCCGCTTTGTATGAAGGAGAAGAGGTTCCGGGGCTTCCGGGGTGGACGATGATGAAAACACCGGGCCATTCGCCTGATCATCTTTCTCTGTTTCATGAGGAGAGCGGAATCATGATCGGAGGAGATTTTTTGCTGCAGCGCATATCTTCCAACGCGCTCATCGAGCCGCCCCTGATCACTGAAACAGAGCGGCCTAAACCCCTGCTGCAATACCGGAATTCATTGAAGACAGCAGCCGGACTCCCTATTGACGTCATCCTTCCGGGGCATGGCCTTCCCATCTCCAATAGTTCAGAGCTGATCAAGGAAAGGCTTGCACAGCAGAACAGCCGGGCCCACGCTTTATGGGAGATGCTATCCAGTGAGAAGACAGCCTATGAATTAAGCAAGTTATTATTCCCGGGCATCTATCAAAAGGAGCCGGGCCTTACTCTTTCGGAAACCGTCGGGCATCTTGACCTTCTTGAAGAAGAGGGACGGATTCTCGCAAAAGACCTTCACGGAATCATCTACTACAAGCGGGCAGAAGGAGCATAACAATATGAAGGAATTGAAAGGAAAAACAGTTGTAATCACAGGTGCATCAGGGGGGCTGGGAGCCCAGCTTGCCCATGATGCGGCAAGTCTTGGAGCTCAGTTGGTGCTTGTTTCCAGAAATATGGAAAAACTGGCGGCTGTAAAAAACAATCTTAAAGAGACATTCAACGTGGACGCCCTGATTTATACGCTGGATGTTGGCAATATCGAAGAGGTAAAAGCTGTGTTTGAGGAAATCATCCGCACCGTTTCTGTTGATGTTCTGATCAATAATGCTGGATATGGGATATTCGATTATTTCGTTGACGCAGACCTTAACGACCTTTCTGGTATGCTGCAGACCAACGTGGTCGGACTGATGGCTTGCACCCAGTCCGTCTTGCCGCAAATGATCGAGCGGCGTTCCGGGCATATCATTAATATTGCCTCTCAGGCAGGAAAGATCTCCACACCAAAATCGAGCGGTTATGCGGCTTCCAAACACGCGGTTCTTGGCTTCTCAAACGGGCTGCGGATGGAACTGGCAGACAGCGGAATTCAGGTGACAACCGTTAATCCGGGTCCGATCGAAACCAACTTTTTTTCCATTGCGGATAAATCCGGAACCTATGAGAAAAATGTTAAGAGGTGGATGCTGTCCCCTGAATATGTGTCTAACAGAATCATCTCGGCAATCGGCCGTCCGGTCCGTGAGATCAATCTTCCTCGCTGGATGAACGCCGGAAGCACACTCTATCAGCTTTTTCCCCGCCTCGTAGAAAAGCTTGGCGGAAATGCATTCAAACAAAAATAGACAATAATTATATTATGTAAACAAAAGCGCATCCATGTTGGATGCGCTTTTGTTGCTGGATAAAAGGAAGAAAGTCTTATATTAATAGGGCTAAAGCACTTATTATGGTTTGCCGGTGGTGAGAACGGGTATATATAGTACAGGCTATAGACCGCAACCATAGAAAGAGGGGTAGCTCTTATGAATAAAAAAGTTTTATTTATATCCGACCATGGAGATCCGCTGGCAAAGCTTGGCGGCAAGCAAGCCGGAGGACAGAACAATTATGTCTACCATCTGGCGCTTGCCATGGAAAGCAGGGGATGGGATGTCGATGTCATCACCCACTGGTGTGATAAAGATGCCCCGCAGACGGAGGCGTTCGGCAAACGCTCAAGAGTCATACGCATCAAAGCCGGTGTCAAAGGCTTTGTCTCCAAAAATGAAATGTTTCAGATACTGCCCGCTTTTTTCAAAGAAATCGAGCAACTCGTTCCTGTAGAACAATATGATATTATTCATACCCACTACTGGCTGTCCGGCATTCTGGGCCGTCAGCTTCGCAGAAAGTATAATGTACCGTTCGTCCACACATCGCATTCCCTTGGCGCAGCAAAAGAACGTGCGACAGGTGAAAGGGATGAGCGCAGGTTCCAATATGAACGAACCATTCTCCGGTCCGCCAACCGCGTGATTGCCACGACCAACAGTGAGAAAAGCTTGATCTACGATTTTGCCAAGCAGCCTGCACCTGTTGATGTCATTCCGATCGGTGTATCTCCTAAATTCTATCCTTTTAACCAAAAAACGGCGATTAAACAAAAACTGGACGTTCAAGGCCCCCTTGTGTTTTATGCTGGACGGCTGGAAGAGACAAAAGGTGTTGAAACCCTTCTTCAAGCATTCCGATATTTGATTCAATGGGGAGATGTTCCAGCAAATACAAGGCTGATTCTTGCCGGAGGACAGAAAGAAGAGATCGGTGATGACCGGCTTCCGATTCAGGACGAACAGCGTTCTTGGGTGAAAGGAATTGAACGTTATGTTCAGTTTGTCGGGCCGAAAAGCCAGGAGCAGCTCGCAGAATACTTTAATGCTGCCAACGTCGCTGTCGTTCCTTCCTACTATGAATCGTTCGGAATGGTAGCTGCAGAGGCACAGGCGTGCGGCTGTCCAGTCATTGCCTCTCGTGTAGGCGGGCTTCAAAATGTCGTGGTTGAAGGAGAAACAGGACTGCTCGTTGCGCCAAAGGACGCCCAGGATTTAGCGCTCACACTGGAGATTATTTTAAACAACGACATCATTGCACAAAGGCTGGGTAAACAGGCATCTTCCCTTGCGGAACGCGATTATCGCTGGCCGAATGTGGCAGCGAGGGTTGAGCATGTGTATGAGGAGGTTCTGTCAGGTGAAACGAGAAAACGTTACACATCTTTTAGCTACTGATCTTGACGGCACCCTGGTTGGAGAACAGGAAATGACTGCTTTTCTGCTTGACTATTATAAAGATCGCCCCTATCAGGTGGAGCTCGTTTATGTTACCGGAAGGCACTATGCTTCCACTATGGATTTGATCAACGATGAAAAGCTTCCTATGCCTTCGATCCTTATATCGGACGTGGGTACAGAGATGTATGATTTTAATGATCCGGCACTTCATGAGCGATGGAAAAAAACATTGGAAGAACAATGGAACCCTGATGCAATTTCCCGGATCGTTGAATCATGCAGAGGCTTAATGCCTCAATCCATTCCATCCACCCATCGGCTCTCCTATTATGCGGAAAGCGATGAAGCAGTGGAAGACGTAAAGCGAAAGCTGATTGACAGCTCTGTGCCGCATAAGCTCATTTACAGTTCCGGAAGAGATGTAGATATTCTTCCTCCCAATGCAGGAAAAGGGGAAGCCCTGTCTTTTCTGATTCGTGAAAAAGGATGGGAGGAGGCCAATATATTAGTCGCGGGTGATTCCGGCAATGACCGTGACATGCTTACCCTCGGCTATCCGTCCGTCATCGTTGGGAACTGCCAGGAGGAATTAAAAGAGCTGCCGGATCATCCCCTGATCTTTCGGGCGCAAAGGCTTTACGCCGGAGGAATTCATGAAGCATGGGAGCATTTCTTTGAGAAAGCAGCCGCTGTAAAATAGGGATAACGCAAGCAACCCCCCGTAAGCCCGGCTTATTGGGGGGGTTGCTTATTCTTTTGTAACAAAGGTGTATACGACATCTTGAACGGTTAGATAGGGATCTTCTGCCTCTTCGGTTTGAAGCTCTTTTTTTATTTGTTCCTCAAGGAGAGTATATTCTTTCTCAGTATAAGGAATACACTCCTTGTGATAAAAATAGTCCAGCAATGCTTTTTCCAGCCATTTGCGCAGCAGCCGATTCTCCATTCTCCACTTCCTTTCTTCTCCAAACAATGTAGCCTACACATACCGGACGGTCAATAGCCCTGAAAAAATTTCCATTGAGAACAGAACATATATTCGGTTAAAATGGGTATACATAATTAATGAGAACGAACGTTTGCTTTGGAGGGGTGAAGGAAGTTGATCGATTATTCCAAGATTCAAAATCGTTCAATTCTGTGCATGGATATGAAAAGTTTTTATGCAAGCTGTGCGGCTATGCGCCTGGGGATCGACCCGCTGACCTGTTACCTTGCTGTTGTAGGGAACACAGAGAGGCAGGGAAGTGTTGTCCTGGCAGCTTCTCCCTGTCTGAAAAGAGATTTTGGAATAAGGACAGGAAACCGGTTGTTTGAGATTCCGAAAGACAGCCGCATTCACATCGTAGACGCCCAAATGTCCTTTTTTCTCAAGCGTTCCATGGAGATCACGCGTCTGCTCAACCGCTTTGTTCCAAAAGAAGCGATTCATACTTACAGTGTAGATGAAAGTTTTATTCAGGCAGACGGGACAGAGCGGTTGTGGGGAGGGCCGGTGAAGCTGGCTCAAGCCATTCGTACAGCGATTAAAGAGGAGTTTGGTCTCCCCTGTGCGATCGGGATCGGGCCGAACATGCTGATGTCTAAGCTATGTCTCGACTTGGAGGCGAAAAAAAGGGGGGTGGCGGAATGGACGTATGAGGACGTGCCGAAGAAGTTGTGGACGCTGTCGCCTTTAAGCAAGATGTGGGGCATCGGTTCCCGTGTGGAGCGCTCGCTGAATCTGATGGGCATCACAACGGTAGGAGACCTTGCGCATTATCCCTTGGAGCTTTTGGAAAAGAAATTCGGTGTCATGGGAAATCAGCTTTATTACCATGCGTGGGGAGTTGATCTCTCAGAGGTGGGGGCTCCGATCATGCAAGGCCAGATCAGCTATGGAAAAAGCCAGATCCTCCTTCGGGACTACGACGATCCAAAAGAGGTCCAGCATGTCATTTTAGAAATGTGCGAGGAAGTGGCGCGACGGGCGAGAACAGCGAGAAAAGCGGGAAGGACGGTCAGTCTGGGAATCGGCTACAGCAAAGAAGAATGGGGCGGGGGCTTTTACCGATCAAAGACCGTATCTGAACCGACTAACATTACGATGGAGATCTATCAGGTGTGCCTGGAACTCTTTCATACATTTTATGAAGGAAAGACGGTCCGTAAAATCACTATTGCTTTGTCCAATGTATGTGAAGATAGTGAAACGCAGCTCAGCATCTTTACACTTGAGCATCCTAAAAAACGAAAGCTTGGCTATGTGATGGACGATATCCGCAGGAAATACGGATCCAACGCTCTCCTCCGGGCGGTTTCTTATACGAGTGGAGGGACGGCTCTGCACCGCAGCACCCTTTTAGGCGGTCATAAAGCGTAAAACAGAATGGAGGGGTCTCTCTAGATGATCAAAGACCGGGGAAGTATCAAATGGACGGCTATGATGCTGCCTGAACATGTAAAAAAATTAAGGGACTGGGAGCGGGAAGAGGCCTCCTTTGAGAACGCTGAACTTGATGAACAGCAGTTGGAGGAGATGAACCAGCAGATCTTTTTTGCGATGGAAGAGGCAAGGGAGGTCGCCGTATTTTGCCGTGATCATCTTCGCGAAAAAGCGATACAGGGGCTCATCCACTATTATGACCCGCATCGCCGCCTGCTCAGAATGATCAATGATCAAGGAAAAAGACAGGACGTCCCTCTCGACACCATCATAGGGATAGAGACGGACGTTTAAAGACACAGAAAATAAGCCAGCCTTATAAATAAGGCTGGCTTATTTGACTGCATCAAACAGATCGGAGGCCAATAATTTTTTCTGGAGGGAGTCAACATTCCCTTCGCTTGAAATTTCAATTTCCTGCCCTGGCTGTATGGACAATGCGATAAGGCCGAGCAAGCTTTTTCCGTCTGCTGTCTTATCTCCTTTTTTAACGTACACAGCTTCTTCATAGCTGCTTGTGAACTGCACAAATTGACTTGCGTTTCCGGCGTAGATGGGTTTTTTTGCAATCAATCTCAAGTTAATCTCTCTCCCTGCATATCCTTTTTTATAAAGCTTATGAAGGGGTGGAAAAAGAAATGTCATAAAATTGATTTAAAATTAAAGTGACTTCCATCGGAAAATACAGGAAAATATAGAAAGAGATGTGTGGAGAGGAGCAGTAATCATTGATCCGCAATAAAAAACGAATGATTCATTATTTACTGATTTTAAGTTTGGCAGGCTGCCTTTTATATATCAACCATCGGTATCTAAATTTAACGCCGGAGCGCTTCCGAGGATGGATACTGTCATGGGGAGTCTGGGCTCCTATCGTTTATATCGCTCTATATGCAGTCCGTCCTTTTGTACTGTTTCCGTCCTCCGTGTTCGCAGTCACGAGCGGCTTGGCCTTCGGGTTATATTGGGGGTGTCTGTATACATACCTTGGGTCATTGTCAGGCGGGCTCATGACGTTCTGGGCAGTGAAATGGATCGGCAAGAAAGCGCTGAAAAAAGAGTGGAAGGGAAAGTATCAGAAGGTCCAGGAGGGCATCAAGCAGCGCGGGTTTGTTTATGTACTTATTCTTCGTCTGCTCCCCATATTAAACTATGATCTTGTGAGCTACTTGACGGCTGCGGCGAACGTCAAATTTAAAGATTATGCGGCAGCTACGGCCATCGGCATCATACCGGGTACATTGGCATACACCTACTTAGGGGCTTCAGTGGCCAATACAGGGATGAAGGAGATTTTAATTTCCTCCATCATCATCATCACATTGATTATCCTCCCGGTCGTAACAAGGAAAAGATGGCAAAAAAAACTGGGCCTGTGACCTTTCTCATGGAAAAAGAAGCGCTGAATGGCAATCAGCGCTTCTTTTTATGTAGTCGCTTGGGAAGGGAGG
Source organism: Fictibacillus sp. NRS-1165 (assembly GCF_050468105.1). NCBI lineage: Bacteria > Bacillati > Bacillota > Bacilli > Caryophanales > Fictibacillaceae > Fictibacillus > Fictibacillus sp. NRS-1165. The sequence goes on from NZ_JBDPNU010000025.1 coordinate 252,474, forward strand.
AGCTGCTTAAGAAGCTGCTGGATAGCGGAATCCGCATCAGAGCCCTCAGTGATCAGGAGAAATGACTCCCCTTTACGCAGCATCATGAAAAAGGTAACAAAGCATGTTAATTTTTTTGCGTGCAGGGTGACTCCATTTTTACATAGGAACACGTTGGACTGAAATGATCGGGAGATTTTTACGAAATCTGTAATCTTTTGAATGGTAAATTTAGAAGCGTCACTGGTGATGGAAACGGTTTTTGAACAAATCTTTTTCATATATGTGATCCTCCTGAAATGGATTAAATAGTGATCTACAGGCAATCTACCCTGTAATGAATCGTTTCAAACCAGGCGCGGTTGAAAATATCAGGAGAGGGAATAGAGAGGAGGAGACAGAAGGAGGAGGATGCACGGATGTTTGAAATGATTTTTCATTTTTTAAAAGAGATGGGGGCGGCCGGGCTGTTTATGGGGACCGCCCTGGAGGCTTCCTCAGTTCCTTTTCCCGGTGCGCTGGTCATTCTGATCTATGGATTTCTGCTGAAGCCAAACCTGCTCGAGACCCTGCTTCTGGCATTTGCAGTGAGTGCCGTATATACCATATTCAGCTATGTACCTTATGTAATAGGCTATAAGCTTGAAAGCAAGATGAAAGAAAAGTTCAGCGAGAAGAAAGTGGAGAAAACGAAGAGAGGGTTTAAGAAATACGGAGAGTGGAGCATTGCTCTGTCACGGCCATTGGGAATCGGAAATTATGTTTCCTACGCAGCAGGGATGAGCAAAGTCAATCGGTGGAAATTCGGCGGACTGACCTTTATCGGCATCTTTCCCTTGGCGGTTGCCATGCTGTTTTTAGGCAGGCTGGGAGAAGTGAAGACCGTTAACCATGTGCTTCAGGCATCACAGAACTATATCCTGGCAGGGGCAGGAGTGCTGCTGGTTTGTTGTTTGCTGTATAAATTCGTGTATAAGAAAAGGACGGCCAGCTGAACTCTGGCACATAAAAGCGGAAACTGCCAGAGAACAGGAACAATGATCAACCGTACAAGAATATGTTAAAATGACAATCAGATACGGAAAGAAGGAATTTTAAAGAAACGATGGTTCATTTCTGGACAGCCCATCATACACAGATTTATCGCGAACTTGTCAAAATGGAGGAAGAGGAGCAATTCGGAAAACGATATATGCAAAACTGGGTAGAATGGTATGCACTGGGCCATACATGTAATACAAACCACGAACAGCGAGGAGAAATGACATGAAACTGGAATGGACAGAAAGAGCGATCGAAAAGATAAAGGGCAAAATACAGCATGGCGGCCGCATTCTGCTGAAATATGATACGGAAGGCTGCGGCTGTGTGGTCAGCGGGGTATCGGCACTCTGGATTGTGGAGCATGAACCGGAGGGAACGGTACAGCTTGAAACAAACTTCCTGCCTGTTTATATAGAGAAGGATAACGCGGTGTTCTTTGATGAACAGATGACGATCGATTTTAAAAAGGAACAGCATACGTTTCAGCTGAAAAGCCCAAATCAGATGCTTAATCCGCATCTTAGGCTCGAAAACTAAAATAAAAACAGGAAAGGACGCCTAAAAGGGCGTCTTTCCTGTTTTTATTTCGTTCTTCAGTGATGAAGAACGAAGCCTATGGCGTCTTTTCCTGTTTTGAGAGCAGGTACTGCCTGCTTTGAAGGGCGCGGGAAACAAAAGGAGTGATGTACTCTACTGCGTCAAGGAGGGGCTCAAGCTGGATGCCTGTAGAAATGCCCATACGGTCAAGCATATAAACGGTGTCTTCGGTAGATACATTCCCGGTAGCCCCCGGTGCAAAGGGGCATCCTCCAAGCCCGCCTGCGGATGTGTCGAAGCGGTCCACCCCTGCCTGAAGAGCGGAAAAGATATTTGCAAGGGCCATTCCACGTGTGTCATGAAAATGGGCAGCGATGAGCAGGGCTGAAGGAAGATGATGTTTTAACAGGCAGAATAGATCATACACTTCCTGCGGATTGGCCATCCCGATCGTGTCAGCGACAGAGAGCTCATCTACCCCAAGCTCTGCAAATTCTTCGCAAATTTTCAGCACGTCCTGTTCGTCCATCTTTCCTTCATACGGACAATAAAATGCAGTGGAGATACAGGCCCGCACAAAAAATCCTTTTCGTTTCAGATCCAGGATAAGCGGAGCAAGCTCCTCCATGCTTTCTCGGGTACTTTTATTAATGTTTTTCCTGTTGAACGTATCGCTGACTCCGACAAAAAAAGCAGCGCTCTTGCAGCCGGAAGCAAGCAGGCGCTCTACGCCCCTGCTGTTGGGCACAAGCACGATGTTACGTATGCTGTCATCTGTGCAATGCTCAATGACCTGTTCGGCATCTCCCATCTGCGGCACCCACTTAGGCGAAACGAACGAGGTCAGCTCCATTTCTTGAATGCCAGAGGATTTCAGTTTATGAATGAATCGAATCTTGTCTTCAGCCGGAACGAGCTGTTTTTCATTCTGAAGTCCGTCGCGCGGCCCAACTTCAATGATGGTGACTCTTTGAGGTAGTTCCATGGCTCCTCCTATCATTGCATTATGTATGTAATCTTCCCTTTATTTTACGTTTTAGCTCTTTAAGTTGCAATATGAGCCAGGGAATTATGATATGATAATAAGGAATATTCAGAAAAAATAGGGAGTGAGAAGAAATTTATGGCCATTCAGGATGCAGTGATTGTAAGCGCTGTCAGAACACCGATCGGCAGCTTTCAGGGAAGTTTGAAGGATATTCCTGCTACAGAGCTGGGAGCCATTGTCATCAAAGAGGCACTATCAAAGGCAGGCATCTCACCGGATGAGGTCAGTGAAGTCATCATGGGGAACGTTCTTCAGGCGGGATTAGGGCAGAACCCGGCACGCCAGGCGGCCATGAAAGCGGGATTGCCGCAAGGGGTTTCCGCGATGACGATCAACAAGGTCTGCGGGTCAGGCCTGAAGGCTCTTCACTTAGCCAGTCAGGCAGTCATGCTCGGAGAAGCGGAGATTGTCGTCTGCGGCGGAATGGAAAATATGAGTGCTGCGCCATATCTTTTGAACGATGCAAGAAGCGGATTGCGCATGGGGGACGGCAAGCTGGTTGATTCCATGGTTCATGACGGATTATGGTGCGCCTTTAATGATTATCATATGGGAATTACGGCTGAAAACCTCTGTGATGCCTATGGGCTGAGCCGCGAAGAGATGGATCGGTTCGCCGCAGACAGCCAGCAAAAATGTGAAAAAGCCATGGAGGAAGGCAAATTTGCGGATGAGATCGTGACAGTAGAGATTCCGCAAAGAAAGAGAGATCCTCTTCTGTTTTCGGAGGATGAATATCCGAAAAAAGGAACAACAGCTGAAAAGCTTAGCAAGCTGAGGCCAGCCTTTAAAAAAGACGGAACGGTAACAGCAGGAAATGCTTCAGGCATAAATGACGGCGCAGCTGCCCTGGTGGTTGTATCCAGAAAAAAAGCGGAAGAGCTGGGATTGACACCGTTTGCCAGGATTGTGGCAAACGCCAGCGCGGGTGTGGATCCGAGCATCATGGGAATCGGCCCGGTTGATGCCACGAAAAAAGTGCTCGAAAAATCAGCGCTAACGCTTGATGATATCGGTTTGATCGAAGCGAATGAAGCTTTTGCCGCCCAATCGCTGGCCGTAGGAAAAGAGCTTAAGTTTTCCAATGATAAATTGAATGTCAACGGAGGTGCAATCGCCCTTGGCCATCCGATTGGAGCAAGCGGTGCGAGAATCCTCGTGACTCTTCTTCATGAGATGAGAAGAAGAGAGGAACGCTACGGGCTGGCGACCCTTTGTATTGGCGGTGGCCAGGGAGTAGCGACAATCGTTGAAAATGAAAAGTGGCAATAAGGAGGGAGCAGCATGAAGTCTATTGAGAGCAGTGCACTGAAAGCAATTGAAGAAATTAAAGACGGGTCGACTCTGATGGTGGGCGGATTCGGTCTCGTTGGGATTCCGGAAAAATTAATTTTGGCACTCGTTGAAAAGGGCACGAAGGATTTAACTGTCATCTCCAATAACTGCGGCGTAGATGATTGGGGGCTCGGCTTGCTCCTGAAGAACAAACAGATTAGAAAAATGTTGGGTTCCTATGTAGGGGAAAACAAGGAGTTTGAGAGACAGGTGCTATCCGGCGAGATTGAAGTCGAATTGATTCCCCAAGGGACGCTCGCTGAACGGATTCGCGCGGGCGGTGCAGGCATTCCCGCCTTTTACACACCAGCAGGAGTCGGTACACCGATCGCGGAAGGAAAAGAAGTCCGTACTTTTAATGATAAGGAGTACCTTTTAGAAAAAGGACTGACTGCAGATTACAGCTTAATCCGCGCCGCCCATGGAGACAAGGCAGGAAACTTGATCTATAACAAGACGGCGCGAAACTTTAACCCTATGATTGCAGCCGCAGGGAAAATAACCATCGCAGAAGTACAGAAGATGATTGTCGCACAGCAGGAAAAGCGCATCGAGCGACTGACCGTTCAATCATAAGCAGAGAAAGCGGGGAATGGCGATGAATTCAAGAGAAAAAATCGCAAGGAGAGCAGAAAAAGAAATTGAGGCCGGATTCTATGTCAACCTTGGCATCGGGATGCCTACCATGGTAGCGAATTACATAAGTGAGAACAAGAGCGTCGTCCTGCAATCCGAAAACGGATTGCTCGGGATCGGTCCGTACCCGAAGGAATCCGATGTCGATCCGGACTTGATCAATGCAGGAAAAGAAACGGTGACCGCCATCAAGGGCGCTTCTTATTTTGACAGCGCCGAATCGTTTGCGATGATCAGAGGAGGCCATGTTGATATCGCCATTCTTGGCGGTATGGAAGTTTCAGAGAAAGGTGATCTGGCCAACTGGATGATTCCAGGAAAAATGATCAAAGGTATGGGAGGTGCGATGGACCTTGTTCACGGCGCAAAAAAGATCATTGTCATCATGGAGCATGTGAATAAAAGAGGAGAAAGCAAAATTTTAAAAGCCTGCAGCCTGCCGTTAACAGGAAAAGGCGTCGTGCACCGCATCATTACGGACAGAGCGGTTCTTGATGTGACAGAACAGGGCCTGAAGCTGCAAGAGGTCGCAGCCGGTTATACCATAAAAGACATTCAAGCGTGCACGGAACCTGATTTGATCATTGCTGAAAATGTAAGAACAGAAGCTTATTAAGAATAAAGCGAAAGGGGAGGAAGATGATGGGGTCAGTTTATGTGGTGGAAGGGGCCAGGACACCTTTCGGAAGCTTTGGGAAATCATTGAAAAATATCTCTTCCTTGCAGCTTGGAACGCTGACCGCCCGTGAAGCGCTTCAGCGTGCAGAAGTTACACCTGAGGAGATCGGGGATGTGGTCTATGGGAATGTTATTCATTCAAGCATCGATGCGGCTTATGCTGCAAGGCATATAGCCCTAAGTTCTGATATTCCCGAAACAGTCCCGGCGATGCTCGTTAACAGGCTATGCGGCTCGGGTCTCCAGGCTGTCGTGAGCAGTGCGCTTGCCATCCAGACCGGAGATGCACAGCTGGCGTTATGCGGAGGGATTGAGAACATGTCCATGAGCCCGCATGTAACCTTTAACCAGCGTTTTCAAGGGCAGAAATTTGGAAATCTCCAGCTGGAGGATATGCTTCTTCATACCTTAACCGATCAGTACATCGGTTGCGGGATGGGAATCACCGCAGAAAACCTGGCTGAAAAATACAGTATCACGAGAGAAGAGCAGGATCAGTATTCACTGCTGAGCCACCAAAGAGCGGCAAAAGCGATTCGCAGCGGCCGTTTTGCTGAGGAGATCGTTCCGGTGGTCACGGACGGAAAGAAAAAGCTTGAGCTTGAAAATGACGAACTCGTGAAACCGGATTCGACACTGGAGCAGCTGATGAAATTGAGGCCGTCGTTTAAAAAAGATGGAACAGTAACCGCTGGAAATTCGAGCGGTATAAACGATGGAGCTGTATCTCTCATACTGGCAGGAGAGGATAGCGTTCAGAGCAAGCGAGTCAAACCCCTGGCAAGGATCGTGTCCTGGGCAGTCTGCGGAGTGGATCCAAAGCTGATGGGAATCGGGCCGGTTCCAGCTACACAAAAGGCACTGACCAAAGCTGGGCTGGCCATTGAGGACATGGATCTTGTTGAAGTGAACGAAGCGTTTGCTTCACAGTATCTTGCTGTTGAAAAAGAATTGGGGCTTGACCGGGAAAAAACAAACATAAATGGCGGGGCGATCGCGCTCGGCCATCCAGTAGGGGCCAGCGGGGCAAGGCTCTTGCTTTCGTTATCCTATGAACTCCGAAACCGGGGCGCAAAGTATGGTTTAGCGAGTCTTTGCATCGGCGGAGGACAGGGGATTGCCATGATCATAGAAAATGTTTCATAAAAAAAGCGCCACGGTCTAGACTGACCTAGCGATTTTTTAGGTTAGCTCAGTCTGCCGCGGCGCTTTTTTATTTTATCTCCTGTGCTGCTCGTAGACGTTTGGTTTAGACAATGAACGGACAGCGGCAACCTCTTCAGAAGACAGTTTCTCACTGGCGCTGGCTCCGATATTGGAGAGCAGCTGCTTCACGGAGCTGGCACCTGGTATAGCAGATGCAACTGCAGGATGATGGAGAGCATACCGTATGGCAGTCTGGCTCAGACTCCTTTCACTTCCAAGTTCACTGTGTAGGTTTTGAACCAGTACCTGGATCTCTTTGCCTTGATAGTCCAGGTACTGGTCACTTTCGTTGCGCTGCAGCGCTCGTTCAGAGAGCCAGCCCTTCGCAACAGGGCCGCGGGCGATTACACTGATGTTTTTATCATAAAGGAAATCAAGCATTTCTTCTTCCGGCCGGCGGTCAAGGATGCTGTATTGCATCATGACGCTCACGATATCTGAATGCTCTGCGTAATAAGATATCACGTTTGGTCTGATGGAAGAGATGCCATATTCCCGGATGAGGCCTTCCTTTTTTAATTCATCAAAGGCAGAGATGGTTTCATCCATATTGTCTTCGATGGTCCCTCCATGCAGCTGATACAGGTCGATGTAATCCGTTTGGAGGCGTTGAAGGCTGTCTTTAACCGCAGATTTTATGTATGTCTTCGATGGATCCCAATCCCAGCTTTTTTTATCCTCTGTCCAGCGGTTACCGACTTTAGTTGAAAGAACGATCTTGTCCCGGAAAGGTTTGACGCTTTTACCAACGAATTCTTCATTCCAGCCGAATTGGTAAAGATCGGCCGTGTCGAATAACGTAACGCCTTCTTCATATGCTCTCTGGATCATTTCTTTTCCTTCGGTTTCGTTTCCAGGCTCAATGGACATGCAGCCAAGACCGATTTCGCTTACAAGCAAATCGGAAGTTCCTAGTTTGTTCTGCTTCATGGGAAATCATCTCCTTGTATGAGTGAATTACAAAAAGAGTAGCATGAAAACAGGCAAAAAAAAACCTTCCAGTCTGGAAGGGTCAGCGTTTTTGTCCCGGAACAGAAGTGATCCACTCCTTTACGGTGGAATGCTGTTTCATATATTGCTTCAGCATATATTTAATCTGCCACGCTTTTCCTACCATCGTTACACCATTCTGCTGAATATACACTTTCATAGGTTCCCTCCTCCATACGGCGTAATCGTGTTCATCACGTCCCGCTTATGATAGACTTTATGTAGACAAATAAGATATAGAACCAGGAGTGAGACAAGCTATGGACCATTTAAAAGAAAAGACACTCTCGACAACCCCTGTTTATTCTGGAAAGATCATAGATTTAGAACTGCAGGAAGTTCTCCTGCCCAACGGCAGCAAAAGCAAACGCGAGATTGTAAAACATCCCGGGGCAGTAGCTATTATTGCCCTTACACCGGAAAATAAACTGCTGTTCGTAAGGCAGTACCGTAAAGCCTTGGAAAAGACCATTGTTGAAATACCGGCAGGAAAGCTGGAGAAGGATGAAGATCCGCTGGAGTGTGCGAAGCGTGAACTGCTTGAAGAAACAGGATACGAATGTGAAACACTGGAATATTTATCATCGTTCTACACCTCACCTGGATTTGCGGATGAATTGATTCATCTGTACTACACGGATTCACTAAAGGAGTGCAAAGAACAACAGCCGGATGAGGATGAGTTTCTGGATGTGCTTGAAGTATCGCTGGAAGAGGCGCTGGATTTCATGAGAGACCAGCAGATCCATGATGCGAAAACAGCCTATGCTGTACAATATGTGCAATTGAAGAGAAAGCTTTAAAAAGATGCTTAACACATATTACGCTGACCTGCACGTACATATCGGAAGGTCGCGATCAGGAAAACCAGTAAAGATTACGGGAGCTAAGACTCTGACGTTACCGAATATATTAGACATGGCTTCTGATGTGAAAGGCATCAATCTGCTTGGAATCATTGACTGCCATGTTCCAGAGGTCATTCAGGAGCTGGAAGAGATGCTGGTATCAGGGGTCATGGAAGAACACGAAGAAGGCGGTTTATGGTATGAGAAGGTATGCCTCCTGCCAGGTTCCGAAATTGAAATCTATGATGAGAGGTGCCAAGGCCCCATTCATGTACTTGTATTTTTTCCATCGATTGAAAAGATGAAAGCATTCAGTTTTTACATGGCCGCCCGAATGAAAAACATAACGCTAAGCTCGCAGCGAATCTACGAGTCCGCACATAACCTCCAACGAAAAACGAGAGAGCTCGGGGGGCTGTTCATCCCTGCTCACGTGTTTACTCCGCACAAGAGCTTGTATGGAAAAGGAGTGAAGACATCACTGTCAGAAGTTTTCCTTCCTGATATGATAGACGCTGTCGAACTTGGGTTAAGTTCAGATACAACAATGGCCCTTTCTGTGGAAGAATTGAGAGCCTATCCATTCCTATCTAATTCAGACGCGCATTCTTTGGAAAAAATCGGGCGGGAATATCAGACGATTATAATGGAGAAGCCAACCTTTCTGGAATTCAAAATGGCACTTCGACAGGAACAGGGAAGAAGGGTTACGGCAAACTACGGCTTAAATCCGAGGCTTGGCAAGTACTATGAAACGACCTGTGCCAACTGCTCTGCGATGATCGTGGAGGAGGAAGGGACGTCATGCCCGCAATGCGGGAGCTCCAAAACGATACGAGGAGTAAAAAACCGGATCAACGAACTAGGAGCTGCCGCCCGGCCACTGTCATATGCGAAAGAAAGACCGCCCTACATCCATCAAGTTCCGCTGGAGTTCATCCCGGCACTTGGACCAAAAACGCTGCAAAAATTACGAAATCATTTTGGCACGGACATGGCGATCCTGCATGAAGTGGAAGAAAAAGATTTAATGGAAGCCGCACCGGAACCGATCGTTCATCACATTCTGCATGCCAGGGAAGGCAAGCTGTCTTTTCATTCAGGCGGTGGCGGCAAGTACGGTAAAGTCGCTTCAGACAAATCTAGCAACTAAAAAATAGACATACCTCCCTCTGACATTCATAGAATGAATTAAGAGATTAAGGGAGGAAATAGAGATGCGGTCTATGAAAAGGTTTGTACTGTTTCATCTTCAGGAGCATTATTCACTGTATGTGTTTGTATCCGTCCTCTTACTGATGGGCGTTATTTTTGGAGCTGTGATTGTTAACAGCCTCACCCTCGTTCAAAAACAGGACCTCCTGAATTATTTGTCCCGTTTTTTTGGAGAGGTGTCCAATGGAAGCTTCGCCGATCCAAAGGATATGTTTTCACAAAGCTACAGCCACTATATTAAATATATATTGGTCATGTGGATTTTAGGGCTGTCTGTTATCGGTCTGCCGGTTATTCTGGTCATGCTGTTCATAAAAGGGGTAGTCATCGGGTTTACCGTCGGGTTTCTCGTCAACCAGATGGGCTGGCACGGATTCCTGCTCGCATTTGTTTCCGTTCTGCCGCAAAACCTGATTCTGGTTCCAGGGTTGATCGTGGCTGCTGCTGCCTCAATTCTATTTTCTATAAAAATGATCAGGCAGCAGTTTTGGAAAAAATCAAGTGAACCCTTTTTTCCAAAGTTCTTTAAATATTCGGCGCTTATTATAACAGTCGGACTGTTTTTGGCTGTTGCATCTGCCTTTGAAGCGTATCTCTCACCGTGGCTGATGGAAGTAGTCATGAGTTTAAAGTCCTCTAAATAAAAGCTTTTCATTATTACCTAATAATAATTATAAACAGCAAATTATAATTATTTTAAATTGACACCTTTTCTTCTGTTGATTTATAATAATCATGTGAGACATAAGGGAGGATTAGGTATGGAAAGCCGTCTAGACCGGATCAAAAAACAGCTGCATTCCCAGAGCTATAAGCTTACTCCCCAGCGAGAAGCGACAGTTAGGGTCCTCCTGGAAAATGAGGAAGATCACTTAAGTGCAGAAGACGTCTATCTGCTCGTGAAAGAGAAATCACCGGAGATAGGCCTTGCCACTGTATACCGTACATTGGAACTATTAACTGAACTGAAAGTAGTCGATAAAATAAATTTTGGAGATGGCGTATCAAGGTATGACCTCCGTACAGAAGGAGCGGCTCATTTTCATCATCACCTCGTTTGCCTGGAATGCGGTGCGGTTGATGAAATACAAGAGGATCTCCTGGGAGATGTTGAAAAAGTTGTTGAAGAGGGTTGGAATTTTAAAATAAAGGACCACCGCCTTACTTTTCACGGCATCTGCCACCGCTGTAACGGAAAGGACCAAAATGATGAGAATTCCTGACGAAAGGTTCTCATCATTTTTTATTTATTTACAAAACCGAAAGAATCAGTTAACGTAAAGTTGTAGTAAATTTAGAAAATGTGTATAGAACGGTAATTCTTTGGCATAACCTGTACTAATATGAGTGTACGGGAGGCCTCTGAACTATGAGATCTTGGCTGAGATTATGCTGGAACGCATCAAAAATCTTTTTATCTTTCACGGCCTGCACATTGCTATTCTACTTTGGCTTGCTTTGGATCAATCAGGAGTACCAGGATTATCACCGGTATGACGTGCCCAAGGGCAAAGCAGTTAAGGTTTTCCAAAGCGATGCTTCCATTACAGGTAAAGAGGAGAGCAATTGGCTCATCCGATTGCTGTTTTTCTACGAATCCAGTGAATAAGGAGCGAAGATATGACAGATCATGTCCAGGATTTTATTCATTATTTAATAGTCGAACGTGGTCTTTCAAAAAACACGGTGGATTCATACCGCCGCGATCTGGGGCAGTATGTGCTTTTCATTGAAAAAGTGGAAAACATTTCAGATATCAATCAAATACAGCGTGCTAATATAATAGGTTATCTGCTTCATCTGAAGGAAAACGGCAAAGCTTCGACCACCATTGCCAGGAACATCGCTTCCATACGTTCATTTCATCAGTTTCTGCTTCGTGAAAAAGTATGCGATTCAGATCCTTCTGTACATATCGAAACACCAAAAGCTGAACGCAAGCTTCCGAAGGTGCTTGCCATGAACGAAGTGGAAGCGCTTTTAGATACTCCTGATACTCAAGAAGCGTTTGGGATCAGGGATAAAGCCATGCTGGAATTGCTTTATGCGACCGGGATCAGGGTGTCGGAGCTGGTAAGTCTTGATCTTGCTGATGTCCATTTATCGATGGGATTTTTGCGCTGCCTTGGAAAAGGAAACAAAGAACGGATTATCCCGCTCGGCAAGATGGCGACAGAAGCCATTCAGACGTACTTGGATACTGGCCGGCCAGCACTTTCAAAAGGAAAGAGCGGCAATGCCCTGTTTTTGAATCACCACGGCAATCGGTTATCAAGACAAGGTTTTTGGAAAATTTTAAAGCAGCTTGCCAAAAAAGCAAGGATTGAAAAAGAATTGACTCCCCATACGCTTAGGCATTCATTCGCGACACATCTATTGGAAAATGGAGCCGATCTTAGGGCGGTACAGGAGATGCTGGGACATGCAGACATCTCGACTACCCAGATCTACACGCATGTGTCAAAAACGAGGCTGAAAGATATTTATGCGGCCTATCATCCAAGGGCATAGGTCTTTTTTTTCGCATAGATGTCTGACTTCTGACATCATAGCTGCTGAGTTTGTCCAGACGATTGTGCGGATATAGTATCTAAGTATGTATTAAATAGTTTTTGGAGGTTTTTCATAATGGAATATAAACGATTTAAACGGACGTTTTTGATTGTAATGGATTCAGTTGGAATCGGAGAGGCTCCGGATGCTGAGAAGTTTGATGATAAAGGATCGGATACACTCGGTCATATCGCTGAAAAAATGAACGGGCTGCACATGCCGAACATGGAAGCGTTAGGACTGAGTAACATCCGTGAAATTAAGGGTATCAAACCGGCAGAAAAGCCGAAGGCGCATTATGCGAAGCTACAGGAAGCATCGAACGGCAAGGATACGATGACAGGGCACTGGGAAATTATGGGCCTTCATATCGAACAGCCGTTTCAAACGTTTCCGGAAGGCTTTCCAGATGACTTGATTCAGGTGCTTGAAGAAAGGTCAGGTCGCAAGATCATCGGGAACAAGCCAGCTTCCGGAACTGAAATTCTGGATGAACTGGGCGAAGAGCACGTGAAGACTGGGGCGCTCATCGTCTATACCTCTGCGGACTCTGTTCTGCAAATCGCGGCCCATGAAGAGGTAGTGCCGCTTGAGGAATTGTACAAAATCTGTGAAACGGCAAGAGAACTTACGAAAAATGATAAATACATGGTCGGACGCATTATTGCGCGCCCTTTTGTCGGCAAACCGGGTGACTTCAAGCGGACAGCCAACCGCCATGATTATGCACTGAAGCCATTTGACAGAACGGTCATGAACGAACTCAAGGACAGCGGATATGATGTAATCGCGCTCGGTAAGATCTCCGACATCTATGATGGCGAGGGGGTTACGGAAGCGATCCGCACAAAATCCAATATGGACGGCATGGATCAGCTCGTTAAATCGATGGATCAGTCATTTACTGGACTGAACTTCTTAAACCTGGTTGATTTTGACGCGTTATTCGGCCACAGAAGAGACCCGAAAGGCTATGGGCAAGCCCTTGAAGATTTTGACACCCGCCTTCCTGAGGTTTTCGAGAAGCTGAACGAAGATGACGTCCTGATCATCACGGCTGATCACGGAAATGACCCGGTGCATCATGGAACAGACCATACGAGAGAATATGTTCCGCTCCTCGTGTACTACAAAGGAATTGAGTCAGGCAAACCATTAAAGGTAAGCCAAACCTTTGCCGATATAGGGGCAACGGTAGCCGATAACTACAATGTGAAGCTGCCAGGATACGGCAAAAGCTTTTTTGATCAACTGAACTAGGAGGAAAAACAATGGGAGATTTGAAACAAATACAGACTGCTGCAGGTTATATCCAGGGAAAATTGTCAACTAAACCGGATATCGGACTCATCCTGGGATCTGGTTTGGGGATACTGGCTGATGAAATTGAGAATGCGGTGACTCTGCCTTATGGCGAAATACCTGAATTTCCGGTTTCGACGGTTGAAGGCCATGCCGGCCAGCTCGTCATCGGCGAGCTGGAGGGAAAACAAGTCATTGCGATGCAAGGCCGTTTTCATTACTATGAAGGCTACTCTCTTGAAAAGGTTACTTTCCCTGTCAGGGTGATGAAGGAGCTTGGTGTGGAGAGTGTCATCGTAACTAATGCGGCAGGCGGGATCAACACTTCGTTTGAAGCAGGAGATCTGATGCTGATCACCGACCATATCAATAACCTGAACGACAATCCCCTGATCGGGCCAAACGACAGCTCTTTCGGGGTGAGATTTCCCGACATGTCTGAAGCATACACACTCAGCTTGCAGGAGATCGCCAGAAGTACTGCTTCATCCCTCGGCATCACATTAAAAGAGGGAGTTTATGTTGCCAACTCTGGTCCGAGTTATGAAACGCCGGCCGAGATTCGCATGCTTAGAACATTGGGCGGCGACGCCGTAGGAATGTCCACCGTACCGGAAGTCATAGTAGCCCGGCATTCCGGAATGAAGGTCCTTGGCCTTTCATGCATCTCAAACATGGCAGCCGGAATTCTGGATCAGCCGCTTACCCACGATGAAGTGATGGAAACAACGGAACGAGTAAAAGCAAACTTCTTGGGTCTTGTAAAAGGCATTGTTAAATCAGTTTAAGGGAGGAAGAAAAATGGCTACTCTATTATCAAAAATAAATGAAGCAGTGAGCACGATTCAGTCTAAGGCTGAAAAGGCTGCACCTGAAATTGGATTAATTCTTGGTTCCGGCCTTGGAGAACTGGCAGACGAAATCGAAAATCCGGTTCATATTGATTACAGTGATATCCCGCATTTTCCTGTTTCGACGGTAGAAGGGCATGCAGGAAGGCTTGTTGTAGGTAGACTCAACGGCAAAACCGTTGTAGCGATGCAAGGAAGGTTTCATTTCTATGAAGGATACAGCATGCAGGATGTTACGTTCCCTGTTCGGGTGATGAAGGGGCTTGGCGTAAAGCTTTTAATCGTGACGAATGCGTGCGGAGGCATGAACCCTGAGTTTTCAGCCGGCGATCTCATGATCATTGACGATCATTTGAACATGACAGGAGCGAACCCGCTGATCGGGCCAAACGACGCAGAGCTCGGGCCTCGTTTCCCGGACATGAGTACAGCTTATACACCTGAGCTTGTACAATTTACAAAAGAGACTGCAGCCAGCCTCGGCATTAACGTGCAGCAGGGAGTTTACGCCGGTATCACAGGCCCGACCTACATGACCAAGGCCGAGCTCCGCATGCTGCGTACAGTAGGCGGGGATGCAATTGGAATGTCTACTGTACCTGAAGTGATCGTAGCAAGCCATATGGGCATGAAAGTGATCGGCATTTCCTGTATCACGGACATGGCCATCGCTGATGAGCTCGAACCTCTCACACACGAGCAAGTAGTGGCAGTTGCCAACCGTACGAAACCGAAATTTATCAACTTAGTTAAAGAATTAGTCAAAAATGTTACTTTGTAGGGAAAGCGGTGTTTGAATATGAGAATGGTCGATTTGATTGAAAAGAAAAGAGACGGAAAAGAATTAACAAAGGAAGAAATTAATTTTATCATTACAAACTATACAAACGGAACCGTGCCTGATTACCAGATGGCAGCCTTTGCGATGGCCGTCTATTTCCAGGACATGACGACTGAAGAGCGTGCAAACTTTACCCTTGCGATGGTAGAGTCTGGAGACCAGATTGATTTGTCTGCGATTGAAGGAATTAAAGTGGATAAACACTCTACAGGCGGTGTGGGGGATACAACAACTTTAGTACTGGCTCCGTTAGTTGCCGCTTTGAATGTGCCTGTCGCTAAAATGTCCGGCCGAGGCCTAGGCCATACTGGAGGAACGATCGACAAGCTTGAAGCGGTGCCAGGGTTCCACGTAGAGATCGACAACGAAGAATTCATCTCCCTTGTCAATAAAAATAAAGTAGCGGTTATCGGACAAAGCGGCAACTTGACTCCTGCGGACAAAAAACTTTATGGCTTGCGAGATGTTACGGCAACGGTTAACTCGATCCCGTTGATCGCAAGCTCGATCATGAGCAAAAAGATCGCGGCGGGTGCGGATGCAATCGTCCTTGATGTGAAAACGGGCGCTGGCGCTTTTATGAAGACGGTTGAAGAAGCAGAAAAACTGGCAAAAGCGATGGTTCAGATCGGTAATGCTGTAGGACGAAACACAATGGCTGTCATCTCTGACATGAGCCAGCCATTAGGGTTTGCCATCGGAAATGCGCTGGAAGTAAAAGAAGCGATCGATACGTTAAAAGGGGAAGGCCCTAAAGATCTTGAAGAGCTTTGCCTTACGCTAGGAAGCCATATGGTGTATCTGGCAAAGCAGGCGGATTCCCTTGAAGAAGCACGAACAAAATTAAAAAAAGTCATGACGAACGGCAAAGCGTTAGATCAGCTAAAAACTTTCTTAAGTGCACAAGGCGGAGATGCATCGGTTGTAGATGATCCTTCTAAGCTTCCGCAGGCAAAATATACGTTTGAAGTGGAAGCGAAACAGGATGGATATGTATCCGAGATTGTTGCGAACGAAATCGGAACAGCTGCCATGCTTCTGGGTGCAGGCCGTGCGACTAAAGAATCTCAAATTGATTTAGCAGTTGGATTGATGCTGAAAAAGAAAGTTGGAGAGCCGGTTGCTGCCGGTGAACCGCTTGTGACAATCTACAGCAACACTGAAGACGTGAAAGCGGTTGAAGATAAAATCCATGCCGCATATACCGTATCTGCGGGAAAAGCTGCTGCACCAACACTTGTTTACAAAGAGATCAAAGAATAATGAACGGTTTGGGATCATCCTTTTTTGGATGATCCTTTTTTGTTTTCTTCCTTCTTTTGTATAAACCCAAAATTAATGGAAAAAATAGGGGTATCATGAATTGGAGGGAAAATGCAATGAAACGATACATAATGGTTGCAGTTGCCATGGCGCTACTGCTGTCTGCAGGCGGAGGGCGAACGTTCGCTGCTGAAAAAACATTATCGCTGGCTCCAAATGCATCATCTGCCATTTTAATAGAGCGTGATACAGGGACGGTATTATTTGATAAAAACAGCCACAAAAAATTGCCGCCTGCAAGCATGACGAAAATTATGACGATGATTCTAATCATGGAAACGCTGGATTCCGGTAAAATCAAACTGACCGATCCTGTCCGGGTCAGCGAGTATGCCGCTTCCATGGGTGGATCCCAAATTTTCCTTGAACCGGGCGAAGAGATGACCGTGCATGATCTGATGAAAGGAATTGCGATCGGCAGCGCCAATGATGCATCCGTTGCGATGGCTGAGAAAGTCGGCGGATCCGAATCTTCCTTTGTCGATATGATGAACAAAAAAGCAAAACAGCTGGGGCTTAATGATACCTTCTTTAAAAATGTGACCGGGCTGCCTGCAGCGGGCCATTATTCATCCGCTCATGATATGGCGATCATGGGCAAAGAACTTCTGAAGCATGAAGAAATCACAAAATATACAGGCCAGTATGAGCAATACCTTCGCCAAAACACACCGAACAAATTCTGGCTTGTGAACACGAACAGACTCGTTAAATTTTATCCGGGAACAGATGGTTTAAAGACCGGATTCACTCAAGAGGCCAAATACTGCCTGACCGCGACAGCTAAAAAGCATGACATGCGTGTCATCGCGGTCGTAATGGGAGCACCCAATCCAAAAGAACGAAACAAGCAGATCACATCCATGTTCGACTATGCATTTTCTCAGTACGCAACAAAAAAATTATTTGACCGCCATCAAATCGTGAAACAGGTCAAAATTCAGAAGGCAAACAAGCAGAACCTAGCCGTTGTTACTTCTGAAAGCATTTCTATCCTGTCCAAGCGCGGTGAAAAAGAAAACAAAGTCATTCCAAAGGTTACTGTCATGCCAGATTTAAAAATGCCGATTAAAAAAGGCGAGCAAGTCGGAATGCTGAGCATTGTTAAGGATGGGAAGACAATCACCAAAAGCCCGCTGCTTGCATCGGAAAATGTAAAGAGCGCTTCATGGTGGAGCTTATTCAAACGGACGATCGGCCACATGGCACAATCGAAATAATGCATGAATTGACTAATATGGACGAAATCGCACTAGTTTTGTAACAGTGGAGGATTTCGTCCTTTTGCTATCGAAACATTTTTACATCAAGAAAAAGGAGGAGAGAAAGTTGAGTCTTAACATCGGGCTGGAAATTAAGCATACCGTATTATGTATTCGCCTCGAAGGTGAACTTGACCATCATACTGCTGATGAACTGAGGACGAAGGTTGATGATATTTTAAAGAATAAAAATATTGAACATATTATGCTGAACCTTGAAGGGCTGGCTTTTATGGACAGCTCAGGACTTGGCGTAATCCTTGGAAGGTATAAGCAGATCAAGAGCAATCACGGCGAGATGGTGGTCTGTGCAATCTCTCCGGCGGTCAAGCGTTTATTCGATATGTCTGGCCTTTTTAAGATCATCAGGCTGGAAGAAAACGAAGAGTATGCCCTACAAACATTGGGGGTGGCTTAACATGAGAAACGAAATGAAAATTCAGTTTTCGGCACTGAGCCAGAATGAATCGTTCGCCAGGGTAACTGTTGCTGCGTTCATAGCCCAGCTTGATCCGACGGTGGATGAACTGACCGAGATTAAGACCGTCGTCTCTGAAGCGGTGACCAACGCGATCATTCATGGATACGAAAACCGAGCGGATGGAATTGTATACATTGAAGCGGTTCTTGACGAGGATATGGTGAAACTGACGATTAGGGATAAAGGGATTGGAATTCAAGACCTGGATGAGGCGAGACAGCCATTGTTCACCTCTAAGCCGGAGCTTGAACGTTCTGGTATGGGCTTTACAATCATGGAGAATTTTATGGACGAGGTGGAAGTGATCTCCGAACCTTCCTATGGCACCACGATTCACTTGACTAAATTCCTGGCAAAAAATAAAGCGGTTATCAATTAAGGAGTATGCCTTATGGATGTCGAGGTTAAAGGCGGTAAGAATGAATCGTTCTTTAAGGATGAGGAAATCAAGTTACTGATCAAACGAAGCCAGGGAGGCGACCAGTCTGCCCGAGACCTGATCGTGGAGAAAAACATGCGCCTTGTCTGGTCTGTTGTACAGCGTTTTATCAACAGGGGATACGAACCTGACGACCTTTTTCAAATCGGAAGCATCGGCCTTCTGAAATCAGTGGATAAGTTTGACTTGAGTTATGATGTCCGCTTTTCCACGTATGCCGTTCCTATGATCATCGGAGAGATCCAGCGGTTCATCCGGGATGATGGAACAGTTAAGGTCAGCAGGTCCTTGAAGGAAATGGGGAACAAAGTAAGAAAAGCGAAGGATGAGCTTGCAAAAGTGCTCGGCAGGACACCGACTGTTAACGAGGTTGCTGAAAAACTGGACATCACGGTTGAGGAAGTTGTGCTTGCACAGGAAGCAGTGCGTGCACCTACGTCGATCCACGAAACCGTTTATGAAAACGACGGAGATCCCATCACTCTCCTCGACCAGATCGCTGATACGGCCGAGAACAAGTGGTTTGATAAGATCACGCTGCAGGAAGCCATTGAATCCCTGGACGAAAGGGAGCGGGTCATCGTGTACCTCCGTTACTACAAAGACCAGACACAGTCGGAAGTAGCTGAACGCCTTGGAATATCACAAGTGCAAGTCTCCCGCCTTGAAAAGAAAATATTAGCTCAGATGAAGAGCCAGATGGATTAACAGTCCATCTGGCTTTTCTTTTTGAATGAATTGACTTAGCTGTCCTCAAGGTGGCTTCACTCATACCCCTCAACACAAAAAAGCGTATTGCTGGAGCTTGTCGGACATTAGCAAGGCGCCTGCGCTTTTCTTTTTGGGAATTGATGGATAATCATCGGATGAAGAATGAGACAACTTTACCAAATACATACTAAAAACGTATGTCGAAGATAATCAGGAGGTACAACCATGCAGGAATCTACTGTTTACATACGCATGAGACAAAAGGTTCAGGTTGTTCTTCAGCAGCCCGTTACACTTGAAACGGTCGCACAAATCGTCGCATCTCCTTCAGCTTTCAAAAAGCTGAAGGACCTGGTCATTTATCAGGTTAAACCGGCGGATAAGCACTTGGTTGTTATTGATGTGATGAAGGTAGTTAAACAGATATGGGAGGTGCTGCCGAATTGCGAGGTCCAAACGGTCGGTCCCGCCCAGACGATACTGGAGATCCAGTTTAAGAAGAAAAAGATGGCGGCAGTCTATTTTGTACTCGTTTGGCTGCTCCTATTTATCGGTTCAGCTCTCGCAATCATGAACTTCCATGAAGATGTGAGTATGCAGATCGTCCATCAAAAGATCTATCACATGATTACCGGCAGTTATAATAGTCAGCCGCTCCTTCTGCAGATCCCTTATTCTTTTGGTCTTGGGCTCGGGATGGTCTTATTTTTTAACCATGTGTTCAAAAAGAGACTGAACGAAGAACCAAGCCCGCTGGAAGTAGAGATGTTTAAGTACCAGCAGGACCTTGACCAGTATGTCATTATTCATGAGAACAAAGAAACCGAGAAGAAGATTCATGGGGATTAAGAGTCTGTTCCTTGCGTTCATCGGATTTGGCGGAGGCATTGCGGTTGGTTCTGGGGTTGTTGCTTTTCTAACCGTTCTCGGAATTATTCCCCGCCTGATGCAGCTGAGTAAAACGTACTGTTTTATACGCGCGTATGAATGGAGTGTTGTGTTGGGGGCAGTGATCGGCGGTTGGCTGAACTTGCGGAATGCTTCTTTTCATTGCTCGCCGATGCTGCTTATCGCGATCGGGCTCTTCAGCGGTGTGTTTATAGGAATGCTCGCAGCCGCACTGACGGAAGTATTGAATGTCCTTCCGATCCTGGCAAAAAGGATTGGATTTGGAGAAAAGCTTCTGGTAATCATCATGGCGATTGTTTTAGGAAAAGTGCTGGGCTCTTTGTTTCATTGGATAGTATACGTAAATCAATAAGATAGGAGAAAAGATGATGTCGAATAAAGAACAGCAGCAGGCTTACGCAGAAAAGATCAAGCCTTTGCAACCAAAACCACCGTATTTTTTGAACTGTCTGAAGGCCTTTTTAGTGGGAGGGTTCATCTGCATTATAGGAGAAGCCCTCCAGAAGTTTTATATGACCTATTTTAATTTTAATGAACAGACAGCAGGCAATCCAACTGCAGCCACGCTGATCCTCATCTCAGCTTTGCTGACAGGCATTGGCGTGTATGACAAGATCGGACAATTCGGAGGAGCAGGATCGGCAGTTCCGGTAACTGGATTCGCCAACGCTGTGACGAGTGCTGCTCTGGAACATAAGAGTGAAGGCATTGTCCTTGGTATCGCTACGAATCTGTTCAAACTGGCGGGGGCTGTTATTGTTTTCGGAGCTGTATCCGCTTATATCTTCGGAATGATCCGGTACGCATTTAAAATTTTAATGTAAAGGAACGATGGGTATGAAACTTCTCGGCAGGCAAACATGGAAATTTGGAGATGAGGTTTATTTAAATTCAACGGGAACGGCTGCAGGGCCCATGGAAAGCGAGGGGCCGCTCGGAGCGATGTTTGACGTGAAATACAACGATCTTCATTGCAACGAGAAGAACTGGGAACTGGCAGAACGGCGATTGATGGAAGATTCGATCGAAAGCTGTTTGAAAAAGGCGAAATTGAAGAACACGGATATTAACTTTTTCCTTGCCGGCGATCTCCTTAATCAAGTCGTAACCGCGAACTACGCAGCTAGAACCAATGAGATCCCGTTTCTAGGTGTCTTCGGTGCATGTTCCACTTCGATGGAATCTCTTGCAGTTGGTGCAGCTTTAGTGGACGGCGGATATGCCAAACGTGTAGTGGCAGCGGTCAGTTCACATAACGCAACAGCAGAGCGCCAATTCCGGTACCCGACTGAATATGGCGGACAGAAACCGGATACCGCAACATTCACAGTGACAGGAGCAGGGGCCGCTCTCGTCAGCAGTGAACCGTCATCTATAAAAATAACCGCTGCGACGATCGGAAAAGTAAAAGACTTCGGGATCAAGGATCCTTTTGATATGGGCTCAGCGATGGCGCCAGCAGCAGCAGATACCATCGCGGCTCATCTTAAAGAGACAGGAAATGACCCCGATTACTACGATTTAATCGTAACCGGGGACCTTTCTGCAGTCGGGGCCCCGATCGTGAAGATGCTCTTAAGTGAGCGAGGAGTTGATATCTCAAAGAACCACAGAGATTGCGGACTGATGGTGTATCGGCCGGATCAGGAAGTGTTCGCCGGGGGAAGCGGATGCGCCTGTTCTGCAGTCGTAACATACGGCCATCTTGTAAAAGAACTCCAATCAGGTCATTTGAAACGGATTCTGGTCGTTGCCACTGGGGCACTCCTGAATCCGACCATGATCCAGCAAAAGGAATCCATACCTACGATCGCTCATGGAGTGGTCCTTGAAAGTACAAAGGGGGGGCATAACTAATGGAGTATCTTTGGGCATTTTTAGTGGGAGGCGCCATTTGTGTGGTCGGCCAGATCCTGATGGATGTGTTTAAATTAACCCCTGCACACGTCACCAGCTCCTTTGTTGTCGCGGGAGCTGCACTGGATGCATTCGGCATTTATGATAATCTTATAAAATTTGCAGGCGGAGGAGCTACTGTTCCGATCACGAGCTTTGGACATAATCTGCTGCACGGTGCGATGGCATCTTCAGAAGATCATGGCTTTATCGGGATCGCCATGGGAATCTTTGAACTGACGTCTGCCGGGATCTCTTCTGCTATTCTATTCGGTTTTTTGGTCGCTTTAATCTTTAAGCCTAAGGGGTGAAAACAGTGGGAAAAAAGCGTGTCATCCTCATTACAGACGGAGATTTATATGCTCTGCGGGCAGTAGAGCATGTAGCCAGAAAAATAGGTGGACGCTGTATTTCCCAGTCCTGGGGGAACCCTTCAAAAATTAGCGGGCACCAGCTTGTCAAAATGATCCTGCAGACACCGTACGATCCCGTCCTCGTCATGTTCGATGATTGCGGGTTTCGCGGGGAGGGCCCGGGAGAGCTCGCAATGAGAATCGTGTGCAGCCATCCGGACATCGAAGTGCTTGGTGCGATAGCCGTCGCATCCAAAACCCGTTATTCGGAATGGACCAAAGTCCATTTTTCCATCGACCGTTATGGGGCCTTTACTGAATACGGAATCGACAAGAGCGGGCTTCCTGATATTGAGACAGGAAGAATCAACGGAGACACGGTGTATATTCTTGACGAATTAAACCTCCCGATGGTCATCGGGATCGGTGATATCGGAAAGATGGCCGGCCATGACGCGGTCGAAAAAGGAGCCCCGATCACAAGTCTGGCGGTGGCGACCATTTTAGAAAGGAGCGGTTATCATGCAGGGATCGAAAGAACAGCAGAAGACACCAATCAGTAAAAAAATCCAAGAAAACGAACATCAGCTGAAAAAACGGCTGGGAATCGGAATCAGCTTTGATGTGGGTGTCAGAAAACTGTACGTAATGAAGAAAGAAGTTCAGATCTATTACTGTACAGGTTTATGCGACAGCCTATTTATTATTGAGATCATGAGAGAGCTCATGGATATGGACCATGGGCATCGTGCGCCCTCCAATGTAAAAGAGGTACTTCATAACCATCTGTCTCACCAGCAGGTGGAACTGACCGATAATTTGGAGATCGCTATTGACCGCATGCTTTCTGGATTGATTTCGGTCTTTCTTGAAGGGGAGGACCAAGCGTTCATCGTGGACGTACGTAGCTATCCTGGCAGACAGCCGGAAGAACCGGACGTTGAAAAGGTCGTCCGCGGCTCCCGTGATGGATACACGGAAAATATCATCATCAATACGGCCCTTACCCGAAGGCGGATCAGGGATGAACGGCTGCGGCATGAAATCATGCAGGTCGGCGAGCGGTCCAAGACCGACATCTGCATCTGCTATATTGAAGACATCGCCGATCCGGGGCTCGTCGACCTCGTAAAACAAGAATTGCAGAGCATTAACATCGATGGCATCCCAATGGCGGATAAGACGATCGAAGAGTTTCTTCTCAAGCAGGGCTGGGATCCCTTTCCCCTCGTCCGTTATACGGAGAGGCCGGATGTAGCTGCTCAGCATCTCATGGAAGGGCATGTTCTGATTATTACAGATACAAGCCCATCGGTCATCATTACGCCGACCACTTACTTCCATCATATTCAGCATGCAGAGGAGTTCAGGCAGACCCCTATGGTAGGGGCCTTTCTCCGGTGGGTACGATTCACGGGGATCGTCGCTTCGCTGCTGCTTCTGCCGCTATGGTATCTCTACGCCACTCAGGATGGACTTCTGCCCCCCAACATAGACTTTATCGGCCCGAACAAGACGACGCACATCCCCTTATTCCTTCAGATCCTCTTCGCTGAGATTGGGATAGAAATACTGAGGGTAGCGGCCATCCATACACCCAGTCCGCTGTCGACGGCGATGGGATTGATAGCAGCCGTATTGATCGGCCAGATCGCGATCGATGTCGGGCTCTTCGTTCCAGAAGTAATTCTCTATGTTGCTGTGGCTGCGATTGGAGGATTCTCGACTCCAAGCTACGAGCTGAGTATAGCCAACAAGATGCTGCGTCTGCTGCTGCTCATCTTGACGGCCATCTTCCATGTTCCAGGCCTTGTAGGGGGATCTACCGTTTTAATCCTTTATCTCTGTTCGATGAAAAACCTGAACACTCCTTACTTATGGCCATTCATTCCGTTTAACGCCAAAGCGTTCCTGCAGATCGTCATCAGGATCGCCGTGCCGCTCTCAAATATCAGGCCGAGCATCGTTCATCCACAGAACAGCAAAAAACAGCCGACTTCCTGAGAAGTATTGCCGAAATAATAAATTTGTGATAAATTTGTTCATAACAATTGGATATGCCTCATTTATTGATAATGGGGTAGAGGCGCAAAGCGGATGAGTAGGATGATGGAGTGAATGGACATGAAGAAATCATTTTAAAGGCCAATTTGCCGAAGTGTGAAGATGGTCCATACATCCTCATGCTGGGTCGCTGCCGAACAGACAGCGGACTGTCACTGCAATGCACGCAGTGGAGAACTATTCCGGCAAATGGGGGTACGGTATAAGACAGTTAATGTACCTTATTACATTAGCTGTCTTTATTTTTATGTCGGAACAGAATCTCTAATGGAAAAGCAGAGGGGAGAATCTTTCATGTATTTACACGGTACAAGTTCAATCAATGATGATAACCACTTAACAATCGGCGGGGTTGACACGGTTCAGCTGGCGCATGAATATGGTACACCGCTTTACATTTATGATGTGGAGCTGATCAGACAGCGGGCGAGGTCTTTCAAGAAGGCGTTTGAGGATCAAGGGATCAAGGCACAGGTCGCATATGCAAGCAAAGCGTTTTCCTGTCTCGCGCAAGTCCAGCTGATGGATGAGGAAGGGATGAGCCTGGATGTCGTTTCAGGAGGAGAACTTTACACTGCGCTTTCGGCAGGTTTCCCTGCGGACCGGATCCATTTTCATGGAAACAACAAAAGCTATGAAGAACTGCAATACGCGCTTCAGTCGGACATCGGTTGCTTTGTCGTCGATAACTTTCATGAACTCCGCATGCTTGAAAGCTTGTGCAATCAGCACAACAAGGATACATCCATCCTGCTGAGGATCACTCCGGGAATTGAAGCACACACCCATGAGTACATTCTCACAGGACAGGAGGATTCCAAATTTGGTTTTGACCTTCAGAACGGGCAGGCGGAAGAGGCTGTTCTCGAATCGCTTGAATCGCGCCATCTGAACCTTTTGGGCGTTCATTTCCATATCGGTTCACAAATCTTTGAGACAGCGGGATTCGTGTTGGCCATTCAAAAACTCTATGGGTTTCTTCAGAACTGGGATAAAAAATATTCGTTCGTTCCTGTAGTTTTAAATCTGGGAGGCGGTTTTGGGATCCGCTACACAGAAGAAGATGAACCGCTCGAACCGAAAGAATACATCGATGCGATGATAGGGGAGATTACAAGGCTATCCGCAGCGTCTTCTCTTCCGATACCGGAGATCTGGATTGAACCCGGCCGTTCACTTGTAGGGGATGCAGGAACGACGATCTACTCGGTCGGCTCACAAAAAGAAATTCCTTCTGTTCGCCACTACGTGGCGGTGGATGGAGGCATGAGCGATAATATCCGTCCTGCACTTTATCAGGCGCAGTACGAAGCAGCGCTGGCGAACAGGGCCGGTGAAAAAGGGACGAAAAAAGTATCAATCGCTGGAAAATGCTGTGAATCAGGAGATATGCTGATCTGGGATATCGTACTGCCTGAAGCAAGGACCGGAGACTTGCTGGCCGTGTTCTGTACGGGTGCCTATGGCTATTCCATGTCCAACAATTACAATCGCATTCCGAGACCCGCAGTCGTGTTCGCGGAAAAAGGAGAAGGCCGACTCGTCGTTAGAAGAGAATCGTATGAAGACCTTTTACGCCTGGATCTTCCTTTAAAGAATGGCGTGTTTGCCGGCAATTAAGAAGTGCTAGCTGACCTCGCTGGACTCTGAGGCAAAAAAAGCATAAAATAATGGAGTATGTTGAATTCAGGAGGTTATTTCAATGAAAAAAGGTTCAATTGAATTTGAAAACGGCGAAAAAATTATGCTCGAATTTTATCCAGAAGAAGCACCTGGTACGGTCGCTAACTTTGAAAAATTAGCG
Source organism: Fictibacillus sp. NRS-1165 (assembly GCF_050468105.1). Taxonomy (NCBI): domain Bacteria; kingdom Bacillati; phylum Bacillota; class Bacilli; order Caryophanales; family Fictibacillaceae; genus Fictibacillus; species Fictibacillus sp. NRS-1165. The sequence continues at coordinate 278,779 of NZ_JBDPNU010000025.1, forward strand.
AACGAAGGATTCTACAATGGTGTAACGTTCCACCGTGTCATCCCAGGCTTCGTAGCACAAGGGGGAGACCCAACAGGAACAGGTGCAGGCGGTCCTGGCTATACGATCAAATGCGAAACTGCCGGCAACACGCACAAACACGTAGCTGGTTCACTTTCTATGGCACATGCTGGAAAAGACACAGGCGGAAGCCAATTCTTTATCGTTCATGAGCCGCAGCCTCACCTAAACGGCGTGCATACTGTTTTCGGACAAGTTACTGAAGGCATGGATACTGTTTTAAGAATCAAGCAAGGCGACGTTATGAAAGAAGTAAAAGTTTGGGAAGAATAAAACAAGAGAAAACCCCCGGTTAGCCGGGGGTTTTTTGGTGGAAATTCATTCTTTGGCAAGATCAGCTGTTCTTTTTCAGCCGCAGTTTTTTTTGAGCCTCCCGTTCGCGGATCACCTCGCTCCGGTCACGAAGCTTATGTTTATGAACGATTAGCTCATCATCCATATTGCTTTCTCTGCCCCAGACCGAGCCTTCTTTTTCGATGCGTTCACAGCAAAGATTGATCAGTAATGGATCCGCAAGAGGGAGGTCAACATCTCTAAAAGGAACGAGCCGTTCTATTTCATCCAATCGTTTGCCAAGCACTTCCAATAATGCCTCATACTTAAGACCCAGACGCTCAATCTCCTCTTTATGTACAGTCAGTTTATCGATCGCGCTCTTCATCATCCGGAGTGCGCCATTATAATTGCCTCTCCGCTGATGGTACAGGGAGACCGCTATCTGGATCAGACCGACCCACACGCCGTTATGCTGCCCTTCGTCTTTCCAATGCTCTTCAAGTACTTCATGGCATTCGAAAAAGTCCCTCGATCCATGGAAGTAGGTTAGATATTCGATGTATGCTTCCGGGTACATGAAATGGCCTCCTTGTTTCTCTTCTACATATATCTTACTAAAATTTTTGAAATGCTTAAAAGGAACTGCGTTTAAAATATGGTATAATTCCGGTACGATAAAGAATTTGACTACAGGGGTTACTACTATGAAGTATAGCGTGAAAGTCGATGCATTTGAAGGGCCGCTCGATCTCCTTCTGCATCTGATCACTTCGTACGAGATTGATATATACGATATACCTGTTGCTGCGATTACAGAACAATATATGAACTATATACATACGATGCAGGAATTAAAACTGGACGTGGCCAGCGAGTACCTCGTCATGGCGGCAACGCTGCTCGCCATCAAGAGCAAGATGCTCCTTCCCAAACAGGAGGTACAGGATTTTGATCAGCAGATGGAGATCGAGATGGATGAGGATCCAAGGGAAGACCTCGTCCGCAGGCTTATAGAATACCGGAAATTCAAGCAGGCTGCCGTCGGCCTGAAAGAGAAAGAAACGGCCAGAAGCATGATCTTTACAAGAGAGGCTATGGATCTGACATATTATGAGAGTCAGGAAGAAGATGTTAATCCCGTAGCTAACGTTACGATCTATGACATGCTCGCGGCAATGCAGAAGATTTTTACGAAAAAGCTGGAGAAGGCGCCAAGAAGAACAACGATTGAACGACAGGAGATACCGATCGAGACAAGGATGAAGCAGATAATAAATGATATCCGTTCTTCGGGCAGGAGAAAATTCTCGGAACTGTTTGCGTCATCAAACAGGGAACAGCTCGTCATAACGTTTCTTGCGGTTCTTGAGCTCATGAAGACAAAAGATGTGACGTGTGAACAGGAAAACAATTTTAGTGAAATTTTTATTTATGCAACAAAGGAGAATGAAGTTTGAGTCAATCAGCAGAACATAAAGCAGTCATTGAGGGACTAATATTTGTATCAGGAGAGGAGGGCATTGACAAAAAGCAGATCGCCGACGTTCTGCAGATCACCGTGGCTTCGGTCGAAGAACTGCTTGTTGAGCTGATCCAGAGCTACAAATCTGAAGAGAGAGGCATGGAAATCATAGAGATCGCCGGTTCCTTCCAGTTTGTCACAAAGCGAGAGCATGCAGCTTATTATGAACGGCTTGTGTCTGCTCCCTCCCACGCCAGTCTATCTCAGGCTGCTTTGGAAACTCTTGCCATCATCGCCTATAAACAGCCGATTACACGGGCTGAGATTGAGGAAGTCAGAGGAGTGAAGACCGAAAAGCCGCTGCAGACGCTCTCCACAAAAGGCCTTATCACTGAAACAGGCCGTGCAGAAGGAACCGGGCGGGCCATTCTTTATGGAACAACTAAAAACTTTTTGGAGCATTTCGGCCTAAAATCATTACAGGAACTTCCTCCGCTGCCTGAACAGGTGAACGATCAGTCCATCGAAGAGGAAGCGGATCTGTTTTTTTCAAAGTTTCAAGAGACGATGGAATAAAGAGGACAGGAGCTGAATGCTTTGAAAATTAAAGCATGTACCGGCTATGAGCTGGTGAAGGAAAAGCCAAACTCGCCAGAAGAATTCTTTAACCGTTCAGAGGTGGTCTATGAACAGGATGGAAACGAAAGGAGTCTTCAGCTGCTGTATGTGAAATATTTTGAAGAACGGCTTCAGCCTCTCATCTCCGAACAATTGGCCACAGAGAACGGAGAACAGCTGATGATCAAAGACATCGCAGCACTTGCAGCCTTGCTTCAGTTAAAGGAAGCCCAAAAACGAAGAAGGATTTACATGAACAATGAAGAAAACTTTCGGTCTCTTTTTCAGAACATGGACTGGGTGGAATTAAAAGAAATCTGGAAAAAAGCGAAGCACCGTTGAAAAAGCGTCTCCTTTCGGGAGACTTTTTTTGTGGCTGCAAATACTGGCGTAAAACGGGTGCAAAGAGGGAAAACTTATAGAACAACCTATACGGAGGTTCAAACATGCCCAAAATAGTATCCGTCCAAACCACTAATCTTCCACATAAGCTGAAACAGGAGCAGGCTCTCGAATTTGCACGAGGGTTATTTTCTTCGTCGTTTAAAGATATTGAGAGACTTTTAAAAGTATTTCACAACGGCGAAATTGAGACAAGGCATTTCACAAAACCGCTGGAATGGTTCAAGGAAACACATACTCTTCAGGAGAAAAACGATATTTACATTGAGACTGCAACGAAGTATGGGAGCAGGGCAATTAGTAAATGCCTGCAGGATTCCCCATTTTTGAACCGTAAAGTCAATTTCCAGGAAATTGATGCGATTTTCTTTATTTCCAGTTCAGGGTTTTCTACACCGAGCATTGAGGCGAGAATCATGAACGAGCTCCCATTCTCGCCGCATACAAAACGGGTGCCGATCTGGGGGCTTGGCTGTGCAGGAGGGGCTGCCGGTTTTTCAAGGGCATATGACTATTGCCGTGCGTATCCAAAAGCATGCGTTCTCGTTCTTAGTGTGGAGCTTTGCAGTTTAACGTTTCAGCACGATGATCACAGTAAGAGCAACCTTGTCGGGACATCACTCTTTTCAGATGGCGTGGGATGTGCGCTTCTTTGCGGAGATGAATCTGATGTGGCAGAAGCTTCAGCCCTTCTGTCCATTCCCGAAGTGAAGGATACCATGTCAACCCTTATGCCAAATTCCGAAGATGTGATGGGATGGGATGTGAAAGACAACGGGCTATACGTTGTGTTTTCACGGGACATTCCAAATATCATACGGGAATGGCTTAAACCGAATGTAGATGAGTTTCTCGAAAATAACAATTTATCCGGACGAGACATACAGCACTTTATCGCTCATCCCGGAGGTAAAAAAGTATTGGACGCCTATTTGGATGCACTGGAGATGCGGCCTGAGAAGACGGCGATATCCAAAGCGGTGCTCAGGGAATTTGGCAATATGTCGTCCGCTACGGTGTTTTATGTCATGGAACGGTTTATGGCAAGAATGCCGGATAAGGGTGAAACCGGACTGATGGCTGCACTGGGACCTGGTTTTTCTTCTGAACTGCTGTATATTCAATGGTCGTAAGGGGGAGATGCTATGTTTTTTCTTTTTCTCGGTATGCTCATTCTTCAAAGGCTGGGAGAGCTCTTCATAGCCAGGAGGAATGAAAAGCTGATGCTTTCCAAAGGAGCAGTTGAGGCAGGGCAGCGACATTACAAATGGATGGTCATGATCCATGCTTCTTTTTTTGTTTCATTGTTTTTGGAAGTCACACTTTTCCATAAAGAGCCCGCCGCATGGTGGTGGATTCCCTTCTCCGTCTTTTTACTGGCACAGCTTGCCCGTGTTTGGTGCCTGACAACGCTGGGAATGTATTGGAACACAAAGATTATTATACTACCCGGGGCACAAGTGGTGGCAAGAGGGCCATACAAATATATCAGACATCCAAACTATTGTATTGTAACCCTTGAGATCATTACGATACCGCTTGTTTTCCAGGCCTATTTCACAGGCTTTCTTTTTCTTGCTTTTAATGCATTGATCCTTTCTGTCCGCATTCCGGCAGAAGAAAGAGCTCTTAAGGAAGCAACCGATTACAGTCAGCGGTTTGGCCGGAAACAAAGGTTCATTCCAAGTGATAAAACATAATTGGATATAATTTACCATCATAACCGTCCTGTTTTTGCATAAACTTGTACAAAACAACTAAGGACGGGATACATATGCTCTATACAACGAAAAAATGGATATTGCCGATACTAATAGCCATCTTGGCCTTTGTTTGTACACCATTTGCCGCTCATGCGGACGGGCCTGGTGTTTCAGCTAGGGCTGCCATCCTTATGGATCAGGATTCAGGCAGGATTCTATATGCAAGAAACGAACACCGGCAAATGAGGATCGCAAGCATTACGAAGATCATGACTGCTATCCTTGCCATCGAGTCCGGAAAACTTCAGGACCGGGTGAAGGTTAGTGATAGAGCGACGAAAACGGAAGGCTCATCGCTTTATTTAAAGCCTGGTGAGCGCATTCCCCTGAAAGATCTCATATACGGTCTCATGCTTCGTTCGGGAAATGATTCAGCAGTGGCCATCGCTGAATATGTCGGAGGCAGCCTCGACGGCTTCGTATACATGATGAATCAAAAAGCACAGGAGATCGGGATGAAGAACACGCTGTTCCGCAACCCTCATGGGCTGGATGATCATGATGACCATTATTCCACCGCTTACGACATGGCGGTGCTCACACGTTATGCGATGGAGAATCGGCAGTTTAGCGAGATTTCAGCCTCGGAAATCTACCGTTCGCCGCAAGAAGGTGAAAAATGGGACCGAGTCTGGCGCAATAAGAATAAAATGCTAAAACGGTATCCTTATTCTACGGGAGGAAAAACGGGCTATACGAAGCTTGCAAAACGGACGCTCGTATCAACGGCCAAGAAAGATGGAATGGGGCTGATCGCTGTAACACTGAACGATCCAAACGACTGGGATGATCATGCGGCAATGTTCAATTGGGGATTTCAATCGTTCGATCTGGTCAGAGTGGTAAAAAAAGGGGTAGTGGGCGGAATCAAGCTGAAAGCCTATAAAAATAAGATTGAAGCCTCAAGAGATCTTCGTTATCCACTGATGAAAACCGAGAAAAAACAAATTCAGAAATCCGTCACCCTGTATCAGCCTCCAAAAGGCGGAAAATGGAAGGATGGGGCGGTTCCTAAACCGATTGGCAAAATGAAAGTGATGCTGGGGGACACGATGATTGCAGACATGCCTCTGTATTATGAGGGAAAAGGTTTGGTGAAGGAAGACAGCAAGAGCTTCTGGAGTGTGTTTAAAGATATGGTGGCTTTCCTATTCTCCATCACCTCAGGTGCAAAACATGGTTAATTATATTTGGGTAGGAATGATGGTGATTGGATTTATTGTCGCCATGCTGACTGGAAACGTGGATAAAGTGAATGCTGCTGTGTTTAAAAGCGCTCAGGAAGCGGTAACCATCAGCCTTGGAATGGTCAGTATCCTGGTTTTTTGGCTAGGGCTTATGAAAATTGCGGAAAAGGGCGGTCTCCTTGAAATGCTCGCCCTGCTCTTCCGCCCTCTCGTCAAACGGCTTTTCCCTGATGTTCCAGAGGGCCATCCGGCACTTGGATATATATTATCCAACATGGTAGCGAATCTCTTTGGTCTGGGGAACGCAGCGACACCTATGGGAATTAAAGCGATGGAACAGCTTAAGAAATTGAACGGGGGAAAGAATGAAGCGAGCCGGTCGATGATCACTCTTCTCGCCATCAACACGTCGAGCATCACGTTAATTCCTACAACCATTATTGCGATCAGAATGAATTATGGATCCTCCAATCCAACAGACATTGTAGGTACAACACTGCTGGCTACTGCCGTCTCAACGGTGTTTGCACTTTGTATTGACCGTTTTTTCTATTATCGGTCGATCAGGAAGGGGAAAAAGTAGATTATGAGTTTCATAAATTCATTTTCCATCTGGTTTATCCCTTTTTTAATCGGTTTAATCCTGCTGTATGGAACAGTGAAAAAAGTACCGACCTATGAAGCGTTTGTGGAAGGAGGCAAAGAAGGTTTCTCTCTTGCGGTCTCCATGATTCCTTACCTGGTGGGGATGCTTGTTTCCATCTCTGTGTTCCGAGCCTCAGGTGCTCTTGATCTGCTGCTGGACTTCGGCAAACCGATATTTGACTTGATACACGTGCCCGGTGAAGTAGTGCCGCTTGGGCTGATGCGCACAATCTCTGGAAGCGGAGCGCTAGGCATGACCTCTGACCTTATTGCTTCGCATGGGCCTGATTCATTCATTGGCAGGCTGGCTTCTACCATTCAAGGAAGCACGGATACGACGTTCTACGTATTGACGGTCTACTTTGGTGCTGTTGGCATCCGCAAGATGGGATACGCGCTGAAAGTCGGACTCCTTGCAGACTTGGTGGGTTTTATTGCATCCATTGTCGTCGTTACCATCGTATTTTCATAGAACACACCGAATCTTCATGGTTCGGTGTGTTTTTGTGTCAAGAAGATGTCAATGCTCAACTTGAGAAATAAAGATGTACAGAGTATGATGTTAAATGAGGTGAAATCATGGAACGTTTACAAAAGGTAATTGCCCAGAGCGGAATTACATCAAGGCGTAAAGCTGAAGAGTTGATATTGGAAGGAAAAGTTAAAGTCAACGGATCCGTTGTGCAGGAGCTTGGCACGAAGGTTACCGCAAAGGACCGCATTGAAGTGAATGGAGTGCAGATAGAAAGGGAGGCACCGGTGTATTTTCTGCTGTACAAGCCATCTGGTGTCATTACCGCTGTTTCAGATGATAAAGGAAGAAAAGTCGTAACCGATTATTTTCAGGATATCGTAGAGGAACGCATTTTTCCTGTCGGCCGTTTGGATTATGACACATCTGGTGTATTGATCATGACCAATGACGGAGCATTCGCCAATGAACTGATGCATCCCAAATACAAGGTGGACAAATCATATATCGCCAAAGTTAAAGGAATTCCTGAACGCGAAGTGCTGAAAAAAATGGAAAAAGGTGTCATGCTTGAGGATGGAAAGACAGCGCCTGCAAAAGTGAAGTTCATCTCAGGGGACAGAAAGAAACAAACCTCTATTATTGAGCTGATCATCCATGAAGGAAGAAACCGGCAAGTCAGAAGAATGTTTGAAGCGATCGGGCATCCGGTTATGAAACTGAAGAGGGAGCGCTATGCGTTTTTAGATGTGAAAGGTCTCAATCCCGGTGAATTTAGAGAACTGACACCGCATGAAGTCAAACAGCTTCGCAACCAAGCTGTCACACAACCGTCAAAAAAGAGAGGCCATAAATAAAATTTCAAGCGTTATAGTTAAGTTGGGAACATATAAGATGGGGGCGTCATAATTGAAAAAGAAAAGAAGACTGGTGTTTCGCTCAATTCTTCTTGCCATCATAGCCATTGCCGTCGGTTATACCTTCTATAATAATGTGTTTCAAGACAGGAACGGCAGTGTGCAAAAGGGAAATAAAGCACCCGATTTTGAGCTGACGGATTTGCAGGGAAACAAAGTCCGGCTGTCAGACTATAAAGGCAAAGGAGTGTTCCTGAACTTCTGGGGAACATGGTGCAAGCCTTGTCGGCGGGAGATGCCGTACATGCAAAAAGAGTATAAAAAGTATCAGAAACAAGGAGTAGAGATTCTCGCCGTCAATGTCGGGGAATCCAATGTTTCTGTAAAAAACTTTGCAGACCGGTTCCATTTGTCTTTCCCCATTCCGCTCGATGGTTCTCGTGAAGTGACGAAAGCTTATGGCATAGGTCCCATTCCAACAACATTCCTTGTTGACAAGAATGGAAACATCATTGAAAAAACGAGTGAATCATTATCCAATCAAACAATTAAAACGTACATGGAAAAAATCAAGCCGTAACGGGGTGTGCAAAATTGAAAACCATACAATGTGAATGCGGCCACAAGAATCCGTTCGGAACTGAGATTTGTGAATCGTGCGGGAAGCCGTTAAGCAACGAACATTCGGGAGAGCTCATCAACATGAGATATGAGGGCAGCGCGGTTCGTTCACAGACCTACAATAAAACCTTTATCGATAAGATTTGGAACTTCTTTTCTTCTGTAAAAGTAGGCATTGGAATTATCATTGTCATCCTGGTAGCGGCTGCGATCGGCACTATATTTCCGCAGGAAATGTACATACCTCCCAATGTGGATCCAACGACGTATTATAAACAAGAGTACGGCACTCCGGGGCAGATCTTCTATCTGCTCGGTTTTCACAATCTATACGGGTCTTGGTGGTTTTTACTGCTGCTCGCCGCTTTAGGTATTTCTTTAATTATTGTGAGTATTGACAGGGGTGTTCCCCTATACAGGGCCTTAAAGCACCAGCGGGTGACACGCCATGAAAGCTTTATGAAAAGACAGCGCCTTTTTGCAGTTTCAGATCATGGAATTTCATTTGAACAAGTGAAGAAGGTTCTCTTGGGAAAGCGCTACAAAATAAAAGAAGACAACGGCAATATCCTCGCTGAGAAGAACCGATTTTCCAGATGGGGCCCATACGTAAACCATACCGGGCTCATCATCTTCCTGATCGGTGCCATGCTCCGTTTCTTCCCTGGCATGTATACCGATCAGACCCTCTGGATCAGAGAAGGGGAGACGGCCGCCATCCCTGGCACAAAAACGGATGAAGGCCAGTACTATGCCAAGAACCATAAATTCGTCATGGAGCTCTACAATAAAAAGGACAAGCAGTTTTCCAATGCACTGAATCAGGTGAACAACGAGGTGCCGAAGAACTATCAGAGCAATGTCACGCTTTATCATGCCGATCCTTCACATGTGGTTGGAGAAGCTCCACAACTGAAAAAAGTCAAAGATGCTAAGATCAAAGTGAACGAGCCGCTTGCTTTTGGGGACTATGCCCTCTATCAAGTGGATTTCAAGCTGAACGAGTTTCATAGAATGAACCTGAAGCTTGAAAAGAAATCGACGGGCAAAAGCTTTGGAGAAATCAAGATCAATCTCTTTAATCCTAAATCCGAGTATAATCTTGGAAACGGCTACAAAGTGAAAATGATAGAATATTTCCCTAACTTCAAGCTTGATGAAGACGGCCAGCCTGCAACAGAAAACAGTGTTCCCGACAATCCTGCATTCGTATTTAAGATGTTTACTCCTGAAACACCAAAAGGAGAAACCGCTTTTATTGGAATCCGGAAGAACGTCGAGGCCGGAAAGAACAAGTATAAGATGACTTTCTCCGGACTCGAAACCAAAAACGTATCAGCATTAACCGTGAAAAAAGACAGAACACTTCCAATCATTATCGTTGGCGGAATCATCTTCATGCTTGGAGTAGTTCAGGGTCTGTACTGGAACCACCGCAGAATTTGGATTCAGCAGAAAAACGGGCAATTGTGGATCGCTGCCCATACGAATAAAAACTGGTTTGGCCTGAAAAAAGAAATGCAGGCCATATCACAGGAATCCGGGCTGGTCATGCCTGTTGACCAAAGCGACGAAAAAAGCGCTTAAGCCCTGACAGGAGGTTATTATGGCTGAACTTAGCAGTAATCTGCTTTATATCGCCTTTATTATCTATCTAATTGCAACAGCCGTCTTTGCCATGTCGCTTTCCGACAAAAAAGGAAACGAGAAAGCAGCTTATACCAGGAAGTGGGGGAGAATCGGATATGGTCTTTCCATCCTGGGCTTTATTTCACAGCTTGGATATTTCGTTACGCGGTGGATCGCGAGCGGCCATGCTCCGGTCAGCAACCTTTTTGAATTTACAACGTTCTTCGGAATGATGATGGTGTTTGCTTTCATTCTGTTGTATGGCATCTACAGAACGAATGCCCTCGGGGTTTTTGCGATGCCGATCGCCCTGCTGGTCATCGCATACGGAAGCATGTTCCCGAGAGATATCGCACCGCTGATTCCAGCCCTTCAAAGTGACTGGCTGAAAATACACGTAACAACTGCAGCACTCGGAGAAGGGATCCTGTCGATCTCATTTGTAGCAGGTTTCATCTATCTGATCCGCATGGTCGACCAAACGGTTTCTTCCAAAAAGACAAAGATGATTGAAATCATCATGTACCTGCTCTTATGTGTGCTTGGATTCGTGCTTGTCAGTGCAATCTCTTCTGCTGCTGGTTATGAGACGAAATTTGATTGGACGGACAAGAAGGATCAAAAAACTGAGCTCACGTATAATGTGCCGGCTCTTGTCGGTCCGCCGAATGGAACACAGGCAGACAATCACTTCGGACCGCTTCTGAACGCTCCTTCCTGGATGAACGGTGAAGAAGCGCCGAAGAAATTTAATACATTCATTTGGTCCCTGCTTACGGGCGGTGTGCTGTATGGCATCATCCGGCTGATCTTAAGAAAACGGATCGCGGCAGCCATTCAGCCAAAGCTCAAGAATTTAAAACCGGATCTTGTGGATGAGATCAGCTATCGATCGGTGGCCATTGGTTTTCCTGTCTTTACACTTGGCGCTCTCATTTTTGCGATGATCTGGGCTCAGCAGGCATGGACAAGGTTCTGGGGATGGGATCCAAAGGAGGTTTGGGCTCTGATCACGTTCCTGTTCTATGCTGCCTATCTGCACTTCAGGCTTTCACGGGGCTGGCATGGCGAAAAGTCTGCCTGGCTTTGCGTCATCGGTTTTGTCATCATCATGTTCAACCTGGTTGCGGTGAACCTGGTCATTTCCGGACTGCATTCTTACGCGTAAATATGGAGAAAGCCAAACCCTTCATGTCAGGATTTAATGCCTGGTATGAAGGGTTTTGTGATATACAGAGTGTTCATGTATGATAGAAGAGCAGATACATAAGAAATGGAGGAACAGCAGTGGAAAAAGAAGCAAAAATTCTTGTTGTTGATGATGAAGAAAGGATTCGCAAGCTCTTAAAAATGTATCTTGAAAGAGAAAATTATGATGTAGATGAAGCGGAGAACGGAGAGGAAGCGCTTGACTACTCTTTGACCTTAAATTATGACCTCATCTTGCTGGACGTGATGATGCCGGGTATGGATGGTATGGAAGTCTGTGAAAAACTGCGTCAAAGGAAAGCGACGCCTGTCATCATGCTTACGGCAAAAGGAGAAGAGATGAACCGGATCCACGGCTTTGAATCCGGTGCTGATGATTATATCGTAAAACCTTTCAGCCCAAGGGAGGTCATCCTGAGAGTGAAGGCGCTGCTGCGCAGGTCTTCATCAACTAAGTTCCTTCAGACGGAATCCGTCGCTAAAAATATTATCGTATTCCCGCATCTGACGATTGATCATGACGCACACCGCGTGATCGCCGGAGGAAAGGAAGTCAATCTTACGCCAAAAGAGTACGAGCTGCTGTATTATCTGGCGAAGACACCGGATAAAGTATATGCGAGGGAGCAGCTTTTAAAAGATGTATGGAACTATGAGTTCTTCGGTGATCTGCGGACAGTAGACACGCATGTTAAACGTCTTCGTGAGAAGCTAAACAAAGTTTCACCGGAAGCAGCCTCGATGATTGCGACGGTCTGGGGAGTGGGCTACAAATTTGAGGTAGCCGAACAACAATGATCTGGCGCAGTGTAGTCGGAAAGCTCTGGGTAACCATATTACTTTTGGTTTCCGTCGTCCTTTTTATTTTAACTGTCCTGCTTACACAATTCGTAGAGAGATACCACGATGAACAGGCAGAACAGCAGCTCACCAAGCTTGCTAAAAAAATGGTGGAGCTCGTTGAACATTATGACGACAGGGAAGAGGCTTTGCGCATTTCCTCAGAACTGGTCGATGCATACTCATTAAATGCTATGTTCATCATGGATAAAAAGGAGTATTATTCCCCCGTTCCGAAGAAAAACGAGGAACCGGATTTGCCCGTAAAGGTGTTCTTCAAAAATGAATCCCTGTCCTCTGTCTACAAAAATGGGGATAAGGTCGTAAAAAAAGGCGACTTTCCGGTAATGTCAAAAGGGAAAGAAAAACATAACAGGCTGTTGATCGTCGGATTGCCTTTTAAAATGCAAAACGGAAAAACGGGTGCGGTCTATATCTACCAGTCACTTGAAAACATTGCTGAAAGCACGAACTATACGAAGCGTTTGATCTTTTTATCAGCGGGCATCGCGATCATTTTAACAACCATTTTTGCCTTCTTTCTCTCTACCCGGATAACGGCCCCGCTCAGAAAAATGAGGGAGGCAGCCTCTCATATGGCAAGAGGAGAGTTTGATATGAAGGTTCCTATGCTGACACATGACGAGATCGGCGAGCTTGCCATGGCCTTTAACAGGATGGGAAGACAGCTGAAAAACTTTATCACTGCTCTGAATCAGGAAAAGGAACAGCTGTCAGGAATCTTGAGTTCGATGGCGGACGGGGTCATTACCTTTGACAGAAGGATGAGCATCCTCGTGTCCAATCCACCTGCTGAACGGTTCCTGCAGGCCTGGTATTATGAACAGGGCATGGATCGCCGCGAGGAAGGAACTCTGCCTGATGAGCTGACGGAGTTGTTTGAAAATGTGGTTACGCTCGAAAAAGAACAGTACATTGAAATTGATATTCAGGGGAGAAGCTGGGTGGTAGTCATGACGCCTCTCTATAATCAGTCGTATGTCAGGGGAGCAGTCGCTGTCTTAAGGGACATGACGGAAGAGAGACGGATGGATAAATTAAGAAAAGATTTTATCGCGAACGTCTCTCATGAACTCCGAACACCCATCGCCATGCTGCAAGGCTACAGTGAAGCCATCGTTGATGATGTGGCAGGCTCGAAGGAAGAAGAAAAGGAAATCGTCAGGATCATACATGATGAATCTCTCCGCATGGGCCGTCTCGTAAATGAACTGCTCGACCTTGCCAGACTGGAAGCCGGACAGATGAAGCTTCACCCGGTCAATGTGCAGGTTACTGAATTTTTTGAACGGGTCGTTCGCAAGTTTTACGGCATCGCACGAGAGAGGGAGATTGATCTTTCACTGACCATCGATACAGACGGGATGGCCCAATTCGATCCTGACCGGATCGAACAGGTTCTGACCAATCTGATCGATAATGCGCTCCGCCATACCGCAAGCAGCGGCAAAGTTTCCATCCGGGTCGGCGATACAGGGAAAAGATTAAAAATAGAAGTGACCGACAACGGCTCGGGAATTGCCGATGAAGACCTTCCTTTCGTTTTTGAACGGTTTTATAAAGCGGATAAAGCAAGGACACGCGGCAAGAAAGGCGGCACCGGCCTCGGTCTGGCGATCGCCAAAAATATCGTGGTCAGCCACGGAGGAACGATCTCTGTTCACAGCAAGCTGAACGAAGGGACGACGTTTTCGTTCTTTTTGCCGCTAGCTGTTGAAGAATAGGAAAACGGCTCGATTTTTCTTGTTCCATAAGAAACAAAATGAATCATGGATGAAAACAAAACAAACGGCGATGAACTTCACCCAGTTGAAGTTTCACTAATGCCGTTTTTTTGTTCTGTTTCATACATAGACGCATAACATGAAAAGGTGATTCTAGTTTCAGGGAGGATAAGATGAAAGATTATGGACGACGTTTTCTTGTTGTTTTGGCCATCACCTTGTGCATCGGCATTCTGTTTGTGGGCGGGAAAGGAGGGAATGCAAAGTCAGGAGAAAGTTTTGAAAAACACTTGAAGGAACCGGAAATTCATGATACAAAAGTTGATAAGGATTTGCATCAGAATTAGGTTGGACAATTTGAGGAGGAGCAAGCTTGCCGACAGACTATCACAATCATTTAGAAAAAGGAACGCTCACACTGGACTATCTTGAAAAATTTGTTGCACAGGCTAAGGAAAGAGAGATCAGCCACTTCGGAATCTCCGAACATGCCTACCATTTTTACCAAACAAAAGATATTGTGAGCAAGCCTTGGATGGAAGAACGCAGATACTATGACATGAAAGACTATGTAAACTTGTTTCATGAGGCATGGTCTAAGGATCTCGATGTAAAGATGTCAATTGAGATGGATTATACGCCAGGACGTCACAAAGAGATGAAACGTTTTATATCAAGCTATGATTTTGATTATGTGATAGGTTCTGTCCATTGGGTAGGGGACTTTGGCATTGATCTCGCAGAGTTCCGCAAGGAGTGGGACAGAAGGGATCTATATGATGTATACCGGCAATATTATGACCAAGTCGTCACGCTGGCAGAGTCTAACCTATTTGATATCATCGGCCATATCGACCTTGTTAAAATTTTTAACTACATACCGAAAGATGAAGAATTTCTTCTTGAACAGTATGAACGGGCAACAGACGCTCTAAAAAATTCAAAAACGTGCGTAGAGATCTCTACTGCAGGGCTGCGAAAACCGGTCCAGCGTCTGTATCCAGAGCCTGTTCTTTTAAAGATGTGCCGCAGCAAAGGGATTCCAATCGTGTTTTCTTCCGATGCCCATGAGCCTTCACATGTGGGCTTGGATTATGAACAGGCATTTGAGCTTGCGAGAGAAGCTGGTTATACGTCTGTAATGACCTTTGATAAGGGAGAAAGAAAAGAAATCGCGTTTTAACAAAAAAGGCATGGAGACAGCAGTCTCCATGCTTTTTTTATCCTTTAGAGCCGCAGACTAGAGAAATTCAGCAGGCTGACAGAGCTTTTAAAATTACAGGTTAATGGTCGTAGCCGATACAACATCAGAAAGTGCTTTAATCTTCAGCAAGATGTCCTGATCCAGTTCTTTGTCAAAGGTAAGCATCATGATCGCTTCACCGCCAGCCATCTTTCTGCCGACCTGCATCGCCGCAATGTTAACCTCCAGGTCACCAAGCAGCTTCCCGACCCTGCCGATGACCCCGGGCTTATCGACATGCTCGATGTACACTAGAAATCCTTCGGGGTCAAAGTCCGTAGAATAACCATTGATGTTGACGACTCTAGGGCCATAGCCATAAATAAAGGTAGATTGAAGGCTGAAGCTTTCTGTTTCTCCAATGACACGGGCTTCGATGAGATTTTCATAGCCTTGTGTTTCTGTACTATACTTCTCGCCAAACGAAAAGCCTTGTTCTTTCGCGATAAGAGTGGCATTGATATCATTGACAATTCGGTCGACTCTTGGCTGTAGGAAGCCGGACAGAAGTCCTCTAGAAACTAAGCCAGTGTCCATTTCTGTGATTGAACCTGAAAAGGTAATCTTGATTTCTTTTATTGGAGAAGAAAAAGATTGGGATAAAAACTGGCCTGAAACTTTAGCAAGCTCATAAAACGGATAAATCTTTTGAAAGTCGTCATTGGAGAGAGCTGGCAGGTTGATCGCGTTTTTAACCGGTTTTCCTTTGGAAAAAGCCAGGATCTCTTGGGCAACCTGGGCAGCTACATTCATCTGTGCTTCTGCAGTTGATGCTGCAATATGAGGTGTTGCAATCACGTTCGGCAAGTGAACAAGCCGGTTTTCCACCGCGGGCTCCTGCACAAACACGTCAAGCGCACAGCCGGCGATATGGCCGTTTGATAAGTAGGTGTACAGTGCCTCCTCATCGAGGATGCCGCCTCTGGCACAATTGATCAAATAAACCCCCTTCTTTGTCTTTGATAGATTGTCGGCATTGATGAGATTCTTAGTTTCTTTCGTAAGGGGGGTATGGACAGTAATAATATCACTGCTCTCAAGGAGTTCATCAAGACTGACTGGAGCCACCTGCAGTGTTTTGGCCCTCTCAGTCGTTAAAAAAGGATCAAATACCAGTACTTTAGAGCCAAACGCACGAGCCCGCTTAGCCAGTTCCGTCCCAATTCTTCCAAGCCCTACGATGCCGAGTATTTTTCCTGAGAGCTCCGCGCCTTTGAAGTTGGAGCGGCTCCACTTTCCATCTTTAATCGATTGGTTGGCCTGAGGAATTTTTCGCAGGGTGGCCATAATCATCGCAAATGTATGTTCAGCAGTAGAGATTGTATTTCCGTCCGGGGCATTTATAACAAGTACACCGTTCTCTGTCGCGGCATCAAGATCTATGTTATCCACTCCGACACCAGCACGCGCTACGATCCGGATGTTTTTAAAACGAGTAAGAAGTTCTTTTGTCACTTTAGTGGCACTCCGTACGATTAGCGCGTCTATACTTTCAGGATCTTGTATGTCCTCCGCCTTGCCATAGATGACGGAAACCTCTGACTCACTCTCCAGAGCCGCCATACCTTCTTTTGCAATTGAATCTGCTGCCAGCACTCGAAACATTTCATCCACTCCCGATTTGTAATTTTTCTTAACTAGGCAGAATATTTTTATAATATTGATAATTTACCACACGCCTATATAGAGTACAAACGAAAATTGAGAAGATCATATGAGGTAACTAGAAATGAAAGGCTTTCAGACGAAGAGATGAAAAGATGCTGCCTCTTTCGAAAAAATGTAATTGACAATGGTTATCATTTGTTTTTAAATGAAATGGAATACAAAAAACCCTCCAGCGTGAGCATGAAGGGTCTTGTTTCATTTTTCTATTCGAATTTCAACGCATCGCCATCGAACGGTTCGTCTGCCACTTTAATAGAATCTGTAGGGCAGCCTTCAAAAGCATCCTGCATGTCATCGATCAATACGTCGGGAATTTCTACAATTCCTTGGTTTTCATCAAGGGTAACAAAGGCGATACCTTCATCATCATAATCATAAATATCCGGCGCAGCAGCTCCGCAGGCTCCGCAGGCAATGCAAGTGTCTTTGTCTACAATTGTGTACTTTGGCATATTTGTAACCTCCTAATCATGGTAAGAACTATACAGTAAAACACGTATACATTCAAAATGTTATACTTCAATATATGTGTGCTATTCATATTGTAATTTATTAGCTACCAATATTTCAATAGAAAAAATAACGGTTTATCTCTTTACTCCCTCTATTTACATGTTTCCCCGGGTGTTTCTCCATGAAACGAAGTTCTGCTTCTTTATCAGTCTTCGCATCAAGACTCAAGTTTTGTAAGTGTGGTGAAAGATAATGAATACACGAGAAGGGCTGCTGCTCTATTGTTTTAAAAAATTTAATGGTGAGCGGAGCCTGTCAGGAATCTTGCATCTGATCAACGGGAAAAAAACGTCACAAACGCTTTCTGACGGGCACCTTTTTGAGCTTTCCTTTTTATTTGCAGTCTTCCCAGGGCTCGGGCGTGAAGAATTCGAACAGACGGTGAACCATCTGGTCGAGGCCCATTTCGTTAAAAAACTGAAAGACCGGTACATCATTTCCGAAGAAGGTGAAGAACAACTTACGAAATTTTTAAAGGAGCGGCCATACATTTTTGCGTTCAACGGACTTCGGTACCGGGATGCAGAAATACCGTTTTCCAGACTCCTCGCTGAATACATACAAGCATTGTCTTACAGTACCCGGAACGTATATGATTTTCTTCCAGCAACAAGAGACCCGGTGACCCATTTTAGGGTGAAACGAATTTTTCCTAAACGACAGGAGAGGCAGGCAGTTGCCGGCAGGTTATACGAAGAATTCTTTGCGCTTTTGAGCAAACTGCCGGAGCCCTATGCAGAGGTATTTGTACTCAAGCTCAGCCGTTATGGCAGGACGGGCCTGACAAATCAGCAAGCGGCTGCAGTCCTTGGGCTGCAGGAAGAAGATGCGGAGTTTAATTTCCGTTTTGTTCTTCACTATCTTCTTAAATATGCCGAAGGTCGTGAGGCGGTCACTTATCCGATATTAAACAGGCTCGTAAATTGTCTGGAAGTAAACGATCCCCTAACTGTATCCGCCCAAAAGACATGGAGACTGCTGAAATCGGGGAAGAGCATGGAACAGATCATCAGCATCAGAAGGATGAAGAGAAGCACGATTGAAGACCATCTGGTAGAGATTTCAATCCATCGTCCGGATTTTTCGATCAGGCCTTATGTTTCTGAGCAGGAACATGCCCGAATTGTAACGGCCTTTCAACAGCTTCAGACCAAAAAACTGAAACGTATTAAAGAAAGCCTCGGAGACGATATCTCTTACTTTAAAATACGGCTCGTGCTTGGAAGGGCAGGTGATCGGAATGAAACTGGCAGATCTATTAAGTGAAAAATTTGGATACAGAGATTTCCGTACGGGCCAGAGGGAAGTGATAGAAGATCTCCTGATGGGAAAGGATGTACTGGCGATGATGCCTACCGGTACGGGGAAATCTATCTGCTATCAGCTTCCAGGCTATATTTTTTCAGGCTCCATCATTGTTGTATCACCACTGCTGTCTTTAATGGAAGACCAGGTGGAGCAGCTGAAGCGTTCAGGGGAAAAAAGGACAGTGGCTTTGAACAGTTTCATGGATTTCGAAGAGAAAAAACGAGTACTTCACAGGCTCTCCTCTTATAGATTTATATATGTTTCCCCTGAAATTCTTGAGAATGAATACGTGATCAACGAATTGAAAAAAATCAGCGTCTCGCTTTTTGTCGTTGATGAGGCGCATTGTATCTCACAATGGGGCCATGAGTTCAGGACCAGCTATTTAAAACTGGCTTCTTGCCGCTCTGCTCTGGGGAATCCTCCATGCCTCGCCCTGACTGCAACTGCAACACCGGAAGTCCGAGACGATATTAGGGAAAAGCTCGAAATGACAGGCTGTTCGATGCATATCTATCAAGTGGACAGGCCGAACATCGCACTAACTGTCGAGCAATATGACGAGCATTTGGATAAACTGAACCGCGCGATTGGGCTAGCCTCCACTTTATGTGGTCCTGGCATTCTTTATGCCTCTACAAGGTCCTGGGCTGAAAATCTGGCCGAGCATCTTAGGCAAAGAGGGACGCATCGTGTGGCTGCCTATCATGGAGGTATGGAAAATGAAGAGCGGCTGCTGATCCAGAAGCAGTTTCTTAATGATGAGCTGGATATCATATGCTGTACGAACGCATTTGGAATGGGCATCAATAAGCCGAACATTCGGTTTGTCATCCATTTCCATATGCCTTCGGCGATGGAGTCCTATGTCCAGGAAATCGGCCGTGCCGGGAGAGACGGGAAAAAAAGTCTTGCTGTTATGTTATACTGCAGCGGAGATGAAGAGATTCCTGGAATGTTTATTGACCATGAGTTCCCTGAAGAAGGGCAAGTGCTCCACTGTGCGTCACTTCCGGCAGCCGGCCGTGAATGTTTTGCCGCTATGCTCGAGCGATTTGAGATGAACGAAAGTGCAAGGCGATTTGTCGTTTATCAGTTCGAAAAAGAAGGTTATTTTGCAAACGAAGGGGACGTGCTTCCAGAAGATGCGAAAAAACGTATCCTTCAAAAAATAAGAAGCAGAAAAGCTCAAAAACGCAAAAAAATAGATGAAATGGTAGAATGGATAAAGGGTGATTTTTGCAAACGGAAAAGGATTGCGCATATCTTTCATGAAGAGCTGGAGGAGCGACCGGAGCAATGCTGCAGTTTTTGCAGGGCGGATATAGAGCTTTTTTTTCAAACAGATAGCCAACAACAGCTGCAGACTGAAGCTCCAATAAATTGGCAAAAAGAGCTGAAGCTAATCTTTAATCAGGAAAGTGATGATCAACATGAAGAATTGGGATCAAGCACAGCTGATCCAGCAGATGAGCGACAGAGAATTACGCATTAATATTTATTTTTCCCAATTCCTGTTCTTTACGGCTGGCATAGCGGTCATGTGGTTTACACATTTTGATCTGACCCGGCTCAGGTGGGAAAGCTTTAACATCATTGTCTTTGGGGCGGGAACGGCTATTGGAGTCGTCCTGATCAATCTTCTTTTACATAAATGGCTGCCGAAAGAATCCCTGGACGATGGAGGAATCAATGTTCGGATCTTCCGATCAATGCCGGTCTGGCATATTGCTGTTCTTACAGCAGTTATTTCTTTCTCGGAAGAGTGGCTCTTTCGGGGAGCAGTACAGCCCCTGCTGGGACTAAGCTTGACCAGTTTACTGTTTGCTGTTCTTCATGTACGGTATATAAAAAAACCAGTACTTTTCACTGCGGCGGTTCTACTTAGCTTTCTTCTTGGATATTTATACGAATATACCGGAAATCTCCTTGTTCCAATGACTGCTCATTTTTTTATCGATTTGTTGCTGGGACTGCTGATTTCAAAGGGATGGCTTTCAGCTCATATCGAATCTTACCCACTAGAGGACAACGGAGGTGGTACTCATGAAGAACATGAGTGAACAATCTGAATTAATCAGCGATCGTCCGCTGCCTTCGAGGAAGGAATTTCATAAAAGAAAATCCGAACGGATTGGAAAAGAACATGCGGCAGAACTCGAATCTGAAAGTTCTCCATCGGCAACGGAAAAAAAGGACCGGCTGCCCCTGGCCAAGTCCCTTTTAGTGATCTTCTTGCTTCTCGTGGTATTTATCCTTACTTATAACTATTGGTTTCCGAAAGTAACGGATCCGTTAAAAGGCAATGATGATGTACAGAAGGTGAAAATTGAATCATGAGGTGTTAAAGGATGGTGACTAAACTTACGTCATCATCCTTTTTTTATCAATTTGTTCTGTTCGTCAATGGTGCTGCGTGTCATCTGAAAAGCCTCGGGACAACTGGTTCAAAAACAGTATGTGATTGGGAATGATTTATTCCCATTCCGCATACGTTGAAGCAGGAGGGGGCTTATATGAACGCAATCAACTACTGGAAGGTCGAGCCTTATATCTCAGAAATTTGCAAAGTGGTCCTTAACACGCTGATTGAAAAAAAAGAACAAAAAGACATGTATGACAGACAGATGAAGTGGTGGGCATTTTACAGTGCATTAATGGGTTGTCTTGGTTTGATTTACTTGTACGGATTTAAGCTAAACCATATGGAAGGTGTCAGGGCGGCAATGCTTTCACTGGCCGGTGACAAGATGATCTGGTTTATCGGGATCTACTTTCTATTGGCTGGGGTTCAGTGGAAACGGCTTAAAAAGAAATGTGCAAAAGCAGATGAAGAATATGAAAGCATCAGGAAAGAGATTATTGAACGCGGAGACGATTTATGGCCAAGGCCGGAAATGTGGAAGAATAGGCATCAGGTATTGGAGTATGTCAAGGCAGAGTACAACATTAATCTATATCATAAATGAAGAGTTAGCATGCGCAGGGGCATCCGAAAAAGAAATGGTCTGAAATGGAATGCTTTTCTGAATTAATCACTACAAAACAATCATCCATTGTTTCAATGCGACCGAAAGCGATCGTTTGGTGGGAAAGCGGGCAATACACTTCTACAGGTAGGCCAAGTTTTTCATTATATTGTAAATCTTTATTCAACACGAGAGATTTTGTCTTGATTTTTAATAAAGTCATGGTGTTCCTCTCCATTCTTTTA
Organism: Fictibacillus sp. NRS-1165; assembly: GCF_050468105.1. Classification (NCBI taxonomy): domain Bacteria; kingdom Bacillati; phylum Bacillota; class Bacilli; order Caryophanales; family Fictibacillaceae; genus Fictibacillus; species Fictibacillus sp. NRS-1165. The sequence continues at coordinate 300,511 of NZ_JBDPNU010000025.1, forward strand.
AATATTTTAAATGGTTAATCTCATGATAAGGCAATTTTACAGTATTTTCAATAAAAGATTTTAAATATTCTCAAAATTTAAATCGTGTGAAGACGGGGAGGAAGTGAGGATATGTTTGTAAAAAGCAATATGATCCCGCTGCGAAAAACACATTTTGTGATGGAAAAAGATTCCGTCAAACAAGTGCTTGACCTTCTGGAAAAACATGATATCGATGGTGTTCCGGTTGTTTCGGACAAACGGTTTAAAGGAATTCTTACCCGGCATTCCATCTATGAAGCTTTCTTTGCAAGCGGCAAGTCGAAGGTGCAGTTTCTAGAAAAAACCAAAGCCGGCGATATTGCTTGCTGTAAAAACCAGACCATCTGTGAGGATGAAATGTTTGAAAGAACGCTCCTCATTGTGAAAGACATGCCGATCGTTGCTGTCACTGACAAGCACAATCATTTGCTTGGCGTTGTGACCCGGTATGATGTTCTGGAGCAGTTTCAAAGTGCGTTCGGCATGAAGAAGCCTGGGGTCAGAATCTCCTTCGCTTCCCTTGAAACAGAAGGCAGAATAGCCCGGCTGTCTGAAATTACTAAACAATTCCACGAAAATATTATCTCGCTGACCACTTTTGATGAAACCGATCAGCTCGTAAGAAGGATGGTCATGAAAGTGGAAAAAACGCCAAACCTTGAAAAGTTTGTGGAAAAGCTCAGCCAGTCTGGTTTTAGAATATTAAGCATACATGAAGACTGATCCGGCCAGCCCTGAAATGCAGGGGCTGTCCTTTTTATCAATTTTCAGTTAAAATGTGTTTTACAAAAAGTTATTAACGGGGATTTAACCAATACTCCCTTAGTTTTAGTACTATGCATGTACGCGTATGATTGTGAGCCGTTGTACAAATTTTACACAAGGAAAGCAGTCCGCTATACTTAAAGGTATAATCAGCTATTGGGGGATATAGAGATGGCTTCACAGGAAGGGAAGTATAATATTAAAGCTGTGTCAAAGATGCTTGGCATCCAAGCAGGAACTTTAAGAGCCTGGGAACGAAGATACTCCATCATCCAGCCCAGGCGCAATGAAGCAGGACACCGGCTTTATACAGATGAACACATCTATATCATCAAATGGCTCATGAACAAAATTAAACATGGTTTCACCATAAGTCAGGCTGTAGATCTGCTTGATCATCATGGGAATAATATCGACGAGTTCGTCATGGAAAACAGCAGCCAGAAGGATCTGGCAGTTCAATTGGCGGACGAGCTGCTGGCTGCTCTGCTTTCTTTTCAAGAAAACAAAGCCAAGGAAGTATTGGACCGTGCATTCAGCCTGTTTACAATAGAAAAAGTTACTATTGATATATTAGGTTCTTTACTCGTAAAAATTGGGCACATGTGGGAAAAACAAAAAATCACAGTCGCCCATGAGCATTACGCAACATCTTTTTTGAAAGCGAAGATCGGCAATGTCATTTATCATCTGCCTGTAGACGGATATCGGCCAAAGGTTCTGGCGGTATGCGGATTGAAAGAGACACATGAATTAGGTTTGCTCATCTTCACGCTTTACTTAAGGCAAAAGGGCTTTGAAGTCATCTATCTTGGTGAAGGGATTCCTCCAGAAGATCTCAGTGTGGTCATTGACGAAATCGACCCTAAGCTGTTAGTGGTTTCCTGTACAATGGAAGAACATCTTTCAGACACCTTGAAATGGCTTGAAGTGGCGGAAAAAGAATATCCCTACCTTCAGATCGGCTTGGGGGGCTTGGGGATTGAATATTTATCCAATGATATAAAAACCAAATTTAAAGACATGATAATAGGGAACACAAAAACAGATTGGGAACAATGGATTCATAAAAAACGAAAACAAGAAAAACGACCGCTTCTTGATCATTGAAGAGTGGCAAAGAGAAGTTAGCACCAACTTTCTGCTCACTCATATAGTGTATTAAAGAGATGCGGAATCGATCGTAAGGGGGACCAGAAATGCGGGTAGAGCGATTAACTTATAACAAAATCAAGATCTTCCTAACGTTTGATGATTTGAAGGAACGCGGAATCTCCAAAGATGAAATTTGGCAGGATATTCCGAAAGTTCATCAACTATTCAGAGATATGATGACCGAAGCAGACGATGAAGTAGGATTCAAAGCAGACGGACCGATTGCTGTTGAAGTTTTTGCTTTACCGGCGCAAGGAATGGTGGTCATTGTGACAAAAGGTCATAACGAGTATGAACTCGAAGACGATTATGATGAAGACTATATTGAAATGCAGGTTACCTTGGATGAAAGTGACGAAATCTTCTATGAATTTTCGTCATTTGAAGATGTGATCTCATTGGCAAAACGCCTTGGCCAGCTTAACATCGACGGCGGAGTACTCTATTCATTCGAAAGCTGTTTTTATCTAAAATTTGAAGAACAGGATCTTCCTGATATAGAGCTGGATACACTTATTGCATTATTGGCCGAATTCGGAAGCTCTTCAACCATAACAAGCTACAGGGTGATCGAATATGGAAAAGCGCTGATGAAGAGCAATGCCATATCACAGATCAATTCCTATTTTAAGTAAACTCCCGGAAATCCGGGAGTTTTTTTGTTTTAAAAAAACACATATGCCATTACATCATCCTTCAAACATGGTATGATAGATGGGATTTCCTTATAGAAAAGCTCACAAAACGTGGCAGGGAATATAATGAACTACATATATTTATTGGGGTGGGAGTGATTACACACATGAAAATTGCAGTCTTATACGGAGGGGTATCTGCAGAGCGAGAGGTATCCTTATCAAGTGGAAAACAGATTATGAACGCTTTGGAATCGAAAGGGCATGAAGTAATCGGAGTTGACTTTCATCCTGACCGTTTGGAAGAAATTATTGGTCTGAATGCGGATATCGTATTCATCGGATTGCATGGAAAGTATGGTGAGGACGGAAAGCTGCAAAGTTTGCTTGATATGCTTAAAATACCTTATGTCGGTTCCGGAGTGCTTGCTTCGGCACTGGCGATGGATAAAGCCCGTTCGAAGCAGTTCTTTAAAATTGCCGGAATCCGTACAGCAAATGAGTTGGTTTTGGAGAAAAAACTCTACAGTGAAGATGAATTGGATGTTCCTTTTGGATATCCGCTAGTCGTTAAACCTAATCATGAGGGATCTACGATCGGATTGACCATCGCCCAAAACAAAGATGAAATGCTGAGCGGCATCACATCCGCGCTCTTGCATGATCATACAGTGATGGTGGAAGAATTTATTTCTGGCAAAGAAGTGACAGTGGCGGTAATGGGGGAAAAAGGTAAAGTAAGTGCTCTCCCGGTGGTTGAAATCGTACCGAAAAATGCGTATTACGATTATGAGTCTAAATATGCGGAAGGCGGGAGTGTGCATTATGTACCTGCGCGCCTTGACGATCGTACGACTGCCTTGCTTCAAAAACAGGCGGTCTTGGCGCATGAAGTACTGGGATGCGAAGTGTATTCCCGGGTAGATTTCATTGTTCCGAACGACGGAAGTGCACCGGTCATTCTTGAAGTGAATACACTGCCTGGAATGACACCAACCAGCTTGTTCCCTGACGCAGCAAAAGAAGTAGGTCTTTCTTACCCTGATATGATCGAAAAGCTGATCCAGCTTTCCCTTCAAAAATAAATGGATGCCCTCCCGCCGTATCTAGGGAGGGTTTCATTATGCGGGCGATAGGATAGTAAAATAGTAACGAAAGCGCTTACCTTTTACGCGATAATCTTTAAAATTCCCTTCTCATAGGACTAACAAAGGTGTATACTGTCTCTGAAGATGGACTAAACTTTAGAGGTGACAATTATGGGAGGTAACCAAATGACTGCCCAAAACGCAGCAGATCACAAATCAGATAACCATGAAAATAACAACGTGCTTACCGCAACACAGTCGGTGATTGGCGAAGCACTTGATAAATTAGGGTACCCAGAAGAAGTATATGAACTTCTTAAAGAACCGATCCGGATGCTGACAGTCCGCATTCCAGTGAAGATGGATGACGGCTCTACTAAAATTTTCACGGGATACCGTTCACAGCATAACGACTCTGTCGGACCGACTAAAGGGGGAGTACGGTTCCACCCAAGCGTAACAGAGACAGAAGTGAAAGCACTTTCGATTTGGATGAGCTTGAAGGCGGGAATTGTAGATCTTCCCTACGGTGGCGGAAAAGGCGGAATCATTTGTGATCCCCGCAACATGTCGTTCCGTGAACTGGAGCGCCTGAGCCGCGGCTATGTCCGAGCGATCAGCCAACTCGTTGGACCTACAAAGGATATTCCAGCGCCAGACGTATTTACCAATTCACAAATCATGGCATGGATGATGGATGAATACAGCCGAATCAGAGAGTTTGATTCTCCGGGTTTCATCACAGGCAAGCCATTGGTTCTCGGCGGTTCTCACGGCAGAGAAACTGCTACAGCAAAGGGTGTAACCATTTGCATTCGTGAAGCGGCTGCAAAACGCGGGTTTCAACTTGAGGGTGCAAGAGTCGTTATTCAAGGATTCGGTAACGCAGGAAGCTTCTTAGCGAAATTTATGCATGATTCAGGTGCAAAGGTTATCGGAATCTCGGATGCTTATGGTGCATTGCATGATCCTGATGGCCTTGACATTGACTATCTGCTTGAAAGACGAGACAGCTTTGGTACCGTAACTAAACTATTCAAAGATACCATTTCCAACAAAGAGCTTTTAGAACTCGATTGCGACATTCTTGTTCCGGCAGCGATAGAAAACCAGATCACTGCAGAAAATGCTCATAATATTAAAGCTTCAATCGTAGTTGAAGCCGCCAACGGCCCAACAACACTTGAGGGAACAAAAATCCTAACCGAGCGTGGCATTCTTCTCGTTCCAGATGTTTTGGCAAGTGCTGGCGGAGTAACGGTATCCTATTTTGAGTGGGTACAGAACAACCAGGGGTATTATTGGACAGAAGAAGAAGTGGAAGAGAAACTTGAAAGCGTTATGGTGAAGTCTTTTAATAACGTTTACACAACTTCAACGAACCGAAAGGTAAACATGCGTCTCGCTGCTTATATGGTGGGCGTGCGAAAAATGGCTGAAGCTTCTCGATTCAGGGGCTGGATTTAATACTTTGCAAAAGGCGAAAAAATTCCCTATCATTAATGGATAGGGAATTTTTTATTGTTTTTGGGTGAGCTTAAAAAAGATTAATTCGATAGATTAGTGAAACCAGGAGAGTGGAGAAATGAAGTACGATGTGTGTATTATCGGCGGGGGCCCATGCGGTTTATCCGCAGCCATCTCTGTGAAAGAGAAAGGGCTATCCTATGTGGTGATTGAAAAGGGAAACATTGTGGAGTCGATCTATAACTATCCGACCCATCAAACATTTTTCAGCACAAGTGAAAAGCTGGAGATCGGTAATGTGCCTTTTGTGAATGAGGAAAGGAAACCGAGAAGAATTCATGCCCTGACCTACTATCGCGAGGTGGCCAAACGAAAACAACTGAATATCCGTACCTTTGAGAAAGTAACAGAAGTTCAAAAAAAGAACAATACAATCTATTATATCCGAACTAAAACGGCGAAGGACGATATATATGAGTATGAAGCGAAGGCTGTTGTTATTGCAACCGGATATTATGATAATCCTGCCTATATGAACATCCCAGGCGAGGATCAGAACCATGTGTTTCATTATTTTAAAGAAGGCCATCCTTACTATAATAAAGATGTAACGGTCATCGGAGGAAAAAATTCAGCAGTCGATACAGCTCTCGAGCTTCAAAAAGCGGGTGCTAGAGTGACGGTTCTTTATCGGGGAGAAGATTATTCAAAAAGTGTGAAACCATGGGTGCTGCCTGAGTTTGTTTCCCATGTGAACAGCGGGAAAATCTCGATGCATTTTCAATCAAATGTTCTTGAGATCGGAAAAAATACAGTTACATTTGATAAAAAAGGAAACAGAGAAACCGTAAAAGCGGATTTTGTGTTTGCGATGACCGGATATCATCCCGACCATGATTTCCTAAAGAAAATTGGGATTCTTATAGACCATGAATCCGGTCGGCCGGCCTACAATCCTGAATCGATGGAAACCAATGTGAAAAATGTGTTTATCTGCGGTGTGATTGCGGCGGGAAACAATGCCAATGAAATTTTTATTGAGAACGGAAGATTCCATGGCGGTTTAATCGCCGAAACGCTGGCAGCCTCGCTTCTTTAGAACCGGGGCTGTTTTTTTGTTTGTGCTTCGTTAAGAATGGATGTTTTTGTAGCGAATAGCATGTGTTATGATACTGAGGAGGTGTTTACATATGAAAAAAGTAGCGTTGATCACAACCGGAGGAACGATTGCCAGTAAGCCGAATGAAACGACAGGACTGCTGTCATCAGGGGCTTTAACGGGAGAAGAGCTGGCTGCAATGATTGAACTCCCGAACGATATTGAAGTGAATATCTTTTCACTGTTCCAAGTGCCAAGTATGCACATGACCTTTGAACATTTAAACGTGCTTAAAGAAGCGATTGAAAACTTGTATGAAGATTCCGCTTATGATGGAGTAGTCATCACCCACGGAACGGACAGTATTGAGGAAACCGCATATTTTCTTGATCTCACCATTGCTGATCCTAGGACAGTGGTTGTAACCGGGTCACAGCGTTCGCCCGGCGAGATCGGCAGTGACTCGTATACGAATATGAGGCATGCCATCTATACCGCTTGCGATCCCAATTTAAAAGGGTCCGGAACGGTGGTTGTTTTTAACGAGCGGATCTTTACAGCAAGGTATGTAAAAAAAGTCCATGCATCCAACCTGCAGGGATTTAATTCGTTCGGATTTGGTTACTTGGGGATCATTGATAATGATAAGGTGGTAGCTTATCAAAAGCCTATTGGAAGAGAATTTTATACGGTAGTACAAGAAGTGCCTGCTGTTGACATCATCAAGTGTTACATCGGTGCGGACGGCAAATTTGTGAAAGCCGCCATGGACAGCGGAGTTCAGGGGATTATCCTTGAGGGTGCTGGAAGGGGACAGGTTGCCCCTTTGATGATGGAATCCATTATTGAAGCTGTTGCAGCAGGTATTAAGGTTGTCATTACGACCAGTTCTGAAGAAGGTCAAGTCTATCCGACCTATGATTATCTCGGAAGTACGTTTGATCTTGCTGAACATGGAGTGATATTGGGCAAGGATTATGACAGCAAGAAGGCCAGAATCCGGCTTGCCGTACTTCTGGCTGCAGGAGAGGGAGACCGCATACAGACGATTTTCTAGGCAGATGTTACAATTTCTTCATAAACATCAGCTAACGGTTTCCATTCTATGTGTTCCATGATACGATTGAAAAAAACAGCTGAAAAGAGGGCTTCTATGATTGGAATTATTTCGGCAGGGGTTGCTCCTGCTGTCGCCCTGCTTGCTTTCTTTTATTTAAAAGATAAATATGAAACTGAGCCTGTTTCTATGGTCATTCGATTATATATTTTTGGAGCTTTGCTCGTTTTTCCCATTATGGTTATCCAATTCGGATTTAAAGAAGAAATAATGGTTTCTTCTTTTACAGAGGGCTTTTTTCTGTCTGCTGTTCTCGAAGAATTCTTAAAGTGGTTTCTAGTTTTTTATTGCGCCTATCAGCATGCGGAGTTCAATGAGCCATATGACGGGATCGTCTATGCCGTGGCTTTATCCCTTGGATTCGCTTCAATGGAGAATATTTTATACCTGTACGTGCATGGACTGACTGAAGCGTTCGGCAGAGCATTGATGCCCGTCTCCAGCCATGCCCTGTTCGGTGTGATCAGCGGGTATTATTTTGGGAAGGCTAAGTTTTCTTCTGGTAAGAAGAGAAAAATGTTCTTAACCCTTTCCCTTCTTATACCGTTTGTATTGCATGCCATCTACAATTGGATATTACTTGTTTTCGAAAAGGATTTTCTTATCGCCATGCTGCCTTTTATGCTGTTCCTTTGGTGGCTGGGATTGAAAAAAGTGAAGCTCGCCAATGCCCATAAAACAGCCTGGATGACAAGGCAGAAAAATGTAGGATCCTAAACCCGGAGAATTTAAAGCTCCGGGTTTTTTCTTGTCTAATTCTTCAGCAATTCATTGCATAAAATGCTCAGATTTACAAAAGCTACTTTTATCATACAAAGCTGAGAATATTTCACAGGAGGCACTTTCTCATGAAAAAACCAATGCGTTACATTAGACGGACGCTGTTTTTTTTAGTTGCTATGACATGTATTATGGCCGGATATACTCCGGAAACGACCCATGCCTTTACTCCCCAGGTCATTCAAAAGGGTGCAACAGGTGAAGATGTAGTTGAGCTGCAGTCGAGGCTGCAATATATCGGGTTCTACAATGGTCCAATAGACGGTGTCTTCAGCTGGAGAACATACTGGGCTCTTCGTAATTTTCAGTATGAAAACAGGTTAAAGGTCGATGGACTCGCTGGATTTACAACGAAGAAGAAGCTGGCGGACCAGACGAAATTTGATTATGGATGGGTTCATAAACAAATTCGCAAAGGCAATAAATTTACTACTTACGGCGGAGTTCCAAAACAAAAGCAAGTGAAAAAAAATGCTGGAAGGAAGGCTGCACAGCAGCCCGCCGCACCAGGGAAAAATGCAGCACCGGCAAAGCCGGGCCAAAAGCAGGCTGCCAAAGTCAGCAAGCCGAGACCCGGCAAAAACATTCCGGATGGGTATTCTCAAAATGATATAAATTTGATGGCGAACGCTGTTTATGGTGAATCTCGTGGAGAGCCTTATATCGGCCAGGTCGCGGTAGCCGCGGTGATCATCAACAGGGTGGAAAACCCAGAGTTTCCCAACACTGTATCCGGGGTTATTTTTGAACCAGGAGCGTTCACGGCAGTTGCAGACGGACAAATTTACCTGACGCCGAATCAACAAGCGAAAAAAGCGGTCATGGATGCTTTAAACGGATGGGACCCTACCGGGGAAGCGCTTTATTATTTTAATCCTGATACAGCAACATCCGGCTGGATTTGGACAAGGCCTCAAATCAAAAAAATTGGTAAGCACATCTATACCAAATAACGGAGGTGATTTCCTTGATACGGACAGTATTAATCGCTTTATTAGTAGTAGCTATAGCAGGTACGGGGTATTGGGGATATAGTGAACACCAGAAAAAGAACGCCATCCTCATTCAGGCGGAAAACAACTATCAGCGTGCCTTTCATGATTTAAACTTTAATGTTGACGCCCTGCATGATAAGATCGGGGAAACTCTGGCTATGAACTCTAGACGCCAGTTGTCTCCAACTCTCGCTCAAGTATGGAGGCTCACTTCGGAAGCCCATAACAACGTCGGACAATTGCCGCTTTCTTTACTCCCGTTTAACAAGACAGAAGATTTCTTAACGAAAATGGGTGATTTCAGCTACCGTGTCTCATTGAGAGATCTTGAGAAGAAGCCGCTGTCAGATAAAGAATATTCAACACTTAAAAGTCTTTATGCCAACTCGTCAGAAATTCAAAATGAACTTCGCAAGACAGAAGCACTCGCTTCAAAAAAGAACCTTCGCTGGATGGATGTTGAGATGGCGCTTGCAAGCAACAAACAGCCTGACGACAATACGATCATCGATGGTTTTAAAACGGTAGATAAATCTTCTGAAGGTTATTCACGGACAGATTTTGGCCCGGAAGTTACAAATATCCACAACGCTAAAAAACGGAACGTATCCAAACTGAAGGGAGAAAATATCTCGAGAGAGGATGCAAAAAAACTCGCGATCAAGTTCTTCCAGCTCAAGAAAAATGTAAGAATAAGCGTAAAAGAAACGGGTAAAGGCTCAGAATATAAAGCGTATTCCCTCACCATGTACAATCCGGAAACAAAAGCAACAACCTACATGGATGTTACAAAAAAAGGCGGTTATCCATTATGGGTGCTGCAAGACCGAAAAGTAGCCGCCCAGAAGATCAGCCTGAATGAGGCTCAGAAACAAGCCGTTTCGTTCCTTAACCTTCACATGAAGAGTAAAATGGAAGTTGTCTCAGCTAATCAGTACGATAACATCGGTGTCTTCACTTTCGTAAATGTTCAAGATGGTGTAAGAATCTATCCGGACAGTGTCTCTGTTAAAGTGGCACTGGATAATGGAGATATTATGGGGTACCAGGGGACCGATTTCTTAACTTCCCATCATGAACGGACCATCCCTCCTGCAAAAGTCAGTGAAAAGCAGGCGAGAACGAAGCTTAATCCGAAGTTCAAAATGATGGAAAAACACATGGCTATCATCAAGAATGATGTTCAGCAGGAGATTTATTGCTATGAGTTTTTAGGAGTACTTGGAGATGAAACGTACGTGATCTATGTCAGTGCGGAAAACGGAGATGAAGAGCAAGTGAAGAAATTAAAAGAAGGAGAACCGGATTACAGCTCCATGTAAGTTGGTAAAAGGAAAGCTTCGCTGCTTTCCTTTTTTTATGCACGTGTGCTTTTTGGGAACTATGGCATAATAAATGGTAAAATAGTCTTATAATGGGGGATTGTGTTGTTTGCTATAGGTGACTCGCTAATTTTGGAGCCGGCAGTTTCAAGACAGGAAATACGCTATAAATGCAAAGTGATGGAACTGTCTGATGACCAGATCTACATTGATTATCCGATCAATGAAGTAACAGGAAAAACAGAGTTTTTTGTGAATGGTACAGCGTTCAAAGCGACATTCTACCATCAAGATCAAAATGTATATATGTTTCAAACCGAGCTGAGCGGACGAAAAATTGACCGTATCCCACTCTTAGCGATCCAGCATCCGGATGAAAAATCTTTAGTCAAGCTCCAGAGGCGCCAATTTATTCGCATTGAGTCCATGCTGGATATCGCTGTGCACCCGTCAGATACTGTATTCATACCGTTTACTTCAGTCACCTCGGACATCAGTGCTGGCGGTTTGCGAAGTGCTTTACCTGCCGGACATCCGTTAAAGGAAGGCATGAGGATCATCTGCGGGGTCATACTCCCGATGAATTCAGGTACTGTTCATTGCCTCAAGGCAGAATGCAATGTGCTGCGCATCCTCGAGCACAACGGCAAAGAAAAGGCGTCTGTGCACTTTAGCAGCCTTGGTGAAGCCGCGCAGCAAAATCTTGTACGCTACTGTTTTGAGCAGCAGCTTGCCGAGAAAAAGAAGTTGTTGAACGAATAGATCCGATGATGCTTGGACATATTAGTTTCAAGTATCAGGAGGCTGATCGGCGTGAAAAAAATTGAAAGCCTGCTCTTGAAGCTGGCCATTATCCATTTTGTTTTTCTTATTCTCTCTCAATGGATACTTACACATGAAACATGGAAACGGAACGTAAACAAAAGCATTTATTATGAAGGCGTCATAAAAGGCAAGAACTCAGGCACGATGGAAACCATAGACCGCTAGTTGGGTTTATGGTATAGTTAATGGCGGAATGTGGCCAACGAATACGTTAAAAAAGCAGGGTGTATACCTGCTTTTATTCGTATGGTTTCAATAAAAGATTTTTGTGTATGCAGGAGGAAACATGAACAAGAAACTAAAGATCGCCATTGACGGCCCGGCAGGAGCGGGCAAAAGTACAGTTGCCAAATTGGTCGCGGACAAGCTTTCTTATATATACATAGACACGGGTGCCATGTACAGGGCATTAACCTATAAAGCCCTGTCTTCAAAGTCTGATTTACATGACGGCAGGATCCTGCAATCTCTTCTTAAAGATACAAATATAGAATTAGAGATTACAGAGAACGGCCAGGCTGTCATCCTTGACGGAAACGATGTCTCCAAAGAGATCAGAAGCTCGGAAGTCACGAATAATGTGTCTTTTGTCGCAGCACCTCAACAGGTAAGAGAAGAGATGGTCAGACGCCAGCAGGAGCTGGCAAGTGCTGGCGGTGTCGTGATGGACGGCCGGGACATAGGGACTCATGTCATGCCAGATGCAGAACTGAAAGTATTTCTGATCGCATCTGTAGAAGAGCGTGCAAGAAGAAGATTCGATGAAAATACAAGCAAAGGATTTGAAGCGGATCTAGAGAAATTGAAGGAAGAGATCAGTCTCCGAGATAAACGTGATTCAGAACGTGAGTTTGCTCCATTGAAAAAGGCGGATGACGCGATAGAGCTTGACACCACATCAATGTCCATTCAAGATGTTGTTAATGAAATTCTTCATTTGGTGAGTGAAAGGGCTGGATAAATTGAACCTTTACAAATTCGGTAAAGCGGTGTGCAGTGCTTATTTGAAAAGCATGTACAGAGTAGAAATTCAAGGGATTGAAAATGTGCCTGCCGAGGGCGGAATCCTGTTATGCAGCAATCATATTAATAATTTTGATCCTCCGCTTGTCGGAGTGGCCGCACCAAGAGACGTTCATTTTATGGCAAAAGCAGAACTGTTCAGCATGCCTGTCCTAAAGACGATCCTGCCAATGATTAATGCTTTTCCTGTTAAACGCGGTATGAGCGATAAACAGGCGTTAAGGAATGGACTCGGCATACTGAAAGAAGGAAAAGTTCTTGGGTTATTTCCAGAGGGTACGAGAAGCAAAACAGGCGAATTAGGCCAGGGGCTGGCGGGAGCAGGTTTTTTTGCACTGAAATCAGAAGCTGCTGTCGTGCCATGTGCCATCAAAGGTGAGTATAAACGCGGCAAAAAAATCACTGTTAGTTTCGGAAAGCCGATTGATTTTACAGAAATGAGAGTGCAAAAAGCTTCCGCAAAAGACGCAACAAACCTTATAATGTTAAATATAGAAAAGCTTCTAAAGGAATCTGTATCGTAAAAGGAATACTGTATACTTCCTTCATATAGAAGGTTGAAATATATACTTATACGAAATTGAGGAGGCATTGTGGTATGGCTGATGAGTTGAACACAAGTTTAGAAGAAACAAAAGTGCTGGAAGTTGGAAATGTGGTAGAAGGGACTGTCCTAAAGGTTGAAGATAAGCTGGCCATTATAGATGTGGGCTATAAGCAGGATGCTGTATTGCCTGTGAACGAGATTTCCAATGTTTTTGTTGAAAAAGCATCAGATTTTCTGACCGAAGGAGACAGAGTGACAGTAAAAGTCACGTCTCTTACAGAAGATCAGCTCACCGTTTCCAAAAAGGCGGTGGACACGGTCAAGTCGTGGGAAGAGCTAAAGCAAAAGTTTGACCAGAACGAAACGTTTGAAGTGACCGTTCATGAAGTAGTAAAAGGCGGTTTGGTCGTGGATCTTGGAGTGCGCGGCTTCATTCCCGCATCCATGGTCGAAAAAAGGTTTATTGAAGACTTCAGCGACTATAAAAACCGAACATTAACGGTGAAAATTGTTGAGCTGGATGAAGAGAAAAACCGAGTGATCCTCTCCCATCGGGCGGTAGAGGAGGAACAGGAATCTCAACGAAAGCAGGAGCTGCTGAACAATCTGGAAGCTGGCCAGGTGCTCGATGGCACTGTCCAGCGTTTAACAGATTTCGGTGCGTTTGTTGATATCGGCGGGCTAGACGGCCTTGTCCATATTTCCCAGCTATCCCATAAACGTGTGGATAATCCTTCAGAAGTTGTCTCAGAAGGGGAGGCTGTAAAAGTGAAAGTCCTTTCTGTCGACCGGGATAACGAACGTGTCTCACTCTCCATTAAAGAGACTCAGCCGGGACCTTGGGAAAGCCTTGAAGCGGGTCTTGCACCAGGCAAAGTCATCCAGGGGACGGTGAAGCGCCTTGTTTCCTTCGGTGCTTTTGTTGAGGTGGCACAGGGTGTTGAAGGGCTTGTGCATATCTCCGAAATCAGCAACCGCCATATTGGAAATCCTGGAGAAGTGCTGTCTGAAGGCGAGAAAGTGACAGTAAAAGTGCTGGATATTGACAGGAAAGAAAAAAGAATTTCACTTAGCATCCGCGCTGCACAAGAAGCTAAAGAACAGCAGAACATCCGTGAGAACTTCCCGAAAGAAGAAAAAGGATTCTCGCTTGCTGATATGATCGGCGATAAACTTAAAGGTTTAAATAAAGAGTAAGATTAAAAGAACTCCGTTTAGGAGTTCTTTTTTGTTCTTAGCTTTTCTGGTTATTTCTTCTTCTCGCTTCTTCAGGGCCTTCGAGTGATGTTGCCCCAGCGTATTTCAGGCTCTGGTCACGGTCGGATTCTACCCGGTGTGATTCACGAAGTTTTTTTTCCTGGCGGTCTTTTCCCATGATGCTGCCTCCTTTCTATTTGCTTTTATTATGACTGCTTGATTAGGTTTTATGCGATTGAGCCATAATGGTGGTAGAGGAGGAGAGCAGGTTGGAGGGTATTTTCTTTTATTGGTTTGCATGGATCGGCTGGGCCTACAGCACTTTTTTGATGAAAACAGCGCCTCGGAGGACTGTTTATTCAGCATTGCTTCTGATTTTGCTGATCACGCATGGGCTCGTATTGGACACGGGGCGTTTAAGCATTCATTGTTCATTTCTGATTTTAGCTTTAAGCTGTTATCTTTGGATTTTAAGATTACCGTTTAAGATGGTGCTGTATTATGTTTTCTGTACATTTCTTATTGCCCTTTCCTATAATGCAATGCTGCTGTTCTCGATGTATGATCCAGTCTGGATCGTCGTCCAAGTGAAATGGCTGCTGGCCGGCGCCCTTTTTGTTTTTTCTCTGATGCTGATCAAGGATTCTCATTATCGCCCGCTCGTGCTGACAGGCGGATTCTGCGTGGGAGAGGCTCTCTATCATCTGGTAATTCAAAAATTAACATCGGGCATCGAGCTCGGAAGCCTTAATTTCCTTGATGTTGTGACCTTGTCGCTGGCTTTATGCTTTGTCTCGAGGGGCGTGCAGCAGTTCGGGCACTTCTTGTCTGCTGAAGCAGGGAAGGGAAAAATGATAAAACGGGTATCTAGGGTGAGGGCGCGCTGAATGAGAGTTGTAGGTTATACTTTTATCTGCTAAAATTAATTAGCTATCTCTAGGCCCTTCATTCCGGAAGGGTTTTCTTTTTTTGGACTATTAAGTTAAAAGGATGTGTCGACATGCAAAAGCCAGTTTTGGCCATCGTCGGAAGACCGAATGTGGGAAAGTCCACAATATTTAACCGTATTGTCGGAGACCGGGTTTCTATCGTGGAAGATATGCCGGGTGTGACAAGGGACAGAATCTATAGTTCAGCCGAATGGCTGAACCGTGAATTTAATATAATTGATACCGGTGGAATCGAAATCGGTGATGAACCTCTATTGCATCTCATGAGGCAGCAGGCAGAGGTCGCTATCGATGAAGCCGATGTGATCCTTTTTCTTGCGGATGGAAAAGAAGGGGTTACAGCAGCTGATGAAGAAGTCGCAAAACTCCTATATCGGTCAAAGAAACCGGTTGTCCTTGGGGTAAATAAAATTGATAATCCGGAACGCAAGGATTTGATCTATGATTTTTATTCTCTTGGAATGGGAGAGCCTTATCCTGTATCAGGATCTCACGGCATTGGTTTAGGAGACCTTCTGGATGCAGTATTCAGCCATTTTCCAGAACAGCCTGAGGAAGAGGAAGATGATGAAACAATCCGTTTCTGTCTCATCGGACGTCCAAACGTTGGCAAGTCATCGCTCGTTAATGCGATATTAGGTAAAGAGCGTGTCATCGTCAGCGATATCGCCGGAACAACGAGAGACGCGATCGATTCGGAATTTACTCGTGAAGGCCAGAAATATACGATCATTGACACGGCAGGCATGAGAAAAAGAGGGAAAGTCTATGAACATACCGAAAAATATAGCGTTCTTCGTGCTTTAAAGGCCATCGAACGGGCTGATGTCGTTTGTGTTGTACTAAACGCAGAAGAAGGAATTATCGAGCAGGATAAAAAAGTGGCAGGCTTCGCGCATGAAGCAGGCAAAGCCGTGATTATTATCGTAAATAAATGGGATGCCATTGAAAAAGATGATAAAACACTCCGCGAATTTGAACAGAAGATCCGCGATCATTTCTTGTATTTAAGCTATGCTCCGATCCTTTTCGTATCCGCAAAAACAAAACAAAGGCTTCATACGCTCTATCCTTTGATCAACCAAGTGGCTGAGAACCATTCTCTTCGTATCCAGACAAACGTCCTTAACGATGTTATTATGGATGCGGTGGCGATGAACCCTACACCGACGGACAACGGTAAACGCCTGAAGATCAATTATGCTACACAGGTAGCCATCAAGCCGCCTACCATCGCACTTTTTGTCAATGATCCGGAACTTCTTCATTTTTCATACCGCCGGTTCCTTGAAAACAAAGTGAGGGAGACGTTTGGCTTTACTGGCACTCCGATCAGAATCGTTGCCCGCAAAAAAAATGAATAGGTGAACTTCATGCAGATTGTCTTGTTGTTTATCGGTGCTTATTTATTAGGTTCGATCAGTTTCAGCTATATGATCACTAAAGGTATGAAAAAAGGTGATATACGCAAGCTGGGGAGCGGTAATGCCGGGGCGACGAACACACTGCGTGTGATCGGTGTGGGTCCTGCCATCTGCGTGCTCCTGCTGGACGGGCTGAAAGGAATGATCCCTGTGTGGGCAGCACTTGCCATGCAATACAATATGACCGCGGCGATTGCGGCGGGCGCAATGTCCATCATCGGCCATAACTGGCCGGTCTATTATGGATTCAAGGGCGGAAAAGGGGTGGCGACGACGATTGGTGTTTTTGTGGTGGCTTCGTTTATTCCTGCTCTCATAGCGGGATTCTTCGTCATCCTGATCATTGCAGCTACCCGATTTGTTTCGTTAGGCTCCATCGTATTTATGATTTTGACGCCTGTTTTAATGTTTATTTTAAAAACTATACCTACGGAGGCGGCGCTATGCGCCTCATTGATCGGTGTTCTCTCGATATGGAGGCACCGCACCAATATCTCCAGACTTTTAAAAGGAAATGAAAGAAAAATAGGGCATTAAGCAAGGAGTGGATTAGCAATGGAAAAAGTAGCAGTAGTCGGTGCCGGCAGCTGGGGCACAGCGCTGGCCCTCGTACTAGCGGATAACGGACACGATGTTCGCATATGGGGAAGAAGACAAGAACAGATTGAAGAAATTAATTCCCTACATACCAATGAAAAATATTTGCCGCGCGTTTCGCTTCCTGAAGAGCTTCGGGGTTTTACCGATCTCCAGGAAGCGGTTTCAGGAACTGGAACGATCCTGCTCGTCGCTCCTACTAAAGCGATTCGAGAGGTACTGGGGGATCTGACAGCTCATTTAGATCAGCCGGTCACCATCGTTCATGCCAGCAAAGGGATCGAACCGGAAACGTATAAACGGGTATCCGAGATCATTGAGGAGGAAGTGCCTGCAGATAAACGAAAATCCATCGTTGTATTGTCCGGGCCAAGCCATGCGGAGGAAGTTTCTCTGAGACAGCCTACTACCGTCACTGTTTCCTCATCGGATATTGAGGAAGCGGAATTTGTTCAGGACCTGTTTATTAACCAGAATTTCAGGGTGTACACCAATCCAGATATTGTGGGCGTTGAACTCGGCGGAGCATTGAAGAATATCATTGCCCTTGGGGCGGGCATGTCCGACGGTCTTGGCTATGGAGACAACGCGAAAGCCGCTCTGATTACAAGAGGGCTCGCTGAGATCGCCAGACTGGGAACGAAGATGGGGGCTAACCCGCTGACGTTCGCAGGTTTGACCGGAATTGGAGACTTAATCGTTACTTGTACGAGTGTCCACAGCAGAAACTGGAGGGCCGGAAACATGCTGGGCAAAGGAGAAGCACTCGAAGCTGTGCTTGAAAAGATGGGGATGGTCGTTGAAGGGGTAAGAACAACGAAAGCAGCATATCAGCTCGCTCAGAAAGAAAATGTGGAGATGCCGATCACGAATGTTCTTCACGATGTTCTGTTTGACGGAAAGAATGCAAAGGAAGCTGTGGATGAGCTGATGAGAAGAAGCAGGACCCATGAGGTGGAAGACGTATCTTCTCTTTTATAGGAAAAAAAATGTCCGAATCATCCATACGGTTATCTTCCCGATTTCTATCACGATTATTAGACTAACGCATAGGATAATGGTGAATAGGTTGTTGGAGGAGGACGAAAAATGGATCGGAACAATCAATTTTTTGATAAAGTTGAGAAGAAAACGAACGTTAAGAAAGAAGATATTTTTAAACTAGCCCAGACCGTCAGCAATGAAAATCTGCGGGATGAACGCACTTTAAGAAGACTGATCTCCCAGGTAGCCTCCTTGGCCGGTGTCCCTGTTTCTAGGCAAAAAGAAGATCAAATTGTCAATGCGGTTATTAATAACAATGTACCTCTGGATTTCAGCACATTATCCAAAATGTTCGATAACAAATAGGTATGCTTGAACGGATAGCCAATCAATCTGCAAATTGGTGTATTTAGTCATTCGGCAGGCGGTGTATCAGACACCGGCCTGTCTTTTTTTGATGTAAGAAAGAAGTGTCCATCTACAACTTAAAAGATGAATTTGAATCATATTTCACCCTGGTTCTCGAAAGAGGAAAAGTGAGATCTTCTTTTCATCCCTAGTCGTCTTCACACTACCGCCAGAATCGCTCCAGCGCTTGTCGGACCAAAACATGAGCACATACGCATTTCTTTTGTTTTATGCTATAATTTACGCTGTATGCAAAGGGGGATATAAATGGACGCTGGATTAATGAAAATGTGGGTTGCGCTTTCATCCATCGCATTGATGTTTATCGCGGTTTTTTCAATCATGATCAGCAGGTTAAAACTAAAAGGGATTTTTAAATACATACTGGCAGCTATCGCATATATTTGCATGATTACAGCAGGCATCTTAATTGTACTCGTAGTCTTTAGCGGACCGGTGAAAGGATAGGTACGCCAGAAACATGAAAAAGATATGTACTCTCACGTTTTTAGTTTGCCTGCTCTTCAGCCTGACGGGGTGTCTGTATCCTGACAGCCAAAAAAGTGAAAACCGGGTCCCTTATAAAGACCAGATTGCCATGGTGCAGTCTGCGGTGGACGATTACCATAAAGAGACGTCAGTGCTGCCGATCAAAAACAAAGACGCCTCAACAGACGTCTATGAAAAATACCCGATTGATTTTGGAAGGCTTGTCCCAAAGTACATGCAGCAGCCTCCAGGAAATTCGTTTGAAAAAGGCGGAACGTTCCAGTATGTGCTCATTGATGCAGAAACAAAGCCAAAAGTAAGGCTGATAGATCTGGTGATCGTGAACAAAGCACAGGATCTGGAAGCCAGACTGAAGGAGTATGTCCGAACCCATAAATATCCGCCATATCAAAAGATATTGGCCAATGGCAGGTACACCCTTGATTACAAAAAGATGGGCTACAAAGAAGCGCCATACGCTGTCAGCCCTTACTCCGGAAAGAACCTGCCATTCATTGTTGATAATGACTCAAAAGTCCACGTGGACTATTCCATGGATCTTTATCCACTCATCAAAAAGGGACTCCCTGTGAAAAAGGGGGAAGATGTTCGGACGCTTCTTACTAAAAATTCCTTCTTTGTTCCAGTACGGTCCGTTCCTTATACGGTTAAGAACGGAGAACCCGAGTTTCAGGTAACGGATCAATAACTTTCCACGGCACCCATAAATAATTGGCATGAACTCTCCTCCTTTTTAATACATTCATAGAAAAGGAGGAGGGTTTTTTATATAAAAACGGACATGGTGATAACCTGGACAGTTTGCACACGGAAGATCACAAGTGTTTGTGCTTCTCTCCCGGTCTATACAACGAACTGAGGTCCATCGCTGATTTTTGTATGAAAAAACTTTCATTCCTTATCATATTTTTGGGACAACATCATAAGTATGTATTGTCCAAGAATAGCATCCGGAACTTATTTGGATCGGGAGGGAAATGAATGGAAAAAATCGATATTTTCAAAGATATCGCTGAACGGACAGGAGGAGACATTTATCTCGGAGTAGTCGGTGCTGTTCGCACAGGGAAATCTACCTTTATCAAACGGTTTATGGAGCTGGTCGTGCTGCCTAACATTCAAAATGATGGTGAACGACAGCGGGCACAGGATGAGCTTCCTCAGAGTGCAGCAGGGAAGACCATCATGACGACAGAGCCTAAATTTGTTCCGAACAACGCTGTGAGCATCCATGTTGGGGAAGGTTTGGATGTCAATGTCCGGCTAGTGGACAGTGTAGGCTATGCCGTGCCGAGTGCAAAAGGCTATGAGGATGAGAACGGCCCGAGAATGATCCATACACCATGGTATGATGAACCGATTCCTTTTCATGAAGCGGCTGAGATCGGTACGAGAAAAGTCATTCAGGAGCATTCCACTCTCGGTGTCGTAGTCACTACTGACGGCTCGATCGGTGAGATTCCAAGATATGACTATATCGAATCGGAAGAAAGAGTGATCGATGAACTGAAAGAAGTCGGCAAACCATTTATACTTGTAGTCAACTCTGTGCACCCTCATCATCCAGATACAGAGCAGCTTCGCAAGGAACTTTGCGAGAAGTATGATATTCCTGTTCTCGCCATGAGTGTTGAGAGTATGACAGAGCATGATATAAACAATGTTCTCAGGGAAGTGCTGTATGAGTTCCCGGTTCTTGAAGTCAACGTGAACCTGCCAAGCTGGGTCATGGTGCTTAGAGAGGAGCATTGGCTGCGGGAAAGCTACGAAGAAGCGGTAAGGGAAACGGTGAAGGACATTAAAAGGCTTAGAGATGTCGACCGGGTCGTAGGAAGCTTCAGCGACTTCGAATTTATCGATGATGCACGTCTCGCAGGCATCGAGATGGGGCAGGGGATTGCCGAAATTGACTTGTTTGCTCCGGATGACCTGTATGACCAGATATTAAAAGAAGTCGTCGGTGTGGAGATCAGGGGGAAAGACCACTTGCTGCAGCTGATGCAGGAGTTCGCCTATGCCAAGCAGGAGTACGATCAGGTCGCTGACGCCTTAAGGATGGTGAAACAAACAGGATATGGAATAGCGGCTCCAGCTCTGACCGATATGAGCCTCGATGAGCCGGAAATTATCCGTCAGGGCTCAAGGTTTGGTGTCAGGCTGAAAGCGGTAGCACCATCGATTCATATGATTAAAGTAGATGTCGAATCAGAGTTTGCGCCGATCATCGGTACAGAGAAACAGAGCGAAGAGCTCGTAAGGTATCTCATGCAGGATTTTGAGGAAGATCCGCTGTCGATCTGGAACTCAGATATCTTTGGGCGATCCCTCAATTCCATCGTAAGAGAAGGCATTCAAGGGAAGATTTCACTCATGCCGGAGAATGCAAGATACAAGCTGAAAGAAACACTGGAACGCATAATTAATGAAGGTTCTGGAGGTTTAATCGCTATTATTTTATAATGAAAGGCTCCTTTAAAGGAGTCTTTTTTGTTGAAAAAAGTCAAATTGGCTCTGTAAAAGTCGGATTTTCGCTATTTTCCGCATAAAAATATTGAATTCTTATGACTTATCGTTTATTATAAGGCTTGTCACGAAAGTATTTAGTAAATCCTGTATAAAACAGGGCTCAGCGCTTTATGATAGTAAGACAGCCGAGAAACATATATAGATGATAGTGTTCTTTGAGAGGAGGTGAATGGAATGAACAAGACTGATCTTGTAAATGCAGTATCTGAACAAACTCAACTTTCTAAAAAGGATGCCACTAAAGCTGTTGATGCAGTATTCGAGGCAATCGCTGAAACTCTTAAAGAAGGTAACAAGGTACAACTTATCGGTTTTGGTAACTTCGAAGTTCGTGAGCGTGCCGCTCGTAAGGGTCGCAACCCGCAAACTGGTCAAGAGATCGAAATCGCAGCAAGCAAAGTGCCTGCTTTCAAACCAGGAAAAGCCCTTAAGGATGCTCTAAAATAAGCTTATACATAGGGCAAGCAAGAACCGCATTATGCGGTTCTTTTATTTTGGAAGAAAAATGCGCCATGAGCCTTCCTTTTTTGCCATTGCTTGTTACATATGCTAGAATCGGTTTTAGAAAACGTACAGCGAACGTGGGAATGAACCTACTTAAAACGTTGCAGGAATGAAAATGGAGGCTACCGCAGTGAAGGAATTCGATCAGGAGAAAATACAGCAAGCAGTAACTATGATACTTGAGGCCATTGGAGAAGACCCGTCCCGAGAAGGACTCGTTGATACACCCAAAAGAGTGGCTAAAATGTACCAGGAAGTATTTCAGGGTCTGAACCAGGATCCTAAAGAACATTTTGCTACGATTTTCGGGGAAGACCATGAGGAACTGGTTCTTGTAAAAGACATTCCGTTCTATTCCATGTGTGAACACCATCTTGTCCCATTCTTTGGGAAGGCGCATATCGGCTATATCCCAAGAGGAGGAAAAGTTACCGGGCTCAGCAAACTTGCAAGAGCAGTCGAGGCGGTGACCCGAAGACCGCAGCTGCAGGAAAGAATTACTTCTGATGTTGCTGATGCGCTGGTAGAAACGCTTGACCCGCATGGTGTCATTGTCGTTGTCGAGGCAGAGCATATGTGCATGACGATGCGCGGTGTGAAGAAGCCGGGCTCTAAAACCATTACATCTGCAGTAAGAGGAATATTTGTTAAGGATGCCGCCGCCAGGGCAGAAGTCTTAACGTTTATTCGCGGTTAATTTAAAGGAAATGGAGTGGACGGCATGAAGGCGAACGAGAAGATGAACGAGAATGAGTTTTTTGTGATCAAAGCGAAAGAAAACGGTGTTAACGTCATAGGATTGACCAGAGGGACTGAGACCAGATTTCACCACTCGGAGAAACTGGATAAGGGCGAGGTCATGCTGGCGCAGTTCACTGAGCATACATCAGCAGTCAAAGTACGGGGCAAGGCGGTCATATATACACGGCATGGTGAAGTTGACACGGAAGTATAAAGCTTGGCTCGAGCCAAGTTTTCTTTATGGCGTAAAGGATTGTTGAGTGGCCTGTATGATATAATACATAATAGATAGAGTATGCTGTATTTGCAGGATGTGGGGGCAGGGACATGAAGATCATCCAAGAAATAAAAAAATTAAATGAATACGTTTTACGTGCGATGGAACATTCCTTTTTAAATAAGTATGTCGATGTTCCCCGGATGAATAAGGATAAATGCCTCATTGCGTATTCGCTTTTGAGAGAAAGCGGGCTGGAAGGCGAAGAATTGCAGGAATATTACGCAGCTGTAATGCTCGTTCAAAGTGCGCTCGATACACATGAATACATACTTCAGATTCAAAAGGACAATGTGAAAGGACGGCAATTAACCGTTCTGGCGGGAGATTATTACAGCAGCCTGTACTATTTCATGCTGTCTCTCTGTGAAGATCTCCCGCTCATCCGGGCACTTTCACTCGCGATTCAGGATGTGAACGAGAGCAAGATGAGGCTTTACTACAGCAAACAATCAAAACCCGAAGAAATCACAAGCGGAATCAAAAGCTTGGAGGCTGGGATCCTGTCGAGGGTGGCACGACACTTTGGCAAGGAAGAGTTCATTCCTTTTATCTCTGAGTTTTTGTTTGTATCTGCCGCTTCTCAATGCCCTGATCCTCTTTTTTCAGATTATCATCATCAGATCAAAAATGATCTGCTGCTTTCCCGCCATAGGCTCAAGACACAAAAGCAGCCGGACATATTAAAGCCATTCATGGAAAAGAGAATGAGGGCACTGCTTGAAGCACCTCACTATTTATTGCCGGAGGAAGGATAAGCGATGGAACATTTAAAAGAACAGCGGGTCCATTCGGTCTTTGAAAAAATCTCAGGCCAATATGATTTTATGAACAACGTGATCAGCTTTAAACAGCATACCAGATGGCGAAATGATACGATGAAACGCATGGCCGTGAAAGAAGGAAGCCGGGCGCTTGATGTGTGTTGCGGCACAGGGGATTGGAGCATCGCTCTCGCGAAAGCGGTCGGGGCATCCGGGTCTGTAACCGGACTGGATTTCAGCCAGAACATGTTGGAAGTCGGCAAGAAAAAGGTTTCAGAACTCAGGTGCACGAATGTAAAGTTGATCCATGGAAATGCTATGGAGCTGCCTTTTCCCGATAATTCGTTCGATTACGTGACCATCGGGTTCGGTCTTCGGAACGTTCCTGATTATCTCCAGGTAATCAGGGAGATGCACCGTGTCGTAAAGCCTGGCGGGAAAGTGGTCTGCCTGGAAACCTCTCAGACTACCACACCTGTCGTTAAGCATGTATTCCGTTTTTACTTCTCGGTCGTTATGCCGTTCCTGGGGAAACTTCTGGCAAAGAGCTATAGTGAATATTCCTGGCTTCAGGAATCTGCCGGAGAATTCCTGGACAGAAATGAGCTTAAGACTTTATTCGAAGAAGCCGGTCTATCCCATGTAACCGTTAAGCCTTATACGTTTGGAACGGCTGCCATGCATATGGGAATTAAACAAACATAGAAAGAGAGATCGCTTGTGTTTAAGAAATTAGCTATCATTCTTGAAATGATCAAGTTTGAACATACTCTATTTGCGCTCCCGTTTGCATTTTTGGGGGCGATACTTGGTAATGTGGTGGAGGAAGGATCTTTTCCATCGATCAGCGAATGGATCTGGATTACTCTTGCCATGGTCGGTGCGCGCAGCGCAGCGATGACGCTAAACCGTGTCATCGACGCAAGGATTGACCAAAAAAATCCAAGGACGGCAACAAGGGCCATCCCTGCAAAATTAATCAGCATGAAAGAAGCCGTATTATTTATTGCCGGTTCTTTTGTTCTGCTGTTTGTCAGTGCTTCACAGCTTAACCTTCTTTCCGTGTGGCTTTTACCGCTGGCTGTTTTTTTTCTAGTATTCTATTCCTATACGAAGCGCTTTACCTACTTATGCCACGTGATTCTGGGAGCAACGATTGCTTTGGCCCCACTGGGAGGATGGGTCGGAGCAACTGGAACTCTCTCGGCAGAAGCCTTTCTGCTCTATGCCGGTGTGGTGTTCTGGACAGCTGGGTTTGATGTGATTTATGCCACTCAGGATGCGGATTATGACAGAAATCATGGGCTGTATTCCATTCCGTCTTATTTCGGAATTCCAAAAGCCCTTTTTATCGCCCGCTGTTTTCATGTGCTTAGCTTTACAGCCTTCTTAGTGCTCGGTGCCTTTTCCTCGTTCGGATGGGTCTATTTTGCCGGAGTGTTTTTATCAGGAGCGATTATGATCTATGAGCACTCCATGGTTTCTCCGGAAGATTTGTCTAAACTGAATGTTGCCTTTTTTACGATGAACGGAATTCTGAGCATTGTGATGTTTATTTTCTCATTGGGAGATTTGCTGCTATGAAAAATTTTGCTGTAGGAATAACAGGAGCGAGCGGAGCCATCTATGGTGTCCGCCTTGTTCAGGAACTGCTGAAAAGCGGACATAAAGTACACCTGATGGTCACCGAAGCCGGCTGGCAGGTTTTTCATGAAGAACTAGGTTGGGATACGGAAGACCGTGAAACTATTCTTCAGGAACATTTTCAGAAAGATAGCACGGGTGAGCTTCATTATCATACGCTTAGGAATTTCAAAGCTCCTATTGCTTCTGGTTCTTATCAGAACAGCGGAATGATTATTATACCTTGCTCGATGGGCACGTTGTCCGGCATTGCTCACGGTGCATCCGGCAACCTGCTTGAACGGGCAGCGGATGTGATGCTGAAGGAGGGGCGGAAACTTGTCCTTGTGCCGCGGGAAACACCGCTGAACAGCATACATCTGGAAAATATGCTCAAAGTAACCCAGGCAGGCGGCAAGATTCTTCCTGCGATGCCCGGTTATTATCAGCTGCCGAAAACACTGGACGATCTGGTGGATTTTTTAGTCGGCAAAGCGCTGGACAGTTTGGGTGTCCAGCATGATCTGTTTAGGAGGTGGGGAGAGTAATGGCGCTCAATATCGGCGAGATTAAATATACAAACATCCTTCCTATGTTTTTTTATTTGAATAAAAATGAATTTGAGAGGACTGGCTCGAAGTTTATTCCTCAGATACCCGCTGAGCTGAACCGAAGAATGGCGAGGGGAGAAATCGATCTAGGAGGAATATCTTCCTTTTCATTCGGTGAAAACAGCAGCCAATACAGCCTTTTTCCCAATCTGTCCGTTTCCACCTTTGGAAAAGTGGGATCGATTCTCTTATTTTCAAAAACTGCTGTTGGAGAACTGGATGGCAAGAAAATCGCACTTACTTCAAGTTCTGCAACCTCGGTCGTTCTGCTGAAGATCATTCTTAAAGAATTTTACGGCCTAAATCCGGTTTACGAAACGATGGCTCCGCACTATGATCAGATGCTTCAAGACCATGACGCATGCCTGCTGATCGGTGAGGATGCGATTAAGGCTGATTGGCGGCAGGACAAAGAAATCCATGTATATGATCTTGGTGAACTATGGTTTAATCATACGGGATTTCCTATGACGTACGCAGTCATGGCGGTGCGGAACGATACAATTAAAAGAGAGCCGGCTCTGCTCGAGAAACTCTTATTTGAGATGTCCGAGAGCAAACAAAAAACGAAGTCAGACCATTATCATGAAATGATCAGACATATTCTTCCGGCACATGGGGGAGAATTCTCTTTTTGGGCAAACTATTTTCATGGCATCAATTATGATTTTGGGGAAGAACATCTGAAAGGGCTTAAGCACTACTTTCAGCTCGCCCATAAGCATTCGTTGATTGAGTCCGTTCCTGCATTTACTTTTTTTGACTACTCCTTACAGGGCATTTAGGTGAACGCTATGAAACTGACAGAACTCTATTCACATGTAAAAAAAGATTTGCAGCAGATTGAAACTGAACTTGAACAGTCAATATCCGCAGACCATCCCATCCTGCAAAAAGCCGGAAGCCAGCTGCTTAAAGCAGGAGGAAAGCGGATCAGGCCTGTTTTCGTGCTGCTGTCCGCACATTTTGGAGAATATGATGTCCGCAGCGTGAAAAAAGTCGCTGCTGCTCTGGAAACGATACATATGGCGTCTCTCGTTCATGACGATGTGATCGACGACGCCGAGCTCCGCAGGGGTGCAAAGACCGTAAAATCACAGTACGACAATAAAGTTGCGATGTACACAGGAGATTTTTTGTTTGCTAAAGCGATCGAGATGATGACCAATGTCCGCCAGATCGCAGCACATCAAGTCCTCTCTTATTCCATGAAAGAGATGTGCCTTGGTGAGATCCAGCAAATTAAAGAACAGTTCGATCTTGATCAGAGCATCAGGCAATATTTGCGGAGAATCAAGAGAAAAACAGCCCTCTTGATCGCAATCAGCTGCCAGCTTGGGGCGATTGCCTCCAATGCTTCTGTACAGCTGCAACGGCAGCTGTACCGTTTTGGCTATTCCGTTGGTATGGCGTATCAGATCACCGACGACATTCTGGACTTCACAGCAACTGAAAAAGAACTGGGTAAACCTGCAGGCGGCGATTTGAAACAAGGGAACATCACACTTCCGGTTTTCTATGCGATGGAGCAGATGCCTGAACTGAAACACAGAATCCAGAGATATTATCAAACGTGGGATCAGGATGAATTCTCCGGTATTATCGATCAGATCAAAAACAGTTCATCCATTCAAAGAGCTTCCAGGGCTGCGCAGTCCTATTTGTCCGATGCGCTGGCCGCCGCCGAGCAGCTTCCAGCGGGACAAGCGAAAAACAGCATGATCAAGATTGCAAAATATATTGGCAAGCGCAAATTTTAGCTCATTGCTAAATCGTATTATTTTTGATACTATTTTCTAGGGGTCTCAGCTAGAATACAAGCCCTGAACCAATACATAGAAGATAGGGGAGAACTATTGTGGAAAAAACGTTTCTAATGGTAAAGCCAGATGGTGTACAGCGCAATTTGATCGGAGAGATTGTTTCAAGATTCGAGAAAAAAGGATTTCAGCTCGCTGGAGCTAAATTGATGACAATCTCACGCGAGCTTGCAGAAAACCACTATGGAGAACATAAAGAGCGTCCGTTCTTCGGAGAGCTGGTAAACTTCATTACTTCCGGACCTGTTTTCGCTATGGTGTGGCAAGGAGATAATGTAATCGCTACTGCTCGTAACATGATGGGTAAAACGAACCCTTCAGAAGCGGCAGCCGGAACGGTTCGCGGCGACTTTGCAGTAAACGTAAGCAACAACATCATTCATGGTTCTGATTCTCCTGAAAGTGCTGTTCGTGAAATCGGTCTTTTCTTCAAGGAAGACGAACTCGTTAACTACGAAAAAACAATTTCTTCTTGGATTTAATGTAAGCGTTATAAAACCAGCCGTTCTGGATTGTCCCAAAAAGTAAAATGCTTTTTGGGGTCAATTCAATCCGGCTGTTTTTTTTACCCTCTTTACATGAGCGTTAAGGATGTTTCCTAATTGCCGATAAAAAAGGTAAACACTATAAAAAGGAGTAGGAAATGTGGATCTAGATTATTCGAATTTTATAAAAGACATTCATTCCATGACTTCCATTGACCTGTCGCTCTATAAAGAGGCCCAGATGAAGAGGTGGCTAGCTGCTTTTCGCGATAAGAAGAATTATGAAAGTTTTGCACTTTTTTCGAAAGCTTTGAGGAGAGACCGTCTTTTGATGGACGAATTTCTTGACCGGATGACGATCAACGTTTCGGAGTTCTACCGGAACCCTGAACGATGGCTTGTTGTGAAGGAGAAGATCATACCCGACCTATTAAGCCGTACGAACCGATTGAAAATATGGAGTGCTGCGTGTTCAACAGGTGAAGAGCCTTACACACTCTCTTCCATGCTGCAGGAGAGAGGCGGTGATTTTAGCTATTCCATTTTGGCGACGGATCTTGATGTGATTGCCTTGAGGAAGGCAAAAGAAGGCTTATTTGCTGCGTCATCATTAAAAAATGTTCCTCGTACAGTGAGGAACAGCTGTTTTCGTACGGAGGCAGGGGGCATGACCGTGACAGTCTATCAGAAACCATTGACTGATCGGTATTACGTGATCAGGCTTTTGGGTTGACAAATTGAACACAATGCTTTATCTTGTGTTTTAACGATTTTAAATTTTGACCCGAGAATAGAGTTTAGAGATTAGTTTAGAGATGAGAATAGTTGAGAATGATGAGTGGAGCCGAGCAGAGGGTTATGAATACATAAACTACCCATGCCTCTTCGTGCATGGTTTTTTTTGTACCTCCTTTAGCCTCATTCATTCCCATTTTGATGGAGGTGAATACAAACCATGTTGTGTCTTTCCTTTTATTTATCCCCTACATGAATAGATCTTTGCCGACTTATTGCACTAAATATATTAAGGAGGAATTGCAATGGCCGTCAAAGAACTGCTTCAAAAAGGCATTCTGGGAGAAACCTTTACACGAGCAGAAGCCAGCCAAATGATGAACGAAATATTGGAAGGAAAAGTAACGGAAGTCCAGCTATCGAGTTTGCTTACGATTCTTCGCCTGCGCGGAGAAACGATCGAGGAAATCGTTGGATTCGCGACTTCAATACTGGATCATACCGTACCTCTCCATTTGGATTATCCGCAAATTCTTGATACGTGCGGAACAGGCGGAGATGGAGCGTCGACTTTTAATATATCCACCGCGTCCTCCCTCTTACTGTCTTCCGCGGGAGTGAAAGTTGCCAAACACGGCAATTCAGCGGTTACTTCAAAGAGCGGCAGTGCAGATGTGCTCCAGCAGCTTGGGATCGCAACGAGCAGCAACGCGGCAGATATCGTAGAGAACCTGGAGAAATTTTCCCTTTGTTTTCTTTTTGCTCCAAACTATCATCCGGCCCTCCGGCATGCAAGCCACACAAGAAAAGGACTTTCCTTCCGTACTGTATTTAATATTCTTGGGCCTTTATGCAATCCGGCTCATCCGACCCATCAGCTGATTGGCGCCTATAACAATGAAACGGCAAAGAAGATGGCGCATGCCATCGCCGAGTTCAAACACCAGAGGACGCTCGTCGTCACAGGGGCAGATGGGCTTGATGAATGTTCTATCTTCGCACCGACCCACTTTTATGAAGTGGAAAACGGCAACGTGAGCGAATTTATCCTTACCCCTGAAGATGCCGGACTCCCATATGGACAGCCGAAGGAGGTAACGGTCGGGTCCAGCGAGGAAAGCGCTCAGCTCATTCGTGCGGTCCTGCGGGGCCAAGCGAATGCTTCTGCGGAAAATATCGTGATCTATAATACAGCTGCTTCATTGTATCTTACAGATCGAGTCTCAAGCATCCGTGAAGGTGTTAAATTGGCCCGCGGCATCATTGAAAATGGCAGTGCCATCCGGCATTTAGAGATGATACAGAACCATACAGGAGGAGTTCCATATGCTGCAACAAATTCTTGAACAAAAAAAAGAAGAGATCACAAAGCTCGAAACCTGCTACAGTTTAAAACGTGACAGAAAGAAGACCTCTCTCTATAAAGCGATCAGAGCATCAGAAGCCTCCCCTGCACTCATCGCTGAAGTAAAAAAAGCATCGCCTTCAAAAGGGACGATTAAAGAACATTATGTACCTGCAGAAATAGCTGCTGAATATGAACAGGGGGGGGCAGCTGCGATCTCGGTGCTGACTGATCAGCGTTTTTTCCAGGGGCATATAGCCGATCTGGTAGCGGTGAAACAGATGGTCTCCCTTCCGGTATTAAGAAAAGACTTTATTATCGATAAAATTCAAGTGCTTGAGAGTGCTCATATCGGGGCCGACGCCATCTTGCTGATCGCTGCGGCGATGACACCGCAAAAACTGCACGAGCTCTATCGTTTTGCCCATGAACACGATCTTGAGTGCCTGGTGGAAGTCCACTCAGTCGAGGAACTGCAAGCCGTCCTGAATGAGTTTACTCCTGAACTGATCGGAATCAACAATAGAGACCTTCGTACGTTCAAAACGGACGTTAACCATACCGCCGCCATCGCAAGCCACATACCTGAGGGCATCTTAACCGTCAGCGAGAGCGGGATAAAAGATACAGAAGATCTCCATTTCTTGCGAAGCCACAGCATCGATGCGATCTTGGTCGGTGAAACACTGATGCGCGCATCATCGCCGGCTGAAGGGATCCGAATCTTGTATGGCAGCTAAAATTCCGTTTATTAAATATTGCGGCTGCCGAAGCAAGGAAGATCTCCTTCTTGTGAAAGAATCACTGGCTGATTTTGCAGGCTTTATTTTTGCTTCGAGCAAACGGAGGGTTGATCCGGAAGACGCGGGGCGGTGGATTAGGGAGATCCAGCCTGTCAACCTGCAATTAACAGGTGTATTTGTTAACCCGACGATTGAAGAGGTGCAGGATGCTTTAGAAAAAGCACCGTTGAATATCATTCAATGCCATGGAGACGAAACACCTGGCTTTCTTCAAGAACTGAAACGAGTAACCGGAAAAACAATATGGAAAGCGATACGGCATGAGGCAAGCGGATGGAACTCCATGAAAGAGTTTGAAGGATTCGCGGATGCATACGTTATCGATGCCCGTGTAGAAGGAGTATATGGAGGGACGGGCACAGCCTTCGACTGGGAGGCGGTGCCCATGTATTTAGAAGAGGCCGCACGGCAAGGCGTTGCTTGTTTTATCGCGGGAGGTATTCAGGCGGAAAATATTATGAAGCTGCTGAACTATCGTCCGCACGGCATTGATATAAGCAGCGGAATTGAAGAAGACGGCAAAAAAAGCCGTATGAAAATTAAGGATTTAGAAGGGATGATGATGCAAAATGAAAGCAGTATATCCTGACAGCCGGGGCAGATATGGAGAATTTGGCGGAAAATTTGTACCGGAAACGATTATGTTTGCTTTGGAAGACCTTGAAAAAGGATTCAAGGAAGCGATTGAAGACTCAGGCTTCATGGAGGAACTTCAGCATGAACTGACCGACTATTCCGGCCGGCCCACCCCATTAACCTATGCTGGAAAGCTGAGCAGACGGGTGGGGGGAGCTTCCATCTACCTGAAACGGGAAGACTTGAACCATACTGGTGCACATAAGATCAATAACGCGATCGGGCAGGCGCTTCTAGCCAAAAGAATGGACAAGAAAAAAATCATCGCTGAAACAGGAGCGGGACAGCATGGGGTTGCAGCCGCTACAGCGGCCTCAAGGTATGGTTTGGAATGTAAAGTGTACATGGGCGAAGAGGACATCAGGCGGCAGGCGTTAAATGTATTCCGTATGAAACTGCTTGGAGCAGAAGTGATTCCTGTGAGCAGCGGCACGAAAACACTGAAAGACGCAACGAATGAAGCGATACGCCAATGGGTAGCATCTGTTGATGATACCTTCTACATGATCGGTTCGGCTGTAGGGCCCCATCCTTATCCAAAGATCGTTAAAGAGTTTCAGAGTGTCATCGGTTACGAGGCAAAAGCCCAGTTTGCACAAATTAAGGATGGCCGCCTGCCAGATAAAGTCGTCGCATGTGTCGGAGGCGGCAGCAATGCGATCGGTATGTTTTCCGCCTTCGTTGAAGAGGATGTTTCTCTAGTCGGGGTTGAAGCCGGAGGAAAAGGCCTCTTGACTGGATTGCATGCCGCGACCATGGCCAATGGGACCGCAGGTGTCATCCATGGTTCAATGACCTACCTGCTTCAGTCCCAGGAGGGGCAGATTCAGGAGCCCTATTCGATCTCCGCAGGTTTGGATTATCCGGGTGTGGGGCCGGAGCATGCTTTCTTAAAATCTACAGAACGAGTGAGATATGAAAACATTACGGATCATGAAGCGCTCGAAGCACTGAATCTTCTTTGCCGTGAAGAAGGCATCTTATGCGCCCTCGAGAGTGCACATGCGGTGGCACAGGCCCTCAAGGAAGCCAGCAGCATGAAATCCGGTGAAAATATTATCGTCTGCCTCTCGGGCAGAGGAGATAAAGACGTTCATACACTTTTTGAAAAGCAGAAGGAGGATGCCGCTCATGGGGAATAGAATAAAAGAGTTTCAGCAAAAAAAATCACCGTTGTTTGTACCTTTTATTACAGCAGGTGACCCTTCACCTGATATTACCGTTGACCTGGCAATCGCTCTTCAAAAAGCAGGGGCGGATGCTCTTGAACTTGGGATTCCCTATTCCGATCCGCTCGCAGATGGACCTGTCATTCAGCGTGCTTCCAAACGGGCGCTTGAAAATGATATGACCCTGGAAAAAGCGATGGTGCTCGTCTCCGATATGCGAGCTGCTGGTTTAACGATTCCGGTCATTATCTTTACTTATTACAATCTTTTGTTACAATTGGGAGAACAGAAATTTTTTGAATTGGCAGCACAGCACGAAATAGATGGGCTTCTTGTTCCGGATATGCCTTTTGAAGAGAGCAAAGACCTTCAGGCGTCATGTTCAGATCATGATCTCAGTCTCATTTCTCTCGCTGCACCCACTACATCTGAAGGAAGGCTTAAAGAGATCGGAGAGTCCGCACAAGGATTTCTATATTGCATCTCTTCCCTTGGTGTTACCGGGGCAAGGACATCGTTTGCAAGCGGAATCGACCGCTTTTTGAATGATGCGAGAGCGGCAAGTTCAGTTCCGGTTCTCATCGGTTTCGGACTGTCAAGCAGAGAGCAGATGCAGCAATTCGAGGAGAAATGTGATGGTTTCATCGTAGGCAGCACCATCGTTTCAAAAATTGAGGAGCTGGGACCGGACCTTCTCAGGGAGGATAAGCAAAGGGAAGCACTTCAAACGTTTTCAGATTTCCTGGCTGCACTGGTCCCGCTGAAAGTTTACAGTTAACCGAAAGGAAGGGTCTTTGTGGAGGCAAAATCACAGTTATTAAATTTAAAACCTTATCAGCCGGGCAAACCAATTGAGGAAGTGAAAAGGGAATACGGGCTGTCCAAAATTGTTAAATTGGCATCCAATGAAAATCCTTATGGAAGCTCACCGTCTGTAAAAGATGCGATCACAGCAGAGGCCGCTAATCTTGGGCTTTATCCTGACGGATACAGTGCAGAACTCAGGGAGGAGCTTTCACGTTTTTTAGGAGTCAAAAAAGGCAGCTTAATTTTTGGCAACGGATCCGACGAAGTCGTGCAGATCTTGTCAAGAAGCTTCCTTCGTGAAGGCACGAACACGGTCATGGCAGCGAACACTTTTCCGCAATACAAGCATAACGCCGTCATTGAAGGTGCAGAAGTACGCGAGATTCCGCTGCTTAATGGAGAGCATGACCTGGATGGCATGCTGAAGGCTATTGACGGCCAAACAAGGATCGTTTGGCTTTGCAGCCCTAATAACCCGACAGGCCACTATATTGATCAACAATCGTTCAAGTCATTTATGGCGGATGTTCCGGATAACGTGCTCGTCGTGAGCGATGAAGCCTACTATGAATACGTAGTAGCCGATGATTTTCCGGAAACCATCCCTTTCCTGGATAAGTATCCAAACCTCGTCATCCTAAGGACGTTTTCTAAAGCCTATGGATTGGCTGCGCTGCGAATCGGTTACGGGATCGGTAATGAGAAGCTCATCACTGCCATTGAACCTGCCAGAGAACCGTTCAACACTTCTCGCATTGCACAGGCAGCGGCTCGGGCTGCGATTAAAGATCAGGAATTCATCAAGTCCTGCTCTGATAGAAACAGAGAAGGCCTACAGCAATTTTATGATTTCTGCAAGGCAAGAGGATTGGACTATTATCCTTCCCAGGCCAATTTTATCCTCATTGATTTTAAACAGGATTCGAACCTTTTGTTCCAGCATCTCCTGGAAAGAGGCTATATCGTGCGTTCGGGTGCTGCCTTAGGTTTTCCGACAAGCTTGAGGATTACGATCGGTGACAAAGAGCAGAACAGTGAGATCATTGAACACCTGGAAAACTATTTACTGAAGTCTGGAAACGTGAAAAAAGAAACGGTATAAATCATCTGGAGAAGAGAGGCCGGCTTGGTCTCTCTCTCGATAAATTCAAAATTTTCGAAAAATACTGTTGATTTTTACGTCGGGACTGCTATAATATAACTAATATGGTTTCTCTCCACTCCTATCCATATTATTGTTTTCCCTGACAGCGCTTTCAAAGTCAGGGTTTTTTTTTGTTTTGAAATACTCATATCTTTATCTGCTTGCTCATAGCCTGTCTATATAAGGGCGGCAGTTGAAGACGTACATTTTGATGCGGACGCCCTCTCTCATGTATAATGGTTACCAAACAGACTGCCGTGAGAGAAGGAGTTTTTATTCGTGGAAAAGTTACAGGAAGCCATCACCCTTGTTGAAATGGGACATGTCCAGGAGGGCATGAAGCTCATTGAGTTACTTAGAAAAGAAGCTGACCATCAAACGCTCTACACAATCGCAAGGGTCTATGAAAACTGGGGACATTTAGAGGAAGCGATGGGAATCGTCAAACAGCTAAGAGCTTTTTATCCTGAGGATGGGGACCTCGGCATCTTTGCCGCCGAGCTGCTCATCGAGATGGAAAAGGAAGACGAAGCTCTTGAAATACTGGGACAGATCAGTGCATATGACGATTCCTACGTCCAATCTCTCCTTCTGCAGGCAGACCTTTATTTTATGCAGGGGCTTCATGAAGTAGCAGAACAAAAGCTGCTGAAGGCCAAGAAGACGAGACCGGACGAGCCTGTCCTTGCCTATGCTCTTGGTGAACTGTATTTAGAGAGGGGCGATTTTATCAAGAGTGCCGCCTTCTTCAAGGAAGCTGAACCGATTGCTTCGACGCTTCCGGAAGGAGACCTTTACCTGAGGCTTGCTGAGGCACTGAGCAGGGGCGGAAAGTTTGAAGAAGCTCTCGAGTATTATAAAAAAGGGCTGGAGTTGAAAAAGGAACTGCACAGTCTGTTCGGATACGGTTTGACGGCGCATAAAACAGGGGAGTATAAAACATCCATTTCTGCTCTGGAAGAATTAAAAGAACTGGATCCTGAATATACAACTCTCTATCCATTGCTTGCCGCCTCCTATGAGGAAGAAGGAGCTCTCGATGAAGCGGTCGAGGTGATCAGGCAAGGAATCAGCAAAGACGAATTCAATGAAGACCTTAAAGTGCGTGCCGCGCGCCTCATGTACCGTACCGGAAACAGAGAAGAAGGCGAAAAGTATGCGAGGGAAGTGATTGCGCTTAACCCATCAAATGCAGAGGCTGTCCTTCATTTGTCATCCATGCTGAAAAAGGAAGAACGTTTTGACGATATGATCGAACTGCTCACACATGTGGCAGAACAAGGTGATGAGACACCCGAGATGATATGGGATCTGGCCTTTGCATACAAGGAATCAGAAGAATTTAAACTTGCCAGAGAACAATATGAAGGGGCCTATCCTTATTTTAAAAATCATGAAGTTTTCCTGGAAGAGTACGGAATGTTTCTGATTGAAGAAGGAGAACCTGTCAAGGCAGCGGGCATCTTGAAACATGTCTTATCACTGAACCCGAACCTTCACCATGTGGAGGAGACGATCAGCAGGCTGGAAGAGTTCTAAACCACCCGCTTTTTTCTGTAAATATTCTTTCCGGTTAGAAGGATTTAACAAGGAGGGCAAGAATATACTAAAGTAATATACTTTGGTTAGGAATGATGGGGGGATCACAATGAGCAGCACCGTTTCTGTCCTTGAAAAGAAGGATTTTATTAAATGGTTTTTAAATCATTATCAACTAAAAAAACGTGAGTGCGTCTGGTTGTTAAATTACCTTGTCAGTGACGACCAGCTCATGGAAAAGGTTCACTTTGTCGAAAAAGCAGAGTATTGCCCTAAAGCCATTATTATGTCCGCTCAATGCACGGATGGTGTCCCGTTCCGTTTTTATAAACAGAATGTTTTAACGACGGATGCGGAAAAATCATTCCACGATATCCGGCTTAATCACGAAGAAGACATCTTTATCGAATTGAACTTTAATTCTTCAAGGTTGACACCCGAGTACGCTTCTGTGCTGGAAGAAAACCCGCATTTGCCTGACAATATGGTGACAGACCGCAAATACGGCCTGTGGGCAGAGCTGATTCTGGACCAATCGGTGTCTCAGTTTAAAAAACAAAAAATTCTCGTAAAAATTGACCGTGCGCTGGATCAAAAAGATGAAGAAACGTTCCAGCAGCTGACTGACGAACTTAGAAAGTTGTAGCCCTCTTTTTAAAAAAGAGGGTTTTATTTTTTGTTTTTTGATACGATGGAGTAAACAGCAAACTATTATTGCATAAAGGAGCTTCACAGATGAAATGGAGATCAGGTGATATTACAGTTTATCAGCAGTCAAAAGAGTTCGTCGATACGGTTGTCATCCCTCTGCAGCCCCTCTCCTTCGGGATTTCGATGAAAACAAGCGCCGGAATGGCCGATTATTCCCTTCTGATCGCTGAAGAAACAGAACGGCAGCTTCACGGCCGTTTATTTCTGATGCCCGCTTTTACCTATTTAAAACATGATAGTGAAGAAGCTCTCATATCCAGGCTCCTGTCATGGGTAAAGGAACTCAAAGAGGAAGGGTTCCGGCATATTTTTTTCCTTACGAGTGATGCCGAATGGAAAAAAAGTGAACAGAAGCTGGGAGAAAATCTCCTTTGGATGCCTGTCATCCCGATGGAAACAATGGATCCTTCATACAAAGAAGAGATCGTCAAAGAACAGGTCAAGCAGCTGTTTCAGATCATTCTCCATAAGTGGCAGGAATGCTGAAAAACCAAGTACTGGAGATACATGTTCATATTGACAGTAAAAGACAACTTACGCTATCATGTTAATGTCCTAGTAATATGTGTGTAAAACAATTGTCCGGATGGACTTTATTTACAGCAAGGGGGGGAAACGAAATGTCTAAGGAAGATATCTCCAGGCGCCAGTTTTTGAACTACACATTGACAGGTGTCGGAGGATTCATGGCTGCAGGGATGCTCATGCCTATGGTGCGTTTTGCCATCGACCCCATCCTTGAAAAGGGTGCGGACCAGGATATGGTAGCGGTTACTGAAGTCAGCAAGATCGGCAAGGAACCAAAGCGATTCAACTTTAAGATCAAGCAAAAAGACGGATGGTACGAATCGGAGGTCACCCAATCTGCATGGGTGTACAAAAACGGAAAGGGTGAATTAATAGCGCTTTCACCGGTTTGTAAGCATTTGGGTTGTACGATTGACTGGAACACAGATCCAAGCCACCCAAACCAATTTTATTGTCCTTGCCACGGAGGCCGTTATGAAAAAGACGGTACGAATATTAAAGGCACACCGCCTCTTGCGCCTCTTGATGAGTATGACAGCAAGGTGAAGGACGGCAAGTTGTATCTAGGAAAGGCAAAACCACGAAAGGGGGCGTAATAAATGCTGCAAAAAATTTACGATTGGGTAGACGAACGCTTGGATATTACGCCGCTGTGGCGCGATGTGGCTGACCATGAAGTGCCAGAGCACGTTAACCCGGCCCATCACTTTTCCGCGTTCGTTTATTGTTTCGGAGGATTGACGTTCTTTATTACGGTCATCCAAATCTTGTCTGGAATGTTCTTGACCATGTATTATGTTCCGGATATCGTCAATGCCTGGGAATCCGTTTATTACCTTCAGAACCAGGTGGCATTCGGAGTGATCGTAAGGGGGATGCACCACTGGGGAGCCAGCTTGGTAATCGTTATGATGTTTTTACATACCTTGCGCGTATTTTTCCAGGGCGCATACAAAAAACCACGTGAATTAAACTGGGTAGTTGGAGTACTTATTTTTGGTGTTATGCTTGGACTTGGTTTCACAGGCTATTTGCTGCCTTGGGATATGAAAGCGCTGTTCGCTACAAAAGTAGGGATTCAGATCGCAGAAACCATTCCTGTGATCGGACCGATCGCAAAAACGTTCCTTGCAGGCGGAGAGATTATCGGAGCACAGACATTAACGCGTTTCTTTGCGATTCATGTTTTTTTCCTGCCAGCTGCACTGCTGGCGCTAATGGGTGCCCACTTTATCATGATCCGCAAACAAGGTATCTCGGGTCCGTTGTAAAATTGCCTTTTTAATTATCTTTATTTTTGAAATTGAAAGACATTCTCTGCAATAGAGATACAGCTTGGCGGACAAAGCGGACATGCTTCAGGGCATAGAGGCTTTGGGCCGCTAAAAAAGGGAGGGAGAAAGATGCATCGAGGCAAAGGAATGAAGTTTGTAGGAGACTCCCGTGTTCCTGCAGAGCGCAAACCGAACATCCCGAAGGATTATTCTGAATATCCCGGAAAAACGGAGGCGTTTTGGCCAAACTTCCTTTTGAAAGAATGGATGGTAGGTGCCGTCTTTTTAATAGGGTATTTAATCTTAACCATTTCTCACGAATCTCCGCTGGAGCGTAAGGCAGATCCGACAGATGCAGGATATATTCCGCTTCCTGACTGGTATTTCCTTTTCTTGTATCAGCTTTTAAAATACAAGTACGCTGCCGGTGATTACGTTCTGATCGGAACGGTTGTTATTCCTGGACTTGCTTTTGGAGCGCTGCTGCTGGCACCATGGCTGGACAGAGGTCCTGAACGCCGTCCTTCGCGCCGACCTGTCGCCACAGGATTAATGCTGCTTGCCCTTATTTCCATTACATATTTAACATGGGAGTCAGTGGTTACCCATGACTGGGAAAAGGCGAAAGAACAGGGTAAGATCGTTGAGAGCAATATTGACAAGAACGATCCGGGCTATCAAGTGTTCAAAGGCCAATCCTGTGTAGGCTGTCATGGATCAGAACTGACAGGCGGAACGGGGCCTTCGCTCATAGGCACAGGATTAAAACCTGAAGAGATCATGAAAATCGCCAAAGAGGGTAAAGGAGCTATGCCTGCAAACGCTTATAAAGGCAATGAAGCGGATTTGAAAAAATTGGCAACCTTTATCTCAAAATTGGAAAAGTAACATCTAAAAAGCTGGCTTTCATAGTCAGCTTTTTTTACATCAACCGGCAAGTGAGGAGAGGAAAATAATGATCTATCTATATGGAATCCTGAAGCAAAAATGGTTCCTTTCCAGTTTGCTTATCATCAATATTCTTGGAACCGCCTACGGGTATTACTGGTATAAAGACCAGCTCGCGGAAACCCCGCTGAAGTTCGTTCTTTTCGTACCGGACAGCCCGACGGCAAGTCTGTTCTTTGTCTTCGTGCTCATTGCCTTTCTATTTGGAAAAAATCTTCCCTATATTGAAGCGCTGGCGGCAGTCAGCCTGTTTAAGTACGGAATATGGGCAGTCGGAATGAATATTGCCGGCGGTCTCGTGTACCCTCCACTGTATTTGGCGAACTACATGCTGATCTTCTCTCATCTTGGAATGGCGGTGGAAGGGCTCCTGTACACTTCATACTATCGGATTCGCCTCCGTCATCTGGCAGTAGCGGCTCTTTGGGCCTTTCATAACGAGATCATCGACTATGTATACGGCATGATGCCAAGGTATGATGTTCTTTGGGAACACATGCAGCTGATCGGTTATCTTACGTTCTGGCTCAGCGCTGTTTCGGTAATTCTTGTTTATTATTTAACGAGGGATCGGCCGGCTTCTTCTGGCAAATAAAGGTCTAACCTTGTCCGTTTCCACATATGATTTGTTATACCGTATGGGAGGGACAGGGAATGAAATTTATATTTGCCGCTATGTTCAGTATACTGCTTGTTTGTCTGCCAGTCGCGGCACATGCGAATGGGGGCCAAACAAGCAGCCTTGACAACGTCACTCAATTATCGGATAAAGCGTTGGAGCTTGCCAAAGAGGAACGGTATAAAGAAGCGAGCGAAGTCCTTTTCTACTTGTCATCTCAATTCGGCAAGGGCGCCTTAAAGACGGATCTGGGTGAAGATAAAATCCGCATGGTTGATGTTACGATGGAGGATACAATCGAAACACTGGGAAGAGCGGAAGAACCGCGTGATGTGAAGATCCACCAGCTTACAGGGGTCAGGCTGCTGGTTGACGCTCTCATATCCGATCACCAGCCACTATGGAAACAAACAGAGTATCAGCTCATCAATCCACTAAAGCATATGCAGCTTTCTTTACGAAACAATCAAAGCCAGGAATATCAGGAGGCTGCCAATGAATTTTTGGCCAACTACTCCATGATCCGTCCGGCCGTCAGCATGGATGTGACGGACACATTTTTTGACCGGGTGGATAAGGATGCAGAGTTTATCGACATCAGCCGGAACCGCATCTTTACCTCTTCAGCCGATAAAAGAAAGCTGGAATCCGTGAGATCCGATTTCGAAAAATTGTTTGCGGCAAAAGAAGACAACGCTGAACCTTCCTTGTTCTGGCTGATCTTTTCCATCGGGGGAATCATCTTTTCTACATTATTTTACGTAGGATGGAGAAAATACAAAGCGGAGAAGGAAAACGTAAAAGAAGTAGAGAAGCGATAGAGCATTCTGATTGACAGAACGTCCTGCAAATCTTTAAAATTAAAGTATCAACTATAGTGGAGGAATGCGATAAATGTCTTTTCTCATCTATTTTGCATTATTGCTGATTATCCCGATCTGGGCTCAGATGAGGGTAAAAAGCACCTATAACAAGTATTCAAAAATTGAAAACTCAACAGGTAAATCAGGGGCCGAAGTTGCCCGTGAGATATTGGACCGCAACGGGCTCTACAATGTCGCAGTTGAACCGGTCAGAGGAAGGCTGTCCGACCATTATGATCCCCGTTCCAAAGTGGTCCGCTTATCCGAAGAGAACTATTACGGCCATTCCATCGCTGGATCTGCAGTTGCCGCGCATGAAGTCGGCCATGCCATCCAGGATAAAGAAAGCTACGCACCGCTTCGCTTCAGGCATGCATTAGTGCCGGTTGCGAACCTCGGCTCGAATTTTGCTTACCTTTTGATTATTGCAGGAGCCATTTTCGCTTCCGCTAATCTGTTGTTAGTCGGTATCATCTTTATGGCGGCCGCTGTACTCTTTCAACTGGTGACACTTCCGGTCGAATTTAACGCCAGCAGCCGTGCGATGGATCAGATCGTAACCACCGGCATGATCCGGAACAACGAAGAGCGGCAGGCGCGAAAAGTCCTTAACGCCGCCGCACTGACATATGTGGCTGCAGCATTGGTTGCAGTATTGGAGCTTCTCCGGTTTGTTCTAATGTTCTTTGGAATGAATAATGATGATTAAATATGAAAGCCCCTGCTCAGGCAGGGGTTTTTTATGGTTTCATGCCGTAAAAGAGGGATTGGGTTAACCCTGAGCAGAGAATTGATTCAAATGAGTGGTTAATTGAACCGTAGAAAAAATAATTGAACCAAACGACCGAATGATTGAACCAAACTGCGGTCAATTGAACCGTACACAAAAAGCATGCTGAAGGTCAATTCCTTCAACATGCTTTTTCGGAAATGAATCATGTTTCTTAGTTCCCTATCGGATTCTTGTCGCTATCGAGGGTAAATCCTTCGCCCAGCACTTCGTGTACATCGTTAACGGTTACGAAGGCGTGGGGATCGACCCGTTCGATCATCTGCTTCAGCCGGACGATTTCATTTCGGGCGAAAACGCAATAAAGAACTTCTTTCTGGCTCCCTGTAAAACTCCCTTTGGCGTTGAGAAGGGTTGCACCGCGGTCAAGCTCTTTCATAATCAGTGCGGCGATCTCGGTATTTTTCTCAGAGATGATCATCGCGGCTTTGCCTGCATAGGCACCTTCCTGCATGAAATCGATCACACGGGCACCGATAAAAACGGCGACTAGCGTGTACATCGCTTCCTTGTAGTTAAGGTAAATGAGGGATACCGTGATGACCACCGCATCGAACATAAACATGGTCTTTCCCATGCTCCAGCCGAAGAATTTATGGCCGAGCCGAGCGATGATGTCAACTCCGCCTGTTGTTCCCCCAAAGCGGAAGATGATGCCGAGCCCGATGCCGATGAATACGCCGGCAAAAAGCGCAGCGAGCGTCATGTCCTGTTTAAGGTTAATCGAAATCGTTGAATAGCGCTGGAACAGAAATAAGAACAATGAGACTCCCAGAGTGCCGATTAGAGTATATATGAATGCGTTTTTTCCAAGAAGCTTCCATCC
Source organism: Fictibacillus sp. NRS-1165 (assembly GCF_050468105.1). Taxonomy (NCBI): domain Bacteria; kingdom Bacillati; phylum Bacillota; class Bacilli; order Caryophanales; family Fictibacillaceae; genus Fictibacillus; species Fictibacillus sp. NRS-1165. The sequence goes on from NZ_JBDPNU010000025.1 coordinate 343,508, forward strand.
CACGAAGAAAAGAGGAATGTTGAGCGCAAGATTGGAATAGGAAGGGTCAATGTGGAACAAAAAGTAAAGAAGAAGGGTGATCCCGGTAAACCCGCCTTCCGCGAGATTGTTTGCCATATTGATGTGGACGATGCCAAATGAAAAGATGGCGGATCCCAGTAAAATAAAAATTACGTTTTTGCTGTGAATCGGAAATGTCATGAATGTGCCTCCTGAAACTTATGCGTTGCCTATCGTGTTTGCGTTTTCATTATATAGGAAAAAGTTGGGGTGTTCAATCACTCATGAAATTTGTCAAATGTCTTATTCTTCGCTAACATAAACATAGGATTGACGAAGAGGTGATCGTATTGAAAAAAACCATCCAGGATTTGCAGCAAGAAGTTGATACATATATCGGCCAATTTAAAGAAGGGTACTTCAGTCCTCTTGCGATGATGGCCAGGATGACAGAAGAGCTTGGTGAGCTCGCCCGTGAAGTGAACCACTATTATGGTGAAAAACCAAAAAAATCGACCGAAAAAGAACAGACCATAGAAGAAGAATTGGGTGATATTTTATTTGTCTTACTATGTTTTGCCAATTCGCTCGATATTAGTATGGAAAAAGCCTTTGATATGGTCATGAATAAATTCAAAACAAGAGATAAGGACAGATGGACACGCATCGAGGAAGGAGAAAAAGAGTAATATGAACCAACAAATATCTATTGTCATTGCAGGACCAAGAGGAAAAATGGGACGAGAAGCGGTGAGTATGGTCAGCGGAACCCCGCACTTTACACTGGCGGCAGTGATTGATTCCAAAAATGCCGGAAAGAAGGTTAGTGATCTGGAAGGAATGCCTTCTCTTGATGTCCCGGTTTTCGATGATGCGAAATTGTGTTTCGCAGAGATCCGACCGGATGTATTAATCGATCTAACAAAGCCGGAAATTGGAAAAGTCCATCTGGAACAGGCGCTTGAGCATAATGTCCGTCCGGTGATCGGAACAACGGGCTTCTCGGATGAAGATTTGGAGCGCTTGCAGAATCTGGCAAAAGAAAAGGAACTGGGAGCGATCATCGCCCCTAACTTTGCCATCGGCGCTATCTTGATGATGAAATTTGCGCAGATGGCTTCGAAATACTTGCCGGATGTTGAGATCATAGAAAAGCATCACGATCAAAAACTGGATGCTCCGTCGGGGACAGCCCTGAAGACGGCTCAGCTGATCAGGGAGGTCAGAGAGCCAAAATCCCAGGGGCATCCTGAAGAGAGGGAGGATCTGCCTGGGGCAAGAGGCGCTGAACTTGATGGTATCCGAATCCACAGTGTGAGGCTGCCGGGGCTTGTAGCCCATCAGGAAGTGATCTTAGGCGGTGAAGGGCAAACGTTAACGATCAAACATGATTCTATGAACCGCACTTCGTTTATGCCGGGTGTTAAGATGGCGGTGGAAGCGGTTGTGAATCTGGATCATCTTGTTTACGGCTTAGAAAATATTATTGAGTAAAGGGTGGGGGAACGATGAGAATCGCCTTGGTTGCGCATGATAATAAAAAGCAGGAAATGATTAACTTTTCCATGGCTTACGAACCAATCTTAAAAAAACATGAGCTGTTTGCTACGGGGACGACCGGGCAAAAAATAATGGACGCAACCGGACTGGACATTCATCGGTTCCAATCCGGCCCGCTTGGGGGTGACCAGCAGATCGGCGCGCTCATCGCCCAGAATAAAATGGATCTGGTGCTCTTCTTCCGCGATCCTTTAACATCACAGGCGCATGAACCGGACATTTCTGCGCTCATCCGCCTCTGTGACGTATACCAGATTCCTGTTGCGACCAACGTGGCGAGCGGGGAGCTTTTTATCCGGGCGATGGAACGGGGAGATTTCAACTGGAGAACGATTATTAAAGAAAGAGAAGGTCATCAATCATGAACAAAGAAAGCTGGCTGGCGGTTGGCGCCCATTCCGACGATGTAGAGATCGGGATGTCGGGCACGATATCGATTCACACGGCCAACGGCGGCGAGGCGACGATCTGTGATCTGACAAGAGCTGAATTGTCTTCCAATGGAACGGTAGAGCTGCGAAAGGAAGAAGCGGCACGGGCAGCCGCGGTGTTGGGAGTTTCCGAGCGGCTCAATCTGGGGCTGCCAGACCGCGGGCTGCAGATGAAAGAAGAATACATATTGGCAATCGTTTCCGTCATCAGGAAGCAGCAACCTGATTGTCTTTTTATCCCTTACTGGGAGGACCGGCATCCTGATCATGGCAACTGTTCAAGGCTGGCAGAAGAAGCCGCTTTTTCCGCAGGTGTCAGAAACATTGTGGATCCAGAGAGCCTGCCGCCTCACCGCGTAAAGAAAATCTATTATTATTTTATCAACGGTTTTCAAAAGCCTCAGGTCATGGTCGATGTTTCAAATGTTTATAAGAAGAAGATAGCCGCGCTTCAATGTTATGAGAGCCAGTTCGTGAAGCGGGATGACAGTTTTGATACCCCTTTGGTCAACGGCTATATCGAGTCAGTGAGCGCACGTGAGAAGATGTTCGGGCATGAGGCGGGAGTAGGCTATGCGGAAGGCTTCATGACGAAACGGCCCTTATTATTGAAGAATTTATAAGGAGAAGAGCTATGAAGCTTAAAATAGGAATTACTTGTTATCCTACTGTAGGGGGATCAGGTGTTGTAGCGACGGAGCTTGGAAAGCTGCTGGCAGAAAAGGGCCATGAGATTCATTTCATCACCTCAAGCTTGCCTTTCCGGCTCGGCAAGGTGTACTCCAACATCTTTTATCATGAAGTAGAGGTAAACAACTATTCGGTCTTTAAATATCCGCCGTATGACCTGGCGCTTGCGAGCAAAATGGCAGAGGTGGCCAAACGGGAGAAGCTGGATATCATTCATGCGCATTATGCGATCCCTCACGCGGTCTGTGCCTTCCTCGCTAAGCAGATGACTGGCGAAAAACTTAAAATTGTTACCACGCTCCATGGAACAGACATCACGGTGCTCGGATACGATCCTTCTTTAAAGGAGATGATCAAGTTCGGCATTGAGAACTCAGATGCTGTGACCGCTGTTTCCAACAGCCTGAAGGATGATACATACAAGCTCCTCGGTGTGAAAAACGAGATTCAGCCGATCTACAATTTTGTGGACGAAAGGGAATACTTCAAACTGGAAGCCACGCATCTGAAAGAGGGATATGGCATTAAACCGGAAGAAAAGGTAATCATCCACATCTCCAATTTCCGGTCGGTCAAAAGAGTCCCGGATGTGATCAGAGCGTTTCATAAAATTATAAGCAAAATTCCAGCAAAACTCCTTCTGATCGGAAACGGGCCAGAACTTACGGTTGCCTGTAAACTGGTGGAGGAGCTTCATATTGAGGAGCACGTGCTCTTTCTCGGTAAGCAAGAGAACGTGGCAGAGCTGTTTTCCATCAGTGATCTAAAGCTTCTTCTTTCAGAGAAAGAAAGCTTCGGGCTCGTTCTGCTTGAAGCGATGGCCTGCGGTGTGCCTGTTGTCGGCACGAATATTGGAGGTATTCCCGAGGTGATTCTCGATGGTGAGACAGGGTATATCTGCGAGCTTGGAGACATAGACGGCATCGCTGAAGCGTCACTTTCCATCCTGACCGATGAGAAAAAACAGCATACGTTTGCATATCAAGCGATGCAGCACGTCAGGGATCATTTCCATTCGTCCAAAATTGTGGGAGATTATGAAGAATTATATTACAGTGTGCTAGAAGGATAGGATAATATGAGCGATCTTTTTAGAGGAGCACGGGTGATCATGGGCAAGCTGCTTCAAGCGGGCCATCAGGCTTATTTAGTGGGCGGATGTGTGAGAGACTATCTGTTGAATCGCGAAATCGGGGATATTGATATCGCTACGTCTGCGCGCCCTGAGGAGGTTCGTTCCCTTTTTTCAAAGACGATCCCAGTCGGCATTGAACACGGGACCGTCATTGTGCGCATGGAGCATGTTTCCTACGAAGTGACGACGTTTAGAAAAGAAGGGACTTACACGGACCGGCGCCATCCGTCCTCTGTTGAGTATATCGATTCATTGGTAGAGGATCTTTCAAGAAGAGATTTTACGATCAATGCCATCGCGATGGATGAAGCTGGAAACCTGCATGATCCGTTCGGCGGCCGGCAGCATCTTAAGGAAAAGAAAATCAAGACTGTCGGTGCCGCTGAAAAGCGCTTTATGGAAGACCCGCTCCGCATCATGAGAGCTCTCCGATTTTGGTCGGTTCTGGGCTTTACACTGGAGGCAGAGACAGGGAAAGCGTGTACAGCTCTGGCCGATCAATTAAAAGCGATCGCAGTTGAACGCATTGCGATGGAATTTATTAAACTTTTAAGGGGTGTTGAAGCACCTTCCTGCCTTAAGTTCATTTTTAAAACGGAGCTCGTTTTTTCTCTGCCTGAACTTCATCGATACAAGAACTCTGCAAATTCACTGTACGGAGTACAATGGACCGGACTCGAGCATGATGAGGAAAGATGGGCTGCGCTTCTATTCGTGCTGGGGGTTGAAGACCCTGCAGCTTTTTTAAAAGCCTGGAAACAGTCCAATGCATTGATCCGTTCAGTGCAGCAGCTTATCGGCTATCTCGGGAAGGATGAGCTTGCGCGGATGGATCTTTATGATCTGGGAGAAGAGCAGGCGGTATCCTGTCAGCGTGTGATGAACGTCATTAAAGGCAAACCGGTTGGCGAAATGCTGACTTTGGTGCAGAAGCGTTTTCGGGAACTGCCGATTCATCAGCGGAAACAACTGGCTATCAACGGAAAAGACGTGGTCAAGGATAATGAAAGAATGAAAGGGCCATGGATTCAGGAGATGCTGCGAAAGATTGAACAGGCTGTTGTGGAGGGGGAAGTTATCAACGAAAAAAGTGCCATCATGGAGTGGGTGAGGAGTTGGAAGGAAAAATGAGACAGCATTTGCTTCAGATGCTTATTCAGAATGAAGGCGCGTTTGTTTCCGGGCAGCAGATCAGTGATCAACTGAACTGCTCCCGGACCGCAATCTGGAAGCATATCACAGAACTGCGTAAGGAAGGATATGTGATCGATGCCGTTCAACGGAAAGGTTATCGTATCGTTTCTTCTCCCGACCGGGTCACTGAACATGAGATCAGTGCCCGTCTGAAATCAGATGTATTGGGCAAGAGCATCGTATATGAAGAGTCAGTGAAAAGCACACAGGAAATTGCCCAAAAGCTTTCTTACGAACAAAAGCCGGAGGGAACACTTGTAGTGGCAGATGAACAGACAGGCGGAAGGGGCAGGCTCGGGAGGCCCTGGCAGTCACCAAAGGGCACAGGCATATGGATGAGCCTTATCCTTCGGCCGGATATTCCGCTTCAAAAAACCCCGCAGCTTACCCTTCTCGCGGCTGTCAGTGTAACGAAAGCGATCTACAAAGTGACAGGCCTGCATGCAGAGATCAAATGGCCGAATGATATATTGATCAAAGGTAAAAAAACGGTGGGTATCCTGACCGAACTGCAGGCGGAAGCGGACCGTGTTCATGCTGTAATCATTGGAATCGGGCTCAATGTAAATGTAACGAGTGAAGATTTTAACGAGGATGTAAGGGAGATCGCCACATCATTGAAGATTGAATCCGGAAAAGAAACAAAGCGGGCTGAACTGATCGCAGCCATCCTTGAAGAGATGGAGTTGCTCTATCAAGAATATTTAAGGAATGGTTTTGGTCTCATAAAACTGCTGTGGGAAGGGTACGCACACAGCATCGGAAGGCGAATCAGGGTAAGATCCGCCAGCCAGCAGCTCGAGGGAGTGGCGAAAGGAATCACTGATGAAGGCATCCTGCTCCTTGAAGATGATGATGGAAAGGTTCATTCGATCTATTCTGCGGATATTGAGATACCCGGAATGTAAATTATGTGGTACATTATAGAGTGTAGAAAAGGCGGTATCCTGCGGAGCGGGAACTGCACTTTCTGTGAACGTTTTGACAGATAGCGTTACATCTGCCTAGATCCATAATAGGACCGGGACAGAGGGATTCCGAGGTTTTTAAAGATGTATTGTACCCCTCTGTTTTATTGAGGGGTTTTTCCTCTGTTCCTCCGAAAAAAGGAGGAAAAAGGATGAAGACAACACAAAGTTTCATAGCCATGAAGCAGCAGAGCGAAAAGATCGCCATGATCACGGCTTATGATTATCCATCCGCACAGCTTGCGGAGCAAGCCGAAGTGGACATGATCCTCGTCGGTGATTCTCTCGGAATGGTGGTCCTTGGCTACGACTCGACAGTGCCGGTCACCGTGGAGGATATGATCCATCATGCCCGAGCTGTAAAACGGGGAGCCCCGAACACGTTCATCGTCACCGATATGCCTTTTATGAGCTATCATGCAGGCAGGGCGGAAACGGTGAAAAACGCGATGAGAATCATGCAGGAAACGGGAAGCCACGCTCTTAAGCTTGAAGGCGGTAAATCTGTGATCGAAACGATCGGATTTTTGGTTGAGGCGGGCGTACCCATCGTCGGCCATCTCGGGCTGACCCCACAGACCGCTGGTGTGCTGGGCGGATACAAAGTCCAGGGAAGAGCAGCGAAGGAAGCTAAACAGCTGCTTCAGGATGCCTTGGCGATCGAAGCGGCAGGAGCGTTCTCGCTTGTCCTTGAATGTGTGCCGAAGCAGCTGGCTCAGCTTGTGGCAGAGTCCGTCAGAATTCCTGTCATCGGCATCGGGGCAGGCAGCTCGGCGGATGGCCAGGTTCTTGTATACCATGACCTTGTCGGCTACGGTTTCCACCATGTACCTAAGTTTGTGAAGATGTATGCCCATTGTGCCGAAGGGATGAAAAAGGGTATTGAAGCCTATGTCGCAGAAGTGAAAAAAGGAACGTTTCCTGCTGAAGAACATTCATTTACGATGAAGCCGGAAGAAGCAGAAGCGCTTTACGGAGGGAAATAAAGTTGAAGATCATCAAGAGCATCAGCGAAATGAGCGCATTCAGTGCCGAAGCGAAGGCGGAAAGGAGATCGATCGGTTTTGTACCGACGATGGGCTACCTCCATGAGGGGCACGCTTCACTCCTGGAACAGTCGAAAAAACAGAATGACTTCTGTATTCTGAGTATATTTGTCAACCCTCTGCAGTTTGGCCCGAATGAAGATTTCGACCGCTATCCACGGGATTTTGAACGTGACGAACAGGTTGCCCGAAATTATGGGGTGGACGTCGTATTCTATCCTGATGTAAAGGAGATGTATCCATCTGAACCATCTGTAACTATGAGAGTAAACAAAAGGGTGGATACGCTCTGCGGAAGAACACGTGAAGGGCATTTTGATGGAGTGGCTACCGTTCTGACAAAACTGTTTCATATTATTTCTCCGGACAGAGTTTACTTTGGAATGAAAGATGCCCAGCAAGTTGCTGTAGTTCAGGGCTTGATCTCGGACCTGAACTTTCCGGTAGAGCTCGTTCCCTGCCCGACGGTGCGTGAAGAAGACGGGCTTGCCAAGAGCTCGAGGAACGTCTATCTTTCTGAAAGGGAGAGACAGGAGGCGCCGGCCTTGTACGGGGCCCTCCGGGAGGCTGCAGAACGTCTCTTGGAAAGAGAAAATATTACACACATTAAAGAAAAAATGGTAGAGTATTTAGAGAAGCAAACGAGCGGAAAAGTGGACTATTTTGAGATTTTGTCCTATCCGGAGCTGGAAGAAGCCCATGAAACAGACCGAGAAATGATTATCGCCCTCGCCGTGCAGTTTAAGAATGCGAGATTGATTGATAATATAACCGTTAATCCTGATGGAAGGAAATATAGGTGATTCGTATGTTCAGAACGATGATGAAAGGCAAAATACACCGCGCACGCGTGACGGAATCGAACTTAAATTACGTGGGAAGCATAACAATAGATGAAGATATTCTTGATGCGGTTGACATGTTGCCGAATGAAAAGGTATAAATCGTCAACAACAACAACGGAGCGAGATTTGAAACCTATATCATTCCTGGCCCCAGAGGAACGGGAGTTATGTGCCTGAACGGAGCTGCTGCGCGGCTCGTCCAAGAGGGTGATGTGATTATTGCTATCTCCTATGCCATGATCGAAGAGGAAAAAGTTTCTTACCATCAGCCGAAGGTTGCCATTATGGATGAGAATAACCGAATTACAGAAATTTTAGGTTATGAACCGGCTTCAACGATTCTTTAACCCCTTGCTCAAGGGGTTTTTCTATTTACAAAGGCTTGGTGTCATGCAAGGAACCACCGTGCCGCTTGAACTGAGGTGAGAAAGGATGAACAACCGTTATGTTGTCATAGATGTAGAAACGACAGGAAACGCTCCTGCCCGCGGAGACCGGGTCATTCAAATCGGTGCCGTTGTTGTTGAAAATAACATAATTGTAGACAGGTTCTCTTCCTTTGTTAACCCTAAGGTTCCGATCCCCCCGTTTATTGAACAGCTGACCGGCATTAATGATAGGATGGTCAAGGATGCTCCCTTGTTTGAAGAGGTGGCGCCTGTCCTCCTCCGGATGCTCGAAGGATCTTATTTTGTCGCACACAATGTTTTATTTGATCTGAACTTTCTGCAGGAAGAGTTTGAGAACAGCGGGTATCAGCGATTTACAGGTCCTCTCCTGGATACGGTCGAGCTCTCGCGTGTCCTCCTGCTTCAGGCTGACGGCTATCAGCTCGGACAGCTGGCAGACTATCTTGGCATCGAGCATGAAAATCCCCATCAAGCGGACAGTGATGCGGAAGTAACGGCTTATCTGCTGATCGAATTGCTTCAGAAACTGTCCGCTCTTCCTCTGCTCACCCTGCAGCGGATGGAGCCATTTCTTAAAAAGATGCAGAGCAGTCTGGAAGAAATCGTCAAGGACCTTATCATCTCCAAATCTTCTAAGATTGAAGACGATAGGGGAATGGACTATTTCAGGCAGCTTGCTATAAAATCTTTTTCCCCGGTCGAGAAAGATGAGGATCCTATGCAGGTCAAGATGGATCCGGCAGATCTTCTGGAAGATCTGTCACAGGAAATGGAACACTATGAAGTTCGTGACAGCCAGCAGAAGATGATGAAAATGGTATATGAAGCGATGGAGGACCATCAGCACGCCATGATAGAGGCTGGAACGGGAGTAGGCAAGTCATTGGGCTATCTCATCCCATCTATTCTTTATGGAAAACGGGAGGAACGCCCTATTGTTGTCAGCACCCATACGATTCAGCTTCAGCAGCAGCTGATGGAAAGAGATATCCCGATCCTGAAAAACATCCTGCCTTTCCCGTTCCATGCGACCGTTTTAAAGGGACGGAACAACTACCTTTGTCTGCGAAAGTTTGAACAGTCGCTGGATGATTTTTCCGAAGACAATTATGATACCAACCTCACGAAAGCCCAATTACTCGTTTGGCTGACAGAGACTGATCAAGGTGATGTGGAAGAACTGAATCTTGCGTCAGGAGGCAAGCTTTTTTGGCATCAGGTGAAGAGCGATTCTGCCTCATGCCTCAACCAGCGCTGCCCATGGTTTTCCAGATGCTTCTACCATCGAAAAAGGAGGGCGGCTCTATCATCTGATCTGGTTATCACCAATCATGCCCTGCTCTTCAGCGATGTGAAATCTGAGTCACAGCTGCTGCCCTCCTACAAAGAAGTCATCATTGATGAAGCCCATCATGTGGAAGAAGTGGTCAGCGACCATTTTGGTATCCAGACCGATTACTTCGTCTTCACTAGAATCCTTGAACGAATTGGGATTGATAATGACAGCGGCTTGCTGAAGAAGCTTTATCAACTGGAGGAGACGGTTGAGCTGCCAGGTCTTGAACTGGTGCTGGAACAGCTGGGGAAAGAACTGCCCGAAGTGAAGATGGAGCTCGACGAAATGTTCCGCTCGATCCGGTCTTATGTACTGGAAGCCAGGAAGAGCAGTATGAACGACTTTGGTCGCGTGAGTTACAGGTACGGTGAAAGGGAAAGCACGAATGGAACGTGGCAGGCGATTCTGGAGATGGTCCAGCGTGCGCTCTTTGGCTTAGGTGATCTTGGGAAATCACTGAAGAAAGTGAAAAAATTAGCGGATGAAAAGGAAGAGCATATGAATTTTGCTCAAAAAGGGATGCTGGCAGATTTTGACGGGTTGAGAAACCAGCTAGAAGAAGAGAAAGAAAAGCTGCGCCATCTGCTGAAAGAAGTGAACGATGACGAGGTGTTCTGGTGTGAAGTGGAGGCGAAGGGCGCAAAGAATGCGGTCTATCTCTACAGCAAACCGATCGTGATCAGTGATCTGCTGGCTGATGAATTCTTTGCGAAGAAGAACAGTGTCATTCTCACTTCAGCTACACTTTCTGTCAGAAACTCGTTTCAGTATATGACATCAAGGCTGGGACTGGATGATTTTGGTCCGATCACGGCAAATCTTCCTTCACCTTTTTCCTATGATCAGCAAGTAAAATTCATGGTTCCGACTGATGTGCCGCTGATCAATGAAGTGGATCAGGAGACATTCGTTTCTGTTATCGCCCGCCAGCTCTGCCAGATCGCAAAAGTGACCAAAGGGCGCATGCTCGTTTTGTTTACGTCCAACGAGATGCTTAGGGAGACTTACAATGTTTTTAAAAGCATCATCGCAGAAGATGAGTTTGTGCTTTTCGGGCAGGGAATCGACAGCGGAAGCAGGGCACGGCTGACAAAGAACTTCAAGAAGTTTGACCAGTCCATCCTTTTCGGAACGAGCAGTTTTTGGGAAGGCATCGATATCCCCGGAGACGATCTGTCCTGCCTTGTGATCATCCGTCTTCCTTTCACTCCGCCGGATAATCCGGTAACGGCGGCGAGAGCGGAAAAACTGAAAGCTGAGGGAGGCAATCCGTTTATGGAGCTTTCTCTTCCTCAGGCGATCATCCGTTTTAAACAAGGGTTTGGCCGGCTCGTACGTACACAGCGGGATACCGGTGTTGTGTTTGTCTTTGACAGGAGGATCACCGAAACGCGCTACGGCAAGTCCTTTATAACATCATTGCCGTCCGTACCCGTTCAAAAGGGATTGATGCATGATCTTCTGACCGATCTTGAGGGCTGGATGGACGAGTCATGAAAAGATTAGAGAAGGCTGTCCCCAAACGGACTGAAGTTTGATATAGTAAGAAACGAGAAGAATGAAGCCAGCTGTAAGGAGGAAACACTTTGGAAAGCAGGATTGAGGTTCTTTCCACGGTAAAGGTCAAGAAATCGCCGGACTTGTATAAAGTTGTGACCGAGCTGAATAAAACGCTGAAAACAAAAGATGTGATGTTTGGCCTGGCACTTGATGAACAAGACCAAAATACAATGATATTTACCATCTATAAGACATAGAGGCGGCCGAAAATGAAAAAATGGGTTGTTGTTTTAGTGATTGTCTGTGCAGCAGTTCTCTTCTGGCAGGGAATCTCACTGTATCGTCAAATCCTTTCGGATAAAGAAGCCGGCCAAAGCACGGCCGTGGAGGCCGCAAAGGACGAGTATGGCTTGTCGCGGATCGACAGCGTCGATTATTACCACGGAAACCAGGCGTATGAGACCGTCAAAGGAACCTCTGAAAAAAATGGAAACGTCTTTGTCCTTGTTGGCCCCAAAAATAAAACAAAGCTCGTTAAACAGAGCGACGGACTGACGGAAAAACAGATGAAAGCCTATGTCGACAGGAATTTAAACCCGAAAAAATGGGTCGCGCTCCGGCTCGGCATGGAGCAAGATCAAGTAGTATGGGAAGCCGTCTATCTGGATGCTAAAGGTAGGCATACGTTCTATTACGGGTACTTCGAGAACGGAGAACGCTATAAAAAATATAGTATAAAAGAAGAAATCTAAAAGCGAGGGATGAAAGAAAATGGAACTGGCAAACCGAGTTAAAGCATTGACACCATCAACTACACTGGCAATCACAGCAAAAGCTAATGCTCTGAAAGCAGAGGGGCATAATGTAATTGGTCTTGGAGCAGGGGAACCGGATTTCAATACACCGGACCACATTATAGAAGCAGCCTACCAGGCGATGAAGGAAGGCCACACAAAGTATACGGCTTCAGGCGGCCTGCTCTCATTGAAACATGCTATATCGCGGAAATTTAAAGAAGATCAAAACTTGGATTATTCACCTGCCGAGATCGTAGTCGGAACAGGAGCAAAGCAATCATTGTACACACTCTTTCAAGTCCTGCTCAATGACGGTGATGAGGTGATCATCCCAACTCCATATTGGGTCAGCTATCCGGAACAAGTAAAACTGGCCGGAGGGGTTCCGGTCTATGTAGAAGGAAAAGAAGAGAATGCGTTTAAAATCACTCCTTCCCAGCTAGAAGAGTCAGTGAACAATCAAACAAAAGCGATCATCATCAACTCCCCGAGCAACCCGACAGGTTCCCTGTATTCAGAAGATGAACTGAAGCAGCTCGGAGAGGTTTGCTTAAAACATAATATCCTGATCGTTTCAGATGAAATCTATGAAAAGCTGACCTATGGGGGAGCATCACATGTATCCATCGCTCAGGTTTCTCCTGAATTGAAGGAACAGACGATCATTATTAATGGTGTCTCCAAGTCGCATTCGATGACAGGATGGAGAATCGGCTATGCGGCTGGAAACAGCACGATCATCAAAGCAATGACGAACCTGGACAGCCATAGCACATCGAATCCGACGACCATTTCCCAATATGCGGCGATTGCTGCCTATGAAGGAAGCCAGGAGCCGGTAGAAATGATGAGAAAAGCGTTTGAGTCAAGACTCGATACCGTCTATGAAAAACTGATCCAGATCCCAGGCTTTTCATGCGTTAAACCTAAAGGAGCCTTTTACTTGTTTCCTAATGTAAAAGAAGCAATCCAACTGACTGGTTTCGCAACTGTAGATGAATGGGTCGCGGCCTTGCTGGAGGAAGAAAAGGTAGCTCTCGTACCTGGTTCAGGCTTCGGATCGCCGGATAACGTCAGGCTTTCCTATGCTACATCATTGGAGAAATTTGAGGAAGCATTGGAACGCATCGAACGTTTCATGAAGAAAAACAGCAAATAATCCCTTTTGGGCCATTTGATTTTTATAAGTGATTAGACGATAATCACTTATACATAGAACATTTTGGAGGGTGTCACGTGAAAACTACTATATCCCAATTAAAAAGCCATATCGATCAAACCGTTACGATCGGTGCATGGCTGAGCAACAAACGTTCCAGCGGCAAGATTGCGTTTTTGCAGCTGCGGGACGGGACAGGCTTCGTTCAGGGAGTCGTCGTGAAAGCCGAAGTAGCTGAAGACATCTGGACGACAGCAAAAGGACTTACACAGGAAACGAGTCTTTATGTCACTGGAAAAGTGCAGCAGGACGACCGTTCACAGACAGGTGTTGAACTGGTTGTTACAGATGTAAAAGTGATTCATGAGGCGGTCGATTACCCGATCACACCGAAGGAACATGGAACAGAGTTCTTGATGGACAACCGCCACCTGTGGCTGCGTTCTAAACGCCAGCATGCCATTATGAAGGTAAGGAATGAAATCATCCACTCCATGTATGAATTTTTCCATATGAACGAGTTTATTAAAGTGGACCCGCCGATTTTGACTGGAAGCTCTGCAGAGGGAACGACCACACTGTTCCATACGAAATATTTTGACGAGGACGCCTACCTTTCTCAAAGCGGTCAGCTCTATATGGAAGCCGCAGCGATGGCGCTCGGAAAAGTATTTTCATTTGGTCCGACGTTCCGAGCTGAAAAATCAAAGACGCGCCGCCACTTGATCGAGTTCTGGATGATCGAGCCTGAGATGGCCTTCGTAGAGCATGAAGAGTCTCTCGAAATCCAGGAGCAATTTGTGAGCCATGTCGTCCAGACTGTCCTTGAGCGCTGCAAACTTGAACTTACGGTACTTGGCCGAGATCTTTCTAAACTGGAAAACGTGAAAGCTCCTTTCCCTCGCATTTCCTATGATGATGCGATTACATTGCTGAAAGATAAAGGGTTCGATGACATTGAATGGGGAGAAGATTTCGGGGCTCCGCATGAAATGGCGATCGCAGAGAGCTTTGACAAGCCTGTATTTATTACAAACTATCCGAAAGAGATCAAAGCTTTCTACATGAAGCCGCATCCAGAACGTGAAGATGTGGTGCTGTGTGCGGACCTCATTGCTCCGGAAGGATACGGAGAAATCATCGGCGGAAGCCAGCGTATCGACGATCTGGAGCTCATGAAAGCACGATATGAAGAGCATGGATTAACAGATGATGCTTACAGATGGTATCTGGAGCTTCGCCAATTCGGAAGCGTTCCGCATTCCGGGTTCGGACTTGGTCTGGAGCGTACGGTGGCCTGGATTACAGGTGCAGAACACGTACGTGAAACCATCCCATTCCCAAGACTGTTAAACCGTTTATATCCATGATTATGCAAAACCTCCTAACAAGAGGTTTATGACAAAAACCTCCTTACTGGAGGTTTTTCACTATTTTTCTATCCATCCGGTATCCGCTTCAAGGTCTGTCACGATTTTCATCATGATTGCAGGAAGCACAGTTTTTCGTGGTATACTGATGGAGGAGGGGTGTTATGATGGAAAAGGCATTGTTTCTTAAATGGCTGTCTGAAGGCACGGTTTCTATACCCCACGTTTTGTTCAAGCACTACCGTGCCATTGGACTTCAGGATGAAGAGTGCATGCTGCTTCTTCATGTCCATACATTTATAGAGTCCGGAAACCCGTTTCCGACCCCGGAAGAGCTGTCCGGCAGGATGAGCATCTCATCTGCGAGGTGCATGGGGCTCCTAAGGGGCTTAATCCAGCAGGGGCTTCTGGAGATCGACCAATATGAAGACGGTGAAAAAGGCATGTATTACGAAGCCTATTCGTTGAATCCGCTTTGGGAAAAGCTGCTTTCCTTGCTATCAAGCCATGAAGCGACGCAGGATCAGCAGCAAAAACAAAAAGAGGAAGAGGACGTCTACAGCATTTTTGAGCGTGAATTTGCGAGGCCGCTTTCTCCAATGGAATGTGAGACGCTAAAAATATGGATCGATCAGGACCGGCACTCGCCGCCATTGATTATTTCTGCATTGAAAGAAGCGGTGATCAGCGGCAAGCTGAACTTCCGGTATATCGACCGCATCCTTTTTGAATGGAAGAAAAACAATATACAGACACCTGAACAGGCCAGATCTTACGGGGAGAAGTTCAGAGCAAGGCAGACCCGGGGCCCATCACGGTCGGCGGAGCAAGGTGAGAGCCGCAATCAGTTCTCGGTTCCTGTTTATAACTGGCTTGAGCAATCGTAGACGAGTGAACCTCGTCTACTTTTCTATGTATGCTGTAAGCAAGAATTTGGAGGTTATGATGCTAAATAAATCACAGATCGCATACTGCTTGGAGACCATTGGTACGATGTTCCCCGATGCACATTGCGAATTGAACCACAGCAATCCCTTTGAATTAACCATCGCTGTACTACTGTCTGCCCAATGTACCGATGCACTGGTGAATAAAGTCACGCCGGGCCTCTTCGAAAAATATAAAACGCCCGAGGACTATCTGAAGGTCCCATTGGAAGAACTGCAGGATGATATCCGTTCAATCGGACTTTACCGCAATAAAGCGAAAAATATACAAAAGCTGTGTGAGCTGCTTTTAAACGAATACAGCGGGAAGGTGCCGGAGGACAGGGATGAGCTTACAAAGCTTCCGGGAGTTGGCCGAAAGACAGCAAACGTCGTTGTATCCGTTGCGTTCGGCTTGCCGGCTATAGCGGTCGATACCCATGTTGAACGGGTGAGCAAGCGGCTTGGCATTTGCAAGTGGAAGGATTCCGTCCTGCAGGTAGAAGAGACGCTCATGAAAAAAGTGCCTAAAGAGGAGTGGGGCGTCACCCACCACAGGCTCATCTTTTTTGGAAGGTACCATTGTAAAGCCCAAAGCCCCAAATGCCCCGAGTGCCCGCTCCTTGAACTATGCCGCGAAGGCCAGAAGCGTTTGAAGTTAAAAGCAAAGAAAGCCGCCACGCGATCCGATGCTAAACATTCCTGAACCGATGAGACATCCTCTATTTTTCTGCGAAAAGGAGCAGCAGGAAGAGGAAGGGGCGGATGTTCCCTTTTTGGAGGAGCTCCTTTTTTATAATGGCAGAGAGAGTTCCCCCCTTGAGAACGGAAGAATTGATTCGAAGTTTGAGCAGTGGGAAACAAAAAGCCAGACGATTAGAGCATTCTTTTCTGAAAGAAACCGCACAGAAGCAAGGAAGCCGATGATCTTCCAGCTAAGCTGCTTTCTGCAGGCTTTGATGTGGTGCAACGGGGAGGCTGCCGGAAAGCTTTTAGGTTGGAAGGAAGCGGTGGGGAAATTGGCAGTCAAGCCGGTGAATTCAGAAGAACGCCTCGCAATGATCTTCTCTCAGCCAGACCATTACCAATCGTTCATCCAGCTGAATGAGATGTTCCTTGAACTGAAGAAAAAGTTTGCGGCTCATAGGCGAAGAGCATAACGGAATACGGACAAATTCTTCCTACATAGACTAATTCATGAGAACGTGTAGGAGGGGGAGCTATGCAGATTCATGTTGTTCAAAAAGGAGACTCGCTCTATAAGATCTCTCAGTTTTACAACCTGCCCTGGCAAGAGATCGCTTCCGTCAATGCCCTTGGACCCCAAGATGTTCTGACTGTAGGTCAGACACTGCTCATACCTGCACCATTCGTCTATAAAGTAAAAAAAGGGGACACCATTGAGAAGGTCGCTTCAAAACTTGGTGTCGCCTTATTTGAGCTCAAACAGGCGAATCCCGGTGTAGATGATCAGCCGTTAACGGGAGGGCAGACACTGAATGTTCCGCAAAAAAGGAAACGTACATTGACAGTAAATGCATTTTCTGAACCATCCGACAGGGCAAAAGAAAACTTTAAAAAAGCGGCCAAAGCATTAAGCTATATTTCACTTTTCAGCTATGAAGTAAGTGAAAACGGTGACTTAAAGCCACTGGATGATGCTGCATTTTTGCGGGAGATTAAAAACGAGAACGTCAGGCCGCTGATATCGATCACGACGATCAAAGATGGAGGCTTCAGCCAGGAACTGGCGACAGCGGTATTGAAGAACCCTGACACTAGTAATAAAGTTATTGGGAACACCGTCCGGATCATGAAAGAAAAAGGATACGTCGGCGTCAATGTTGACTTTGAATATATTGGCCGCAAAAATAGAGAGCGGTATAACCGGTTTCTTCGGAATATTACTGACCGCATGCACAAGGAAGGATATGTTGCAACTAGCGCTCTTGCACCGAAGATCAAAGAAAAACAAAAAGGTGTCTGGTATGAAGGACATGATTATAAAGCACATGGACAGACTGTTGATTATGTTATTCTCATGACCTATGAATGGGGATACAGCGGTGGTCCCCCTCTTCCGGTCAGTCCCCTGAATGAGGTGAAAAAGGTGCTTGATTATGCCGTGAACACTATACCGCGGAGCAAGATATTGATGGGTATCAACCTCTATGGATACGACTGGAAACTTCCTTTCGTCCAGGGGGGCCCACAGGCTAAAGCTCTCAGTCCGGTTCAGGCCGTTCAGCTGGCACGAAAGAGAAAAACAGCGATTCAGTATGCAAAAGACGTTCAGGCTCCGTATTTTGTTTACTGGGATAAAGAGAAGAAGCAGCATAAGGTTTGGTTTGAAGATTACCGCAGCATGAAAGCAAAATTTGATCTGATCGATGAATATCGCCTTGGTGGAGCAAGCTTTTGGAACCTTGCTTTTGATTACCCGGGGTTGTGGAATTACTTGGAGGACCGATATATGATCAGGTTTCAATAAAAACAGGCCATCGCCGATGATCCCGGCGATGGCCTGTTTTGTTGCTTACATTATTGATTTAAATCAGGAAGAGAAGGGAAACCGCCTTGCTCTTGCTGCTGTTTCCGCTCTTGCTTTCTTTGTTGCTGTTTTTGCTGCTGCTCCTGCTGTCCTTGTCCTGGGGGAGTCTGAGGCTCAGTTGTGCCTCCTTGCTGGCCGCCGCCATGATCAGGCTGGCCGTTGTTGCCTTCGTTATTTCCCTGACCAGGATTGGTGTTGTCTCCAGGGTTTGTGCCTTCCTGTCCTTGTCCTGGTTGATTACCTTGATCAGGGTTGTTTCCTTGACCCGGATTATTCCCCTGATCAGGATTCTGTCCTTCGGCAGGCGGCTGTTGTTCAGCTGGTATGGTAACCGATGTATGAGCAGGATCGCTCTCTTTCCCTGTATCGGTTTCGACCGCGGTGACCACGAACGTATACGTCCTGCCGGGTTCAGCGTTTGGTACGGTGAATTTCGTGTCGTTGATCGTCTGTTCAGCAGCTGGTGTGCCGTCAACGCTAGCTGCTACCTTATAGACCGTTTTGCCCTTGCCGCCTTTGTATTTCCATTTGACATCAATGGATTTGCTCTTATCATCGTACTTGGCAGTCAGGCCTTCAATTGAAGCTGGTTTCTCATATTTGTTGGAAACTTCGGTAGGTTCCGTTCCGCGAACAAACAATTCGGTCGTTTTTTGATCATCTGGTGTAAATTCGCTTGCTTTTTTATGTGTTCCTTTTTCAAGTGTTACATCTACTACAGAGTTCGGTTTCTTGAAGTCAGTGTTGCTGTGATTTAAGCGGCTCATCACTTCTTTAAAGATTAACTTGGAATAGTTTTTTTGTTTCGTATCGAGATAGTGAACGCCGCCTTCATCTTTATATTTGTTGTATCCGGTCCAAACAGCCGCGGAATAGGAGGTTGTATATCCAGCCATCCACGCATCGTTCGTTGCGCTCTTAGGGATGCCGTACTGGTCCCGGATTTCCTTAGGAAGGTTGGTCGTTCCCGTTTTACCGGCAATATTAAGGCCTGGGACGTTCGCCATCATTCCTGTACCGCTTCTCATGACGCCTTTCAGCATATCGGTGATCATATAAGCAGTATAATCCTTCATCGCAGCGATTGGCTTTGTCTCTGGTTTTACAACCTGTCCGTTAGGGAACTCAATCTTCCGGATCGTTGTCGGCTCGGTATAGACGCCTTCATTACCAAAGGCGGCATAGGCGCCCGCAAGGTTCAGTGGAGTGATCCCTTTTTGGAATCCGCCGATCGCATAAGCTGGAGGTGCAGAGTCAATCTTGATACCCAGCTTATTGGCGAAATCGACTGCTTTGCTTTCGCCAACTTCAAGGAACGTTCGGACGGCAGGTGTATTCTCCGATTTTTCGAGAGCCTTGCGCATCGTTACATCTCCAAATTGTTCATTATTGAAGTTATTGATGGTCGCGCCATTGATGGTAATCGGTGTATCTTTCAGAATGTGCCCGGTATCCCACTTCATGTTGTCGATCGCAGGGCCGTAGTCAAGGATCGGTTTGATCGTAGATCCCGGCTGCCTTGGATTTCCTGAAGCATAGTAGGCGCTCATCAGGTTCTCATCGCGTCCGCTTCCAATCGCCCGTATGCCGCCGGTCTTCGTATCCACAATCGCGATGCCGGACTGCAGTTTTTTATTTTCGTTGCGCAGGAACGAGGCGTTCTGCAGCACGTCCTCCGTTGCTTCCTGAGCATTTGTATCCATGTTCGTGTAAATTTTCAGCCCATCTGCAAAGACATCAACATCATCCATGCCTTTCATTTTATGAAGGTCTTTGATCACTTGCTGAAGATAAGCTTCGTGAACCCGTGTTTCCTGAAGCTTTCCTTTTCGTAAGCCATCTGTTACAGGAGTAGCTTTTGCCTTATTCGCTTCGGCTTTCGTAATGAAGCCGTATTTTTCCATCTGGCCTAAAACAACGTTTCGGCGCTGTTCCGCTTCTTTCGGATGAGTAAGCGGGTCATAGTTGCTAGGGGCTTTTGGAAGTCCAGCGAGCAGGGCTACTTGATGAAGCTTTAGCTGATCCAATTTGTCAGCATCAAAATAGGTTTTAGCGGCCGTTCCGATCCCATAGGCACCGTGGCCGAAGTAAATTTTATTCAAGTACATCTCAAGGATTTGTTCCTTGGAGTACTTCTGTTCTAGTTTGATCGCCAGGTACGCCTCTTGAATTTTACGCGTCAGTGATTTTTGATTGGTGAGAATCGTATTTTTGACGACCTGCTGGGTGATTGTGCTCCCCCCTTCAGAACCAAAGCCACCCGTTAGGTTGGCAAGTGCCGCACCAAATATCCGGCGTACGTCAACACCCGGGTGCTTATAGAAGCGAACATCTTCTACAGCTACAAATGCATCTCGTACATTGGGCGGAATATCAGCAATTCCTGCTTTAACCCGGTTCTCTTCAGAAAAGAGTGAGCTGACTCTTTTTCCGTCTTTATCATAGATTTGAGAAGATAAAGGGGTCTTAAGTTTTTCAGGGTCGAGTTTTGGGGATTGTGCCATGATGACCCCGACTGTCACTGTCCCAATAAGGAACATGATAATCAAGAATGAGATAATAACTTTAAAGAGCGGGAACCCCCTTTTCTTCTTGGGAGGATTACTGTCTCCTCCCGAAGCCTGTCTGCGTTCCTGCCTGCTGCGGTATTCATTAGACATGTATTTATACCAACCTTTCACTTACTGCATTGTACATTATGATTATTCGTCAATAGCGCCTTATTTATGAACTTGACCTTGCCCGCTAGTGATTGAAGTACATTTTATCAATAATTTTTAAATAGTCAATTCTGGGGATATAGCCTGGCGGAACAAGGAACCCGAGCGTTTCAATGTCTTTTTTCGGAATCGACTTCCTTCCGTTATTCTGATCCTTCCAGTATGAGATCAAATGGGATGCGTCAAGCAGATAAATTTCGTTCAGCATAGAGAAGCGCAGGATGACGAATGCAATGCCGCCGTGCGCCGTGATCGCTTCCATGTGCTGAATTTGATGTTCATGGAAGTTGCGGAGCGGGAAGGAGGTCTTGTTTTTCGATTCCTTCGCTTCAAAATCAATGTACCTGCCCCGGTATACTCCGTTGTAATCGGTCGTAGAAGCGAGTTTAAAGTAAGCTTCTTTTATGACTGCTGCCGAACGCTTTGGATATTCAACATTGACAATCTGTACAGGAGTAGGTTTTTTATGAATGACGGCTCTGCCTGATTCTAAATAATACTCATTGCTTTTATTCAGATCTTCTTCAAGCGTCATGCCCCGATTGCCGTAGGAAATGGTGCTTTGGGCTTTAGTAGCGCCCTGCGGGAGGGGAGCTTCCTGCTTTTTTCCATTCGGATAATTGATGGGTGGCATCTTTTCACATCCTTCTATTGAATACATAAGAAAAACTATGCGAGCGGCAAGTGCTGGCATAGCTTTTTAGTGATTGGCCGTATTTTCTTAATCGATCGCAAGAATGGACTGCAGTTCATCCTGGTTGAAGCCCATCACGACTTCCTGAGAACCGTCCTTTGTTATCACGGTAACGGGAGTCGCACTTGCTCCAAGACCGATGATTTCATTCATATATTGGGGATTCTTTCGGATATCTCTTTCCTCGAATGAAATGTTATTTGATTTTAGCCATTCTTTTTGTGCAAAGCATGGCGGGCAGGTTTCCTGTGTATAGATAATCACCCTTTGCTCCATATTCATGCCTCCAAACCTCATCATGATCTTTTTATTTTACCGTTTTTCTATAAAGCTTACAAATATTTTAGCAGCTTCGGTAGAACGATATGAAGAAAAGGAGGGGGCAGGGTGAACCTGGAATTGAGTCGAGAGATTCAGCAACAAACAGAAAAAGGAAACCGGGATAATATTTCACGTACCGTATTTTATCAGCGATTTTATGAGAAACATCCAGAGATCAAGTGGTCTTTTTTAGCATCAATTGTATCGAGAAATGCAGGTTACAACATGTGCGACCTGGAAGGAGAATGGATGAGGAGATCCATTCCGCCCAAATACCGTCAACTGCTTTTTTTAACGTATGAACGGGCGAACTGGCTGATTTTCTCAGATGCCTATCCTCAGCTTCTTCTATATGAAAAAAGCAAGGAGGCAGGAATACCTCTGTTCCCGCTGCTGTCTGAGTTGAATGTATCTTCTTTTATGCAAAAAGAGTGGCAGCGGTTCTGGTCGGGGGGAGACGAAGAGAGGCTATGGACATCACTGATCATCAATGAACAGCATCTGATTCAAAAGCCGGTCATCGAACATCCGGTGTACCGAAGGAGAGTTTTTCTTTCCTTGCCTTACCGTCTGCAAAATTGGCTTCATTTCAGCACGGTCTTGATTCCGACAAGAGAGGGTGACGTTTATGGTTTTTCCGTTCATGGCTTCCGCCGCACTAAGAACCGCATCCTGCTTGGAAGAAGGCTGGCTTGGCTGCTGTTTCAATCCCCCTATAAGATCCTCTTTCATGATTTTGCCTATTTAACACCGCATACCGGTTCGAGGAGCGATTATGAGCAGTATGTATATCCAAACCGTAATAGGGTTCCACAGCTGTTAAGGCTGACCTATCCCCTCATCCACCACGGCCGGCCACCATTGCAGGACTGGAGTCAACACGCAGCCCACCTGGAAACCTATTACCGCAGGTTCTCTATTCCTGAGAAGACCAAGCTGACGGATTGGTACCATAAAAAAGAGCTGGAGCTGCAGATCGGAATCCTTCTGGAAGAGATGCTGTTCAACGATAAGAATGACCGATAAGAAAAAGGTGATCCGTGTGACGGATCACCTTTTGATTCATTCCTGTTGTTCGCGCATTACGCTTGCTCACCTTAACAGAACCGAGCGTGTGTTGTGTGATCAAGCACTCCAATGTCTATCGGCTCTAAACACCGGCTTCAGCTTTTCTTGGTCCAGCTTCAGCGCCTAGAAAGGATGAAAGATCGTTCTACTATCATCCCTTCTCGGCTGCTTCACTTTCACATCTCAACACAAAGAGCGTGTTGTTATGTGAAAGTTCCACCAGCTTTCGTCTATGACCAGGCGCTTCAGCTTTTCTTTTTATGTAGCTGGATAATTCGGGCCCTCCAGCTTCTTGTCGCCGTGTCCGGTTTCTTTTTCCTGTTCAGGGGCGTTTGTCATCTTTTCCTGCTCCTGCTCCAGGCTGTTTTCGTGTTTCTCCATATTCGATCACCTCCTGTCAGTAGTGTTAGGCAGGAAGTCCTGTTTCATACAGGATAGATAGTGTCGAAAGGAGGATTTTTTTAAAGAAAACCACATTCTTTGCCGAATTGCTTCTAGTTTTGTCACCTCTGAAGGGAATCAAAAAAAGGGACGGAATTACTACTGTATAAGAAAACGGGGAGGGAATTAGAAATGGAAATGGTGTTTAAAACAAAAACGGTTTCGGAAGAACTTGGTGTGAATCCAACAACCATTCAGCGCTGGGTGAAGCACTTCAACCTTACCTGCCAAAAAAATGACCATGGGCATTATCTGTTCTCTGAGCAAGACATTGAAGACCTGCGTGAGATCAAGAAGCAGCTGGACGCCGGGCTTCTCATGAACGATATTCAGATCGCAGCTCAAGTAAAATCTCCAGAGGCACCTGTAAAGGCGGGGAAATTTGATGAACGATTCGAGAGCCTGATGACACAGATTGAAAAGCTGGAAAAAAAGATCGAAGAAAAGGCTGACGACGTATTGTCCTATCAAGTTCTTCAGCATGCGACAGAGATGGATGACATGATGAAGCGATTGATCAAAATAGAAGAAAAGATTGAAGACATTGAAGTCAAGCTGCTGAAGATGCCGCAGGGACCCGAAGAAACGGCAGAGTATAAAAAACCGAGACGGAACTGGCTCGTCAGTCTTTTCACCCTGTAGCGCAACTGCCTCGTGCAATCTATCCATTCTTTTGGTAGGATAGAAGAGTCAGGGGTGAATAAGGTTTGCGCTTAAATCAGTTAACGAGAGAGCTTTTACATGTGAATCGTGAAGCTTTTGATCAATATATCGAAAAAACAAAAAAAGAAGGCTATGAAGTAGACTTTTATGGTGAGGTTAAGCCGTTTACCGACAAGGTCCGCGCAATGGCTGAAGAATGGAAAAGCTTATCACTGCCATGGGTGGAGGACAATAGGCCGAAATATATTCATGTCAATCAGATTAATGACACGTTTGATAACTTACAATTTGTTGCGGTATTTGCCTTTCAGCCGGATACAAGGGAGAAACGGTTCACCGAGATGGTCAAATCCATTGATTACGTCCTGAGTACCATGCTGGATCGGCTGCATTCGTAAAAGACGGAAAACACGCCGTCTTTTTTTATTTGTCTCTTTAGCTGCAGGAAATTAGTAGCGTTTTCTTGGTGGGAGCGGGTACAATAAAATGTATTCAACCAGACCTGATAATAATTTCACGTACCGCAATATAAGACTATAAAGCAAGGAAGGTACTTAAATGTTTGATCCCACGATTTATGAAAACTTAAAAATAATCCTTGAAGGTATGGTTTATGACCTTGATTTTGACGGCCAATTGAAAGTAACGAACCGGAGTGACATCGTAGACCTTGCAACACTCAGCCGAACATACAGCCTCGAAGTATTATTGAAAGAAAACAATGCGCGGGGCTTAAAGGCAAAAGTTGAACTAAAAGCAGGTCTAGAGGACCTTGCCGATGAAATAATGGAAAGAGAGACAGAGAATACAGGTTGCCGTTTTTCAGTGACCTTTTATTTGACGGTACAGGATATTGAACGGGAATGCTCAGAGATCGGAGAAAGTTTGCGCACGATTTGGAAGCCGATCGGTGAAATTTCTCAAAAGGTTTCCTATATTTATGGATTGCCAAGAGGAAGCTATAGTAACGAAGTCCTCGTACTGCTCAATCATAAATTACATGATGAGAACAGCGGACAGCTGGAGGAATACCTTGATCGTATGATGGCATCCTATGAACAAATTTTCAATAAAGGGGAAAACTAAACAATGACGACACCATTGAAGGATCTGCAGCCATTCCTGCAGGAGAATTGGGAAAAAGCGGCGTTTGAGGCATTGACGCCTGTTCAGGAGCAGATGCTGCCGAGCATGCTTGGAAAAAAAGACTTGATCGTAGAATCTCCTACGGGGACAGGAAAGACGTTGGCGTACTGTCTTCCGGTTCTGGAAAGTATAGACAGTAATTCCGCATCGGTTCAGGCCGTGATCATCGCTCCTACGAAAGAACTCGTCATGCAGATCCACACTGTTTTTCAGGAGTATGCCCAAGGCAGCGGGATTTCTGGGACAACTCTGATCGGCGGAGTAAATGTACAGCGCCAGATTGATAAATTAAAGAAGAAGCCTCAGTATATCATTGGAACACCCGGAAGAATTCTCGAGCTTTATAAAAGTAAAAAGCTGAAACTTCATGAGGTGAAAACGATAGTCGTCGATGAAGCAGATGTTGTTTACGATATGGAATTAATGGACGAGGTGCAGAATATTGTTAAAGGAACGATGAAGGATCGGCAACTGGTGTTCGTTTCAGCGACCATTTCAAAGAAATCAGAAGAGGTTGCGAAGGAATGGATGAACGAGCCTCTTTTTATAAAAGTTGAAAGAGATACGGCGGCAGCAAATAGAGTGCAAAATCTTTACCTTATTTCTGAGAGACGTGATAAAATAGATAATCTCAGGCGCATCATTCGACACCATTCGGCGATGAAGGCTATTGTTTTCTTTGGTGACAGCATGCGGCTTGAAGAAATTGCTACAAAAATGGCTTACCGTGGGATTACCGTAGGGGTGATTTCAGGACAGGCATCAAAACAAGAGCGGCAAAAAGTGATGAGAGAATTCCGTGCAAGTGATCACGCATTGCTTCTTTCCACTGACCTTGCTGCGCGCGGGCTCGATATTAGCGGACTAACACACGTTATACATTTTGACCTTGCAGATTCAGAAAAACAATACATTCACCGTTCAGGAAGAACAGGCAGGATGGGGCAAGAAGGAACGATTATCTCTCTGGTTACAGAAAGAGAAGAAAACGTCCTTTTGAAATGGGCTAAAAAAATGAACGTCTATCCTCAAAAAGTGACCTTTAGAAGAGATCAGCTTGTTCCTTCTTCCCAAGATTCACAACAAAAAACAAACAAAAAAAGACCGCCAACAAAGTCAGCGCCCCAGCGTAATTTTACAAAGAAGAAGGGGAAATAATTGCTGGAGAATAAAAACCTGATTCGAAAAATTAATGAAATACTGGAACGTTTTAACTTATCGATAGATGTTCACATTGAAGCCAAGTGCCCTTTGAACCGCAATATTGGGGGGAAATACAATGCAGGTGACCATTCGATCACGTTATATCTGGAAGAAATCCAATCGCAGTGCCGATGGATGTTTCCTGAAGAGGATGTTCTGCTGGAGTATGCTTTAGTCATCTTTGCCCATGAGGCAGGCCACGCAACAGATCCTTACTTGCAAAAGCTCGTGGAGCTGTATGACGACACGGAAGATGAACTGAAAAAAAGAAAGATTGAACTGCTTGTTGAAGTTCAGGCATGGAAAATCGCAAGGGCGCTCGTGAGAGAGTTGCCGGAGAAGTTCTTCAACAAAATTAAAAGAATTTCTTTGGAGCACCATTATGAAGCCGTCTCCGCCCGCATGGAGAACGCAGGTGTCGCTTAGGAAGATGAAATGAAAGGTCCAGTCCTGGTTAAACAGTACTGGACTTTTTTGTGAGAATTATGTTTTAAAATTATCGAATAAACATTTGGACCCAGGCACCCTCATAGTACCCGACTCCAATCTGGCTATAATTGCTGCTTAAAATGTTTTGACGGTGCCCAGGGCTGTTCATCCAGTCCTGCATGACTTGCTGTGGGGAACGCTGCCCTTCTGCGATATTTTCTCCGGCAGCCGAATAGGAGATGCCGAACGTTCTCATCATGTCAAAAGGTGAACTGTAGGTCGGTGACGTATGGGAGAAATAATTGTGTTCGACCATATCTGTTGCTTTGATCTTGGCAACATTGCTGAGTTTCGTATTGAGTGTAAGCGGAGAGAGCCCTTGCTTGTTCCGTTCCTGGTTAACGAGGCTTGCTACTTCCTTAGCGTTAGCGCTTAGGCCAGTCTCAGGGGCCACAGGCTTCTGCGTGGCAGTTTGACCGGCAGTAGTTTGGCTCGAAGGAAGTTCGATGATTTGCCCTGGATAAAGCAGGCTGGCATTTCGCACTTGCCGATTTTCCAGGAGCAGCGATTGCAGGCTTAGTCCATATTTTTTAGAGATCGTATAGAGTGTATCTCCATAGCGGACGTTGTATAATGATGAGTGATCAGGGACATAAAGGACTTGTCCGGGCAGGATCATGGTTTGGTGAAGCAAATTCATATTCATTATAGTTTTAACGCTTGTCTGATGCGTTCGAGCAATTTTATAGATGGAATCTCCCGGCTTTGCAGTATAAGGACTCGCTGCAAACGCGGCAGTCGTCATACTCAGAAAAGCGGTAAGGCTTAATGCGGCCGTTTTAAAAAACATGGTTCCTCCTTATGAAATGATTCTCACTATTCAAATATTCACACATCATGGAAACGAAAACAACTGGGAATCAAAGGGAAATCGTTTTCATGATAGAATCTGCCTTTTTGGAGAAAAATTTGTTATGATAGTTGAGTTGAAACTATGCTGATGGAGTAATGGAGTGAAAGAAGAATGAGTTACCAAGTGCTGCTGTTTTATAAATACATCACGATTCAGGACCATGAGCAGTTCGCTGCTGAGCATCTTGAATTCTGTAAATCGATAGGACTAAAAGGAAGAATCCTGATTGCCCATGAGGGGATAAACGGTACGGTATCCGGGACGACGGAACAAACGGGCCGATATATAGAACACATGAAAAATGACAGCCGGTTTAATGATATGGTGTTTAAGATTGAACAATCACAAGGCCACGCCTTTAAAAAAATGAAAGTTAAACTGAAACGAGAGATTGTTAATTTAAATTTGGAAGATGATGTAAATCCAAACGAGCTGACGGGCAAACATTTGGCACCGAAGGAATTTTACAAAGCCATGCAGCAGGAGGATGTGGTGATCCTTGATGCAAGAAATACGTACGAATATGACCTTGGCCATTTTAAGGGCGCCATACGCCCTGATGTAGAAACTTTCAGAGACCTTCCGGAATGGATCAGGGAAAACTTCAGCCAGTTTAAAGACAAGAAAGTTCTCACTTATTGTACGGGAGGCATACGCTGTGAGAAGTTTTCAGGCTTTTTAATAAAAGAAGGTTTTCAGGATGTCTCCCAGTTGGAGGGAGGTATCATTTCGTATGGCTATGATGAAGACGTAAAGGGAGACCTTTGGGATGGGAAATGCTACGTTTTTGATGAGCGTATCTCTGTACCGGTCAACAGGGCTGGAACAGAAAAAGTTGTGGGCAGATGCTATCACTGCGGCAACCCTCAAGAACGCTATGTGAAATGCGGCAACCCTGAGTGCAACAAACACCTTTTAATGTGTGAAGATTGTGAGCATGAACATAAACGATCATGCAGTGCCCACTGCCGGGGTCATAAAGATAATCGTTATGTAAAAGAAAATAGCGAAGTGGAGGCTTAACTCCCATTATAAGCATCCTTTTATTTAAAGAGGATGCTTTTTTCACTGTATGACATTTTTAATAGGTGTATAATAAAGGAAGAGCCATCAAGGAAGGTGTGTTTCAATGATTGATGTGGAATTCCCCGAAAACAAGCTGGAACTCCTGCCCGCAGTCTTCATCTTTATCGTGTTTGTGATATTGGCATGGATGACCGTTAAAATTCTGAAGCATTTTCACGAGAAAGAGCTAAAGAAGGCTGAAATGGCGGAAGCAAGAATGAAAGAGTTGGAACTTCAAAATAAACAACAGTAGAACGCATGAAAAAACAGGCAGCCGCTCTGAACTGCACCCCAAATTTT